>NZ_JBPJUQ010000031.1:0-104818 GCF_051192615.1 Streptosporangium sp. G11
AACACCGTGTTGTCCACTAAGAACGCTGTTCCACCCACCACCGCGAACTTCAGCGGTTCACGGTGCTTCAGCGCAAGTGCGTGCATCGGTTCCGGTAATCGTGCGAGTACTGCGTTTGCTATTCGGAGCACCCCCGATCTTCTCACCAGCCGAACATCCTGGTGAAAAGATTTACAAATACGGCTTGTCCGGCTTCGCCATCATCAACCGCGCTCAACCCTTGGCGCCTACCGAGGCCGGGCACGCTTTTCCTAGCGAAGCACGACACCTTCCAAGGCTCCTGGAAGCAAACGCCGAGTAACCGGAGTCGAAGCTCGAACCAGGCCGATTGCTCATCGGCCGGGGACATCCGGGTGCTCACGTTCCCCGGATTTTTGGTGTTTCCGCAGGAGCCGAAAACCGTACGGTCCCCAGCGTGAACCTGCCGCGGCGAGGGAAGATCGCCTTGGGTTTGCATGACGTGTCATGTAGGTTCCATTCGAGGCGATCGCACGCGCAGGGTGCAGCCGAATCGTGAGGTGTTCGATGACTGAGATCAAGCCTGTCCTGGAGAAGGTCGCGAAGGCGTTCGCCGACGCCAACGCCACTCCGCCGTTCCTCTACCAGCTGCCGCCGCAAGAGGGCCGACGCATCGCCGTCCGGGTGCAGACCGACCCGTCTCCAACGGTGCCGGAGGCCGACGTATCGGACGTGGTGGTCGAGGGTGGCCCTACGGGCACGGTGCGGGTACGCATCGTGCGGCCGAAGAACGCGACCGGGGTCCTGCCGGTGATCCTCTACGTGCACGGGCTCGGCTGGGTGTTCGGGGGACCGCAGACCCACGACCGTCTTGTGCGCGAACTGGCGGTGGGCGTGGGTGCCGCGGTGGTGTTCCCCGACTACGACCTGGCCCCCGAAGCGAAATATCCGACGCAGATCGAGCAGGTCTACGCCGTCGCCACATGGATCCGCGACCACGGTCCGGAGGAGTCGCTGGACCCCTCACGCGTTGCGGTGGCCGGTGACTCCGTCGGCGGCAACATGGCGACGGTCACCACGCTGCTGGCCAAGCAGCGCGGCGGAATCGAGTTCAGGGGTCAGCTCCTGTATTACCCCGTGACCGACGCCGCCTTCGACACCGGTTCCTACCAGCAGTTCAGCGAGGGCTACTTCCTCACCCGCGAGGGCATGAAGTGGTTCTGGGACCAGTACACCACCGACCCCGCCGAACGCGCCGAGATCACCGCCTCTCCGCTGCGGGCCTCCCTCGAGGATCTCGCCGGACTGCCCCAGGCTCTCGTGGTCGTCGCCGAGGCCGACGTCCTGCGCGACGAGGGCGAGGCGTACGCGGCGAAGCTCCGCGCGGCCGGCGTCCCGGTGACCACGGTGCGCTACGGGGGCATCATCCACGACTTCGTCGGTCTCAATCCCCTGCGGCACACCTTCGCCGCTCAGGGCGCGATCAGCCAGGGCATCGCCTTCCTCGCGGGCGTTCTGGGCACGCAATGACCAGGTTCGGCGAAGGGAATATCAATGACCATGTCAAGCGGCCACTGCGGTGACCTGCTGCGGCACGATCGGCGAGAAGGTCCGGTTGTCGCGTGGCAGTGCCCGGAGCACGTCGACCAGGCGTCGGGCCAAGGCGAGTAGGGCCTGGGTATAGATCTTGTTCTCGGCTCGCTTGCGCTGGTAGAAGGCCCGGGATGGGCCGTCGGTGCGGGTGTAGGACAGTGCGGCCATGTAGAAGACGTCCAGCAGCAGCACGTCGACGGGCGCGCCCCGGCCGGACCGGCGGGAGACCTCCTCGCGACGCCGTCCGCGGTGAGGATCTCCGTCACCGGGTTTTCCCCGCCGCCCGTCGCACCGGTGCCGCCTGCATGACCGCCTCCTTGACCATCAGTACCGACCCCAATCGCGACCAGAACCCTCCCGTAGCGTCGCGACTGGCCGCCGTGGCGGCCCACCGCAGCCGGCTTGTCGCTCCGGCGACCGGACGACGAGGCCGCCGTTGGCGACCCTCACCAGCGCTCGGCCGACCCGGCAAGGAACGTGTCGAAGGTCCGCACCGCAGGTTGCAACTTCCTCGTCAGAGCGAAGTCGGCCTGGTACGCGGGCGTCCGGCCCAGCCAGGTGAACATCGCCCGGCTGTCGTCGTCGTCGACCGTGGCGATCGGGACGGTCTCGAACCGGACGGCCGTTCGGGTCCGCCGTCCGAACGCCTCGGCGATCTGCTCGGGTGTCAGCTCGTCGCCGGCGACCTCCACCGCGCCCGAGGGCACGAGCCGCGGGTCGGTGAGCACGGCGGCGACCACCGCGCCGATGTCGCGCACGGCGATCATCTGTAGCGGTACATCGGGCAGCAGGGGACTGCGGATCACCAGTGCTTCCGGCTCCCGTACCGGCGCCATGGCGGTGACAAAGTTGTCCATGAAGAACACCGGCCGCACGACAGTGGTCCGCAGGCCGCGGTCGCGCAGGTACCGCTCCACCGCCCACTTGCTTTCGAAGTGCGGCACGCCGGAGCCGCGGTCGGCGCCCCCCACGGAGCTGTAGACCACGTGCGGCACCCCGGCCGCGACCGCCGCGTCGGCGACCGCCCGGCCCTGGACGACCTCTCCCGCCGTACCGTGGCCGGCGAACACCGTCATGGCGAACAGCCCGGCCAGCTCGGCGAATGCCGCGGGCAGGCTCGTCGGATCGTCGGTGTCGGCGCGGACCACCCGTACTCCCCGCGCTGCCATTGCCCGGCTGCCGGGGTCGTCGATGCGGCGGACCAGTGCCCGGACGGCGAGGCCGCGGTCTCGTAGGGCCCGTACCACCGCGCCGCCCTGCCGGCCGGTGGCGCCCAGGACTCCGTATTCTTCGGCCATCAGTCGGTGAGCAGCAGTGTGTGCACGGTGGTGATCAGGCCGTCCGCGACCAGTGCGATGTCGACGCCGTGCACCACGGGCGGCTGTCCCGCCGGTCCGAAGTTCCACGGAAGGTAGCCGAGGTCCTGGCTGACCTGGACCGGGCCGCCGGGCGTGAAGACGAAGCCCGGCGCGTCGTCGAGGATCTTCTGGGCCTTGGCATCGAGTGCGTCGTGGCCCTCCACCGTCTCCTCCGGGTCGGAGAACCGGACCCCGGGGGCGTATACCCGGACAATCGCCGCCCGGCGCCGCTCACTGTCGCGCTCGTTGAAGACCTCCAGTAGGTTCGCGTGCATGAGCTGCTCGATCGTTGCCATCGCGTACTCCTCACCATGGTCGCGCCCGGCTCGGGCACGGACTTTCAGTACGATATATGACACGTCAAGAAAACCGCGTGATCGGGGCTCGTCGAGCGATTGCTAGGTTCAGACAGTGACGGACGAGGCGGCAGAACCCGGGAGCCTGAACCCGGTCGAGCTCAGGGCCTGGCGCGGGCTCATCGAGATCACACCGCTGCTGCGGCAACGTCTGGATCAGCTGCTGATGGCGGACTCCGGGCTTTCCGGCAGCGACTACCCCGTCCTGGTGACCCTGCACGAGCGGGGTGAGCGGACGGTCCGCTCGACCGAGTTGGCCGACCTGATCGGCTGGGAGCAGAGTCGCCTGTCGCACCATCTCGCCCGCATGGAACGCCGCGGGCTGATCCGACGCAGCCGCCACCAAGCCGACAACCGGGTTGCCGAGGTCCACTTGACCGATGAAGGCCGCGCCGCCTTTCTCCGTGCGGCCAAGGGGCATTCGCGGGCGGTCCGAACCCACTTCGCCGACGTGCTCACCGTCCCGCAACTGGAGGCGCTCGCCGAGATCATGGAGGCCCTCAAGTGCCACCTCGACTCCTCGGGATGACCCCTCCAGCGGTGCGGCCGCCGTCGCCACCGGGGGCGACGTGGCCGAGTGGCACGACGCCGGCCGGTCGCGCAACTTGCGCGCACTGGTTGATCAGTTCGGCGAGGGCTTGCGGCCACCGCCCGCTCAGGGCGATCGTGATTCTCTCGACTCGCCTCAGCGCCGGGAACTACTGTCGCGAGCATGGTCGAACACGATGTCCTCAGTGTCACCCGCGAGGCTTACGACGCTGCTGCCCTCACCTATGCGCAGCTGTTCCGCGACACGCTGCGTGACAGTCCCCTGGACCGTGCGATCTTGGGTGCCTTCGCCGAGGTCGTAAGTGCGAGTGGGGACGGTCAGATCGCAGACCTGGGGTGTGGGCCTGGCCATATCACCGCTTATCTGGACGAGCTGGGGGTGGCGGCGTTCGGTGTTGATGCCTCTCCTGCGATGATCAAGTTGGCTCGACAGGCCTATCCGGGCCTGCGGTTCGACGTGGGCTCGATGGCCGCGTTGGACATCGCCGACGGCGCGCTGGGCGGCGTACTCTCACGCTGGTCCATCATCCACACTCCGCCGCGGGAACTCCCCGTCATCCTGGCGGAGTTCCACCGTGTGCTGGCACCTGGCGGCCACCTTCTGGTCGGCTTTTCGGCAAGCGATGATCCGTCTCGCCCGACGCAGGTCTTCGACCACACGGTCGCGCCGGCCTATCGCTGGTGGCCTGATCACCTCGCCGCGATGCTGCTCAAGTCCGGGTTGGTCGAGGTGGCCCGGATGGTTCGCGAGCCTCAGCCCACCGACCGGCGGCAGTTCAAGGAGATCCAGCTGCTCGCCCGCAAAGCCTAGGCGGGGGCTGTCCGACCGCCTGGAGTTGCTGTTCCACCTGAGCTGGGCGGCCGGCCCCTGCTGCTCTTCCTCGCGTCCGAGTGGGCGGCCGAGGCCCTCGGCCTGTCCGCGAAGGACACGCTCGCCGCGGCCGTCACGGCCCTGACGTACGTCGCGGCCACGCCGCTGCTCCGCGGGACCACCAAGTCGATCATGCAGCGGCGGGACGGGCAAGGTTGATGGACCCGTCCTTCGACGAGTTCCTGCACGTCCTGGCTCGGCTGTCGATCGTGGCGCCGCCGGCGCCGGCCGGCTGGGTGGACTCCGGCTTCCTGCGCGACGCGGTCGACACCAGCGACTCGGCCCTGTCCAAGCAGGTCTCCGCGCTGGCCCGACTTGACGTGAACCAAGGTTGAGGTACGACCCTGTTCACACGGCGCCGCAAGGGCGCGGACAAGCCCACTGTGACCAGTGCGACCAGCGGAGGACCGTCATGCCCGAAGAGCCGATCCGGCTAGCGGTGATCGTCGGCAGTGTCCGGGAAGGTCGGCTCGGCCTGACCGTCGCGGACTGGTTCGCGGGCCGGGCCCGGGGGCACGAGGATCTGGACGTCGACGTCGTCGACCTGGCGGAGGTTTCCCTGCCGATGGTGTTGCCCCGCTTCGGGGCCGCGCCCGGCGCGGAGGCGGGGCGGGCTCTGGCGGCCCTGACCCCGCGGCTGGCCAGGGCCGACGCGTTCGCCGTCGTGACGCCCGAGTACAACCACAGCTTTCCCGCCTCGTTGAAGAACGCCATCGACTGGCACGACCGGCAGTGGCACGCCAAACCGGTCGGTTTCATCTCCTACGGCGGCATCTCCGGCGGTCTGCGGGCGGTCGAGCAGCTCCGCCTGGTCTTCGCCGAGCTGCACGCGGTCACCGTCCGCGACACCGTCAGCTTCCACGGCGCCTGGAAGCACTTCGATGACAAGGGGGCGCCGACCAGCCCGCAGAGCTGCGACGGCGCGGCCAAGATCCTGCTCGAACAGCTCACCTGGTGGGCGCGGACGCTGCGCGAGGGCAGGGCCGCCCGCCCCTATGCCACCTGACCTCGACAGAACGGACCCGGGCGCGTCACCGGTCGTCACGCGCGACGGCGCCCGCCCCACGGAGTCGTGTTCCGTGGGGCGGGCGCCGTCGTCTCCGGGGTCACGGATGGCTTGTGGTCACCGTGGATCCCCTCCGCGTCCGGACTCACAGCCGCCGCGTGATCCCCGGACGTCGTCCTACCAGCCGCTGCCGGACCTGTAGAGCTGGCCGCGCACCGCGCCGCCGCCGAACTCGGTGGTGTGCAGGTTGGTGTACCAGTTCTTCGGGTTCTTCTTGATGCCCCGGGCGATGTCGGACTTCACCGACGCGGTGCCGGCGATCCCGGTGACGCCCTTGGGCAGGCCGTTCGTGTCGGCGAAGAAATCGATCACGACATCGCCGTTCTTGCCCTTCTTGCCACGGTGGATGTGCCCGTTGGTGGGGGCGGCGAGCTTCTCCCAGATGGTGGCGTAGTAGACCTTCGAGCCCTTGATGCCGACGAGCCACTCGGCGCGGCCGTTCGGGTCGCCGACCTTCTTGCCGGGGGCCGGGACCTCCTGGCGGCCGTCGGCGTTGGAGTGGTAGATGGGGTGCACGCCGCTGGCCAGCACGTTGGCCAGGTTGGTCGGGCTGATCCGGTGCATCTGGGCGCGCACCGCGCCACCCGGGAACTCGGCGGTGTGCAGGTTGAGGTACCAGTTCTTCGGGTTCTTCTTGATCCCGGACAGCAGGCCGCCGTCGTTGATCTTGACGCTGCCGAGGATGGCCTTGCTGCCGCCGGGCAGGGCCTCCATGAAGAAGCCGACCTTCACGTCGCCGTTCTTACCGGCCTTGCCCTGGTGGATGTGGAACGCGGTGGGGGTGGCCGTTCCCTCCCACCGTACGGCGTAGGAGACCTCGTTGCCGCGGATGCGGACGACGGCGAGGGCCCTGCCGTCCTTGTCGCCGACGGCGGGGCCGCCGCTGGTCGGCACCTCGTTCTTCCCGATCAGTGTGCCCGCGAAGTAGGCGTCGGCTGTGCCGGCCGTATCGGACTGCGTGGCCGCGGTTGTGCCGGCCTGCGCGACCGGGGCGAGGGCCGCGGAGAGCAGGGACGCGGCGATGGCCACGCCGGAGACGGTGAGGGAGCGCTTGGACATCGTGAACCTCTCATAGCTGTGCGGTAAGGGGGCTGCTGCGTTCTACAGCCGGTTGTACGGCGCCGCGGCCAGGTAAGGTTCAATCTTCAAATACGTAAAAATGCACACAGCGAAGCGGCCCCGAAACGGCTCTCCCGCTCCGGGGGGAAGATAGGATGCCCGGTCAGACCGTGACGGTGAGCAGCGTGTCCCCGCCGTTCGTGCGCACCTCGAAGTGGTCTATCCCGGTCGGCCCCCAGGCGACCCCGCCGTGCACGTAGAGCGGTTCGGGAGAGCCGGGAACCCCGTAGCCCCGCTCGGGCACCGCCCATCCGGTGACCACGCGCCGCTCGCCCTTCCGGGAGACGGCGATCAGCTCGCACTCCAGCGGGCCCTTCACGCCCCTGAGCTCCAGGGCGGCGTGGGTGCCCCAGCCTTTCGTCTCCAGCACCAGGCCGCCGGTGACGCCGGAGGCGCCCTTGCCCGCGAGCGGCGTGCCGGCCCGGTAGGCGTCTTCCGCGGGGCCGTGCGCGGAGTGGCCGACGGGAACGCTCCCGCTCCCGCTCTCGCCGGAGATCGTGCTGCCCACCGCGATCCCGCCGGCGACCAGGGTGACGGCGGCGGCGGCGCCGATCACGAACGTTCCCCTGCGGGCACGCCGGTCGGCCGCCTTGCGGCGGCGCAGCAGGTCGACCACCTCGGTGGGACCCGGGTCACCGGTACCGGCGTCGTGGCCCGCGTCTCCCAGGGGCCCGATGCCGGCGAGCGCGTCCGCCACCCCGGACAACTCCCGGAGCTCCGCGGTGCACGACCGGCAGGTGGCCAGGTGGTGCGAGAAAGCCGTCCGGTCGGGCTCTTCGAGGATGCCCAGGGCGTACGCGCCCACGTCGGTGTGCTCCACCTGCGAGGTCATGCCGTCACCCCTCTCTCCTCAAGGGCGACGCGCAGCGCGCGGAGGGCGTAGTACGCCCTCGACTTCACCGTGCCGACGGGGATGCCGAGCACCTCGGCGGCGTCGTTCACCGACCGGTCGCGCAGGACCGTCTCGTTCAGGATCTCGCGGTGGGCGGAGGACAGCGCGTTGAGCGCGTCCGACACGACGACCTGTCGCAAAAGATCTTCCATCTGATCGGGCATGGGCACACTCTCCAGTGGTCCCTCACCCGCCTCGTGGGGACGCGCGTCCTTACGGCGTTGGTCGTCAATCACGATATGCCGGGCGACGGTGGCGAGCCAAGGCATCAGGGACGACGCGCCGGTGTCGAACCGGTCCGCGCTGCGCCACGCACGCACCATGGTCTCCTGCACCACGTCCTCGGCCCACTGCACGTCGCCGTGGGTGAGCCGTACGACGAAGGAGAGCAGCGGCCGGTGGTAGGTCCGGTACAGCTCCGCGACGATCAGCTCGTCGTCGGGGGCGTCGACCGGTCTCAGGCGGCGGGACCGGTTTCGCCGGTCACCTGGCCAGGAAGAGGCTTTCACGTCGAGGTCTTCTCCGGGGGAATCGGCCGGCAGGGAGGGGCAGGCGCCTTGCCGCGTCACCACGCGCGTCCCGCGGTCCGCATCGGACGGTCGTGACCGGTGCGTGGGGCGGTGTCGCCCGCCTCTTCGTGGCCGCGGGTGCCGGGCGGCGGTTCCGCGATCACGGCGGTGCCCGCTGGAGCGGGCCGCCGCGGGGCGTCCACGATCACGCTGTGCCCTCCCGGGTTCGGCCGCCGGACGATTTCCGGTGTCGGCAGGCAGTACGGCGCCGGATCCCTGAGGGTTCAACAGATCATGTCAATTTCAAATTATTAGCCCAGCTATCTTCCCATGAGGGGGAAATCAGGTTAATTCCGGGCAAGGGAAATCTGTCCGAGCCGGTGTCACCAGGGCGGCCCTGGGCGGGCGCAGGGAGGGCGGGGCCGGTCTCGTGGGGCCGTATGGCCACCCGGTTCGATGGTCTCGCTCGGGCCGCGGCACGCCGTGAGGGCGGGCCGCGGCGATGTCACAGGACCGGGCGGATGTGGGTGATGAGGCGGCCGCCGTCGAAGACGTGCATGGCGATCTGCGGAGGCAGGTCGTAGTCGACGGGGACCGGGACGTCGAGCTCCTGGGTGAGCCGCAGCGTGGAGACGACCCCCGGGGCGACCGACAGCGGCAGGCCCGCGAAGGTGGTGCTCGCCGCGGTGTGGGCGTGACCGGTGATGACGGCCACCACCTGCGGGTGCCTCCGCACGACCGCCTCCAGCCGCTCCGGGTTGCGCAGCCGGATCGCGTCCACGTACGGGATGCCCAGCGACACCGGCGGGTGGTGCATGCCGACGATGGCCGGGGTGTCAGGGGTCTCGGCGAGCACGCCGTTCAACCAGGTGACCGTCTCGTCCTCCAGGAAGCCCTCCGGCCGCCCGGGGACGCTGGAGTCGCACAGGGCGACGGTGAGCCCGTCGAGCCTGAGGACCTGGTTGATCGGCCCGTCGCCGTCCTCGTCGAGGTCGAGCAGCGCCTTGCGGAACGCCGGACGGACGTCGTGGTTACCGGGACAGATGATCGTCGGATAGCGCGTGGTCAGCAGCTCGCGCGCGATCTCGTACTCCTCGATCAGGCCGTTGTCGGCGATGTCGCCGGTCACCACGACCGCGTCCAGGGGACCGGGCAGGTTCTCCAGGTGTCGCATGACGGATCGGGTCCTGTCGATGCTGCGGGGAGAACCGTCGATATGGACGTCACTTACGTGCGCCAGGATCAGCATCAATCAAGAGTGACATATCCGGCTTCCCGTCGCCGGGCATCCGGTGCGGAGGGCGGAAACGCACCGGACGACGAGGCGCGCTGTGAGCTCGGAGCCGCGCGGGGGACGTGGCGGGGAGGGCCGGGGCGGTGGGGGTGACGCCGGGTCAGGCGGTGGAGCCGCCGTCCACCACGATGTCGGCGCCGACCACGAAGCCCGCGTCCTCGGAGGCCAGCCACAGGACGGTGCCGGTGATCTCGTCGAGGGAGCCGACCCTGCCGATCGGAAGCTGCCGGCTGACCCGCGCGGCCCGGTCGGTCTCCGTCTCGCCCGGCCGCATGGACATCGAGGTGTCGTGCGGGCCCGGACTGAGCGCGTTGATCCTGACGCCCCGGCCGATGTACTCCAGGGCGGCGGTGCGCGTCAGCGCCGTCACCCCGGCCTTGGAGGCGGCGTAGGCACCGAGGCCCGGTATGCGCTTGTGCGTCCCCACCTGAGAGGCGACGTTGACGATAACCCCGCCGCCACCGGCAAGCATCGCCGGGATCTCGTGCTTCATCGCCAGGAAGGTGCCGGTCAGGTTGACGTCGACGACCCGGGTGAAGTCCTCCTCGGGCAGGTCGGCGACCTCGCCCATGGCGAACACCCCGGCGTTGTTGATCGCGATGTCCAGCCCGCCGTGCCGCTCCACGATCCGCTCGACCAGTCCGGCGACCGAGGCGGAGTCGGAGACGTCCGCGACGAGGGCGGAGGCCCGGCCGCCGTCCGACCCGATCAGCTTCACGGTCTGCTCCAGCGCCTCCGGGCCCCGCGCGGCCACCACGACGCGGGCGCCCTCGCGGGCGAACCCGCGTGCCACGGCCCTGCCGATGCCCGTCCCGCCCCCGGTCACCAAAACCACTTTGTCCTGAAATTTCATGACGCCTCCAAAGTAGATTGATCAGTCCAGAATGGTGAGCGCCTGGGCGGCGGCGTCGCGCAGCCGTGCCGGGTCCTGCGTCCCCTTGGCCGTCAGCCGCAACCCCTGGAGGAAGACCAGTAGGAAGCCCGCCAGCGCCCGCGGGTCGCGGTCCGCGGGCAGCTCCCCCTGGGCCCGCGCCCTGATGAGCGCCGACGCCAGCGCGGTCTCCAGCGCGGTCCACTCGCCGTCCACGCACCGGGCCACCTGCTCGTCGCCGGGGAGCATCTCCGCCGCCGCGTTTCCGATCATGCAGCCCCGCCGCCCCGCCTCCCCGACGGAGTCGCGGACGTAGCCCTCCACCAGATCCCGTACGGCCGGAAGCGCGGGTCCTGGACGCGAGAGCGTCTCCATGTACAGCGGGCGGCGGATCTCCCGGTAGCGCCGCAGCGCCCGGAGATAGAGCTCGTGCTTGCCGCCGAACGTGGCGTACAGGCTGGCCCGGCCGATCCCCAGGTGGCCGACCAGGTCGCTCACCGACGTCGCCTCGTAGCCGCGCTCCCAGAACAGGTCGAGCGCCGCCTGGAGGGCGGCGTCCGGGTCGAACTCCTTCGTCCTCACCATGGGGAAAACGTAAAACAAACTAGAACGATCAGTCAAATAAGCTGGGGCCCGTCCCTGCCCCTCGTAAGGGACGGGCCCCAGCGGACCGGAGGTCGTACCCGCTACTCCCAGCGGAAGAACCGCGCGGCCAGCCCACCCGTGACCAGCACGGTCACCACCATCACCACCAGGTGCAGCGGCTGCGGCGCGTGCCCGGCCCACGTGTCGCGGAGCGCGTCGGCGAACGGCGCCATCGGCAGAAAGTCCCCGATGCGCCGCACCAGGTCGGGCATCAGTTCCCGGGGGATCCACATCCCCGCCATGAACATGAGCGGGAACATCAGCAGCGAGCCGATGCCCGGCGCCACCTTCGCGTTGGGCGCCACCGCGGCGATCAGCAGCCCCAGGCTCAGCATCGAGGCCGTGCCGAGCACGAACACCCCCGCGAAGGCCAGCGGGCTCTTGGGCGGGACCGAGCCGAGGACGAGATAGCCCAGGCCGATCAGGAGGACGGTGGCGACGATCGCCACCGCGAGGTTGTTGGCGACCTGGGCGACCAGCAGCCGGATCGGGTTGACCGGGGTGGTGGACATCCGGCGCAGCACGCCGCTCTCCCGGTAGGTCACCAGCGTCGCGGGCAGGACGGTCAGCGCCATCGTCACCACCGCCAGGATCACCATCATGCCGGGCAGCTGGGTGTCGACGACCCGCTCTCCGCCCAGCTCGGGAACCGCCTTCTGGTAGCTGGGGATCTGCCCCAGCGCGAGCAGGAGGACGAGGGGCAGCATCACCGCGAAGATCGGACCGGCCGGGTCCCGCAGGAAGAGCTTGGCCTCGGTCAGGAGCATCTTGTTCATGAGGAGATCTTCTTTCCGGTGAGGCTGAGGAAGGCGTCGTCGAGGGTGGCCTGCTCCACGCGCAGGTCGGTGGGTACGACACTCGCGGCGGAAAGGACGGTCGTGACCGCGAGGAGCAGGTTGCCGGTGCCGGTGACCGTGACCTGCCCGCCGCTGCGGCTCACCCCGGTGACCTCGGGCAGGGCTTCGAGCCGGGAGTCGTCGAGCGGCCCGGACGGCCGGAACCTGACGGTCTGCCGCCCGCCGACCTTGGCGATCAGGCCCGACGGGCTGTCCATCGCGACCACCCGGCCCGAGTCGATCAGCGCGAGCCGGTCACAGAGCCGCTCGGCCTCCTCCATGAAGTGGGTGACCAGCAGGATCGTCACGCCGTCCTCGCGGATCCGCTCGATGAGCTCCCAGGTGTCCCTGCGAGCCTGGGGGTCCAGGCCGGTGGTCAGCTCGTCCAGGATCGCCACGCGGGGGTTGCCGACCAGGGCCAGCGCGATCGAGAGCCGCTGCTGCTGGCCGCCGGAGAGCTTGCCGTAGGGGGTGTCGCGCTTGCCGGCGAGCCCGACGCGCTCCAGCAGCTCCATCCAGTTCGCCGGGGTCCGGTAGAAGGACGCGTACAGGTCGAGCGCCTCCCACACCTTGAGCTTCTCCGGCAGCGTGGAGCTCTGCAGCTGGACTCCCAGCTGCTCCCTGAGCTCGGCGCGGTGCAGACCTCCGAGCACGCTGACGGTGCCGGAGTCGGGGACGCGCAGGCCGGCGACGCACTCCACGGTGGTCGTCTTGCCGGCGCCGTTGGGGCCGAGAACGCCGAAGATCTCGCCCTCTTCGACGGTGAACGAGACGTCGTCCACCACCAGCTGGTCGCGGTACTGCTTGCGGAGGTTGCTGACCTCGATGACCTTCATGCTCACCGACGCTACGAGTCGCGCCGCGCCCGGAGAATCCGTCTACATCCCCGGTGGAGGCGGGCCAGGCACCCGCGGGGGGTGTGGCTACCTCCACCCCTCCGCGGCATCCGCCACCACTGGGCACGCCCGGCCGGATCGCCGACACTTGACCCATGAAGACGTACGCGGTGACGGTCGGCAGGGCACTGGCGCTGGGAGCGATGGCGCTGCTGGACACGGTCCTGATCGCCGTGACCCTGGTCACGTTCGTGCTGGCGTTCGGGCTGGGAATGATCTTCTGTTTTCCTCCGGCGGCCCGGCTGCTCAGGGCTCGCACGGCGATGGCCAGGAAGCTGACCGGCACGTGGCTCGGGACCGCGGTGCCGGTCCCCTACCTGCCGCCCCCGCTGCCCGCGCGGCCCCAGCCCGACGGCTGGTACCGCCACGAGCGCCAGCTCTACAAGACGCCGTGGTGGCCCAACTGGAACAACCGCTGGAAGTGGATGTTCGGCGACCCGGCCACCTGGCGGGACGGGCTCTGGGTGTTCCTCAACCCGCTGGCCGGCGTTCTCCTGCTGCTGCCCCTCCTCCTGGCCGGGTACGCCGTCCTGACGCCCCGGTCCGATCTCCCGGCGTTCGCCTCGCCGCTCCTGGGCCTCGCCGCGGTCCTCGCCCTGCTCGCGACGCCCGGCTTCCTGCGGGGGTACGCCTGGTGGAACCACCTGCTGCTGTCTCCCACGGCCAAGTCCGTGCTCGCGGCGCGGGTCCAGCGGCTCGACCAGGCGCGCCTGGCGACGGTCGACTCCCAGGCCTCCGAGCTGCGGCGGATCGAGCGCGACCTGCACGACGGGGCGCAGGCGAGGCTCGTCGCGATGGGCATGACGCTCGGCGCGGTCGAGGAGCTGATGGACAAGGACCCCGCGGCGGCCAAGGCCCTGCTCGGCAAGGTCAGGGAGGCCTCCTCCACGGCACTCGTCGAGCTGCGCGACCTCGTCAAGGGCATCCACCCGCCGGTCCTGGCCGAGCGCGGCCTCGGCGACGCCGTGCGCGCCCTGGCGCTGGACAGTCCGCTGAAGGTCACGGTCACCGTGGACCTGGAAACCCGCCCCGACTCGCCCGTGGAGTCGGCCGCCTACTTCTCGATCAGCGAACTCCTCGCCAACGCGGCCCGTCACGGCGGCGCCGAGCGGGTGTGGATCGACATCAGCAGCAACGACCACGCCCTGCGCGTGGTGGTCGCCGACGACGGCTCGGGGGGCGCCGACCCGTCCCTGGGCAGCGGCCTGCGCGGCATCGAGCGCAGGCTGGCGGCCTTCGACGGGGTGCTCGCGGTCAGCAGCCCGCGGGGCGGCCCGACCACCGCCACGTTCGACCTGCCCAACGCCCTGAGGGAGAAGGGCCCCGACTGCAAGCCGTCCCTGCCCCGCGGTAAGGCCACCATCGTCGGGATCTGCTGGGGCCTCGGCTGGCTCCCGCTCTTCCCGCAGGGACTGGTGACGATGTTCATGAAGATCTTCGGCGCCGAGCACCGCAGCTGGTTCCTCGCCCTCTACCTGCCCGAGCTGCTGCAGTGGCCGCTGATCGTCTTCAACATCCTCCTGGGCCTGTCCATGTACGCCGCGGGCATGCTCATCCCCGTCATGCACGCCCGCCAGCAGCGGCTGGCGGAGGTCCTGCCGACCCGCCTATGGTTGGGCCGGTGAGCCTGAGAGTCGTCATCGCCGAAGACCTGTACCTCCTGCGGGACGGCCTGGTTCATCTCCTCCAGGCACACGACTTCGAGGTGGTGGCCGCCGTCGAGTCGGGGCCGGAGCTGCTGGAGGCGCTGACCGGGCTACGGCCCGACGTGGCGGTGGTCGACGTGCGCCTCCCGCCCACGTTCACCGACGAGGGGCTCCAGGCCGCGCTGGCGGCGCGCCGGGCCGTCCCCGGCCTGCCGGTGCTCGTGCTGTCCCAGCACGTCGAGCAGCTGTACGCGCGCGAGCTCCTGGCCGACGGCACGGGGGCGATCGGCTATCTCCTCAAGGACCGGGTCTTCAACGCCGAGCAGTTCGTCGACGCGGTCCGCCGGGTCGCCGCGGGGGGCACCGCGATGGACCCCGAGGTGATCGCCAAGCTGCTGGCCAGCACCGCCCGTCACCAGCCGCTCGGCGCGCTGACCCCGCGCGAGCGCGAGGTGCTGGAGCTGATGGCCGAGGGCCGCTCCAACGCGGCCATCTCCCAGCGCCTGTTCCTCAGCGAGAGCGCGGTCGGCAAGCACACGGCCAGCATCTTCGCCAAGCTCGACCTCGCTCCCTCCGACGACGACAACCGCCGCGTGCTCGCTGTCCTGACCTACCTCAACGCCGCCCGCGGCTGACGCCTCCCTTCCCCCTTTTTCCCCGGCCGGGTAGCGGTTCTGTCGGTCTCAGCGGATAACGTGCTGTTGGAGTACGGCTTCCGCGCATGGGGTGCCGTTCAGGACGAAGGGATGATCAGGTGAAGTTCCGGGTTAACCGTGATGTCCTGGCCGACGCGGTGGCCTGGGTGGCCCGGGTGCTGCCGAACCGGCCGGCCATTCCCGTCCTCTCCGGCCTGCTCCTGGAGGCCGACGACGGCGATCTCGTGCTGTCGGCCTTCGACTACGACGTCTCCGCCCGTGTCTCGATCGAGGCGGTCGTGGCGGAGCCCGGCCGGGTGCTGATCCCGGGCCGGATCCTCGCCGAGATCACCCGCAGCCTGCCCGGCGAGGTGGTGGAGGTCCTCACCAGCGGTTCCGAAGCGGTTCTGACCTGCGGCAGTGCGGAGTTCGGCCTGCTGACCATGCCGGTCGAGGACTTTCCCTCCCTCCCCGAGATGCCGCCGAAGATCGGCGCGGTCGGCGGAGTCGTCTTCGCGAGCGCGGTCGGCCAGGTGGCTCCGGCGGCCAGTCGCGACGAGAGCCTGCCCATGCTGACCGGCATCCGGGTCGACATCTCCGGCGACGACGTGACCATGGCCGCCACCGACCGCTACCGCATCGCGGCCAGGGAGTTCGGCTGGCGCCCCGAGGTGGCCGGTGCCACGGCCGCCGCGATGGTGCCCGCGCGGGTGCTCGTCGACGTGGCCAAATCGCTGCGCGGTGGCGAGGTGTCGGTGGCGCTGGGCGACGGCGTGGCCGGTTTCGAGAGCGTCGGCCGGGTCACCACGGTCCGCCTGCTCGACGAGCAGTTCATCGACTACCGCTCGCGGCTGACCGACGACTGGTCGATCCGGGCCGACCTGCCGGTGGCGCCGTTCATCGACGCGATCAAGCGGGTCACGCTGGTCGCCGAGCGCAACACCGCGGTCCGGCTCTCCTTCGCGCAGGGGCAGGTCCTGATCCAGGCGGGCGGCGGTGACATCGGCCGGGGCACCGAGGTCGTCGACGCCGAGCTGACCGGTGGCGACATCCAGATCGCCTTCCAGTCCCAGTTCCTGCTCGACGGCCTGAGCGGGGTCGAGACCGAGCTCGTCCGGCTCAACATGGAGTCGCCGAGCCGCCCGGCCCTTATCACGGAGGTCCCCGGCGACGCCGACCCCTCTTTCCGCTACCTCGTGATGTCCCTGCGCCTGACCTGACCGCCCCGGCGCCAGGCCCGCCGCACCGCGTGACCCGACCGCCCCATGCCCCAGGCTTACGCCGCACCGCGTGACCCAGCCGTCCCGCGCCCCAGGCCCATGCCGCTCCAGGCCCGGGACGGCGCTCTCATGAGCATGGGCCCCCTCACCATCTGGTGAGGGGGCCCATGCTCATGAGAAGGCGAAGGAGGGCGGGGTCAGAGGGAGAGTTCCTGCTCCTCCGTCAGGGCGATCAGGATGTGCTCCATGCACGCGTGGCCCGCGCGCTCGGCGGCGGCGGCGTCACCGACGGCGATGGCGCGCGCGATCGCCTCGTGCGGGATGTACGTGCTGTTCAGGGTGCTGTTCAGCGAGGTGCCAGCGGCGGTGATGCTGGCGCGCAGCGCCGCCGAGAAGTCCTCGTAGAGATCGATCAGCACGAGGTTGTGGGTGGCGCGGACGACCGCCATGTGGAAGGCGAGGTCGGCCTCGACGAACGCGTCGGGCTCTCCCCGCTCCCAGGCCCGCTCCCGCTCGGCCAGCGCCGCCTCGATCCCGGCGATGTCGGTGTCGGTGCGCCTGGTGGCGGCCAGTCTGGCGGCCTCCACCTCCAGCGCACGCCGCACCTCCAGGATTTCGAGCTGCTCGGCCGTGCGCAGCCGCCGCAGCATGGCCCCGGAGAGCTCGCTCGTGGCACGGACGTACGTCCCGTCGCCCTGGCGGCACTCCAACAGCCCGGCGTGGGTGAGGGCGCGCACCGCCTCGCGCACGGTGTTGCGCCCGACCCCGAGCTGTTCGGCGAGCACAGTCTCGGTAGGAATCTTCGCGTGCATCTGCCAGGAGTTAGAGGTGATCTGCTCCTTGAGTTGATCGATCACTTGATCGACGAGGGATGCTCGCTGCGCCGTACGCAGACTCACCGTCCGCCTCCTCCGGAGAAACCAATCATCCTACGAATCAATGACTGGTAGACCCTAGTTATTCCGGAGGTGCAAAAACAAATCTGGAACTCCAGATGTGGGAGCGTCTTATCGGACCAGGGCCGAATCGACCGTCACGCCCACCATCGCATCGCGCACTCCGGCAGCCTCAAGAGCCTTACGATACGCACTGGTCTGCTCGTCGACCACACCGACCTGGCCGTACAGGTCTCCGAGGTCACGCCAGACCCGCGCGCTCTCCCGGTCGGGACCGGAAGGCTCGTGCCGGGCATCGCTCAGCATCTGCTTGGCGGCGTTCAGCGCCGTCGTGACGTCGCCGCCCTGGCCGTGGGTGAGCATGGCACGGGCGAGAACCAGCTGCGCGGTCGCCCCGGTGGCGCTCGCCTGGCCGTCCAGCATGTCGAGGGCGGTTCGCGCCAGGGTGATCGCACCCTGCGCGTCGCCGGTCTCCAGCTGGACGTGGGCGCGCACGACAAGGCTCTTGACGTACTCCTGGACGTGCTCGGGGAACACGGCGAGGACCTCGCTCGCGGCGGCGGCGAGCTCGCGGGCCTCGTCGAGCGGCTCGTCACCGGTGGAGGCGGCGAGACGGGCCCAGCCCAGCGCGATGAGGGCGAGTTGCGAGGCCATCCGCGCCGGGCGCCCGGTCGCGATCGCGTCGTCGGCGAGGCGGACGGCCAGCGCCGAGTCCTCACCGTCGGCGGCGGTGACGCTCGCCTGCCAGAGGGCGTGGATCTCCGCGGTGCGGTTGACCGCGGTGGGGACGCCGTTGACCGACAGGACGTTCCGGACGTAGGACACGCTCGGCGAGCCGGATTCGCGGGTGCCCTTGGTCTCCATCAGAGAGGCGGCCAGCTCGACGGCGATCTCCCCCTGCGACAGGGGCAGCCGGTTGACCTCGCCGAGCGCGTGGACGGCCAGGTCGTGGGCGCGAAGGGTGTCTCCGGCGCGCTGGTAACAGCGGCTCAGCGCCACAGCCAGCGGCAGGTCCGCCAGACGCTCGGGGTGGGCGGCCGCCTCGCGGCGGAGCCGCTCGAACGCCTTCACCGCCAGGTCGACCTTGCCCTGGACCTCCAGCGCGCGTGCGCGGCCGAACCGCGCGTGCGCGGCCAGCATGACGTTCTCCTCGCCGGCGACCTTGACGATCTCGCCGAAGCGGTCGGCCGCGACGGACGGATCGCCGTGGAGGAGCTCAAGCTCCGCGTGGCGCAGGCCGAGTTCGGTGTCGATGCGCTGGCGCGGCTCGATCCCGTGCAGCAGGAATTCGGTGGTGCATCCCAGTCGCTCGGCGAGCAGGCGGGCGACCACGGGGGTCGGCGTCCGCTTGCCGGACTCGATGAGGGAGACGTAGCTGTCGGAAAGGTCCGGCCCTGCGAGCTGGGCCTGGGACATGCGCCTGCTCAGGCGCAGTCCGCGGACGCGGTCACCGATGGTTCCCTGACTCGGCATCTGATCTCTCAGGGCGGGGGGTGGTCAATGTTCTCGCCATGATTGCATGAAGCGGTCGAATCAGGTAACCCCGAGTGAAAAATCCTCACCGGAAAGTGTCAACGGCCCTCGGATCCCGCGACGCGGGGCACTAATCGTCTGAGTCGTTGCCCCCGGGAAAGAGCATTTGGCAGACCTCCAGATAGAGGGTCTCCGGGTAAGGGATGTAGTTGACCCTCGACAGCGCCTGGTCCTGACCGGCCGATTCCAGAACGAACTCGCCATAGCCCAGCATGCGGCCGAGGATCGAGCGCTGGAAGCTCATGTCGGTGACCTTGCCGAGAGGCATCATGTCGACCTTGCGGGTGATCAGCCCGGTGGTGAGCAGCATTCGCTTGGAGGTGACGACGAAGTAGTCGACGGACCACTCGGCGACCTTCCAGACGAAACGGATCAGCAACAGCAGCCAGGCCCACCAGACGACGACGAGCACGCCGCCTCCGCCCTGGTCGCCGAACCACTTGCTCAGCAGTCCGGCGAGGATCAGGCCGCCGAAGACCTCGGCGACCGCGCGAAGCAGCACGGCCGGGTGGCGCCGCACCATGATGACCTGGTGTTCGTGGGGGAGCAGATAGCGGTTGACCGACGAGGGAGCGGAGTCCCCGTGGGTCACTAGCCTCATGACAGATGTGAGACGAATTGGGCCAGAGAATCGGCCGCCGTGTAAACCGTGTCCATGGCACCCCTCACAGCATTGGCCGCGTCACCTGGTCGTGTGAACAGGAAAAACGCCACAAATCCGACAGCACCGTACGTTAGGACCTTCTTGACCTGCATCTTGGCCTCCTACTACCGCTCACCCACTGCACCCGCCATATACATTACCCAGGGTCATGCCGAGGTAAAGCGCATCGACTGATTCGGTCTCGTGCGCGTCGCGAGGACCCTGTCCGAGGCCCTCGCGGGGCACGTCCCGCCATCGCCCGTAACCCGCGTCACCCGCGCTCGCTCGCGACCAGCGCGAGGACCTCGAGGTGCTTGCGGGCGATCCGCTCGACCAGCGCCGGATGGGCGTGGCCGACGACCTCCAGCGCTCCGTAGTGGGCCGCCTCTATGCAGCGGGTCACCGTGGCCGCCGGATGGATCTCCGAGAACTCGTCCCTGAGCGCGGCGCTGAAGTCCGCGTACGGGTCCGGCTCGGTGTCCGGGATGATTCGCTCGCTCATGGTTCTCCCTGGTGTGCGCCCGCGGCCTCGGCGGACCGGGGACACAGAAGAGATGTCTTCGCCACGCTTCGTACCCGGGGAACCACATTATGTAACGGTCGGCGGGTAGAGGAACCATCCTTTAAGGGAAAAGGTTGGTGCTGGAATCTCGGAACCGAAACCCGGAGCGTGCGGGCGGGCGCCGTGCGGGAAGTGCCGGGGGCGCCTCAGACGACGCCGTAGAGGCGGTCTCCCGCGTCGCCCAGCCCGGGGACGATGTAGCCGTTCTCGTTCAGCCGCTCGTCCAGGGCCGCGGTCACCAGGCGGATCGGCTTGCCGGAGCCGGCGAAGGCGTCGTCGAGGTGGGCGATCCCCTCGGGCGCGGCCAGCAGGCACAGCGCGGTCACGTCGTCGGCGCCCCGGTCGAAGAGGAACTTGATCGCGGCCGCGAGGGTGCCGCCGGTGGCCAGCATCGGGTCGACCACGTAGACCTGGCGGCCCGAGAGGTCCTCGGGCAGACGGGTGGCGTAGGTCTCCGCCTCCAGCGTGGACTCGTTGCGGATCATGCCGAGGAAGCCCACCTCGGCCGTCGGCAGCAGGCGGGTCATGCCCTCCAGCATCCCCAGCCCCGCGCGCAGGATGGGGACCACCAGCGGGTACGGGTGCGCCAGCCGCACGCCCCTGGCGGGGGCCACCGGGGTCTCCACCGACCAGTCGGTGACGCGGACCTGCCTGGTCGCCTCGTAGGCCAGCAAGGTCACCAGCTCGTCGGCGAGACGCCGGAACGTGGGGGAGTCGGTGTTCACATCCCGCAGCGCGGTCAGCTTGTGGGCCACCAGGGGATGGTCGACGACCAGGGTTTCCATGGTGGTCAAAGGTATCCTGGGCAGGCGGGCGGCGATAAGCCGGGGGGATGACGGGTCACACTCTCGACATCGCCCGCTCACTCGGATTTGATCACAATTTGGTCGGAGAGGCCCACGTCAGTGCTTCGCTTCTGAAAGCATTGACCTCCGTAGAGAAAGCATTCGGTGGGGATGGCCATGTCAGACGAAGACTCGCTCGACTTTGCCATCGTGATCTACCGGGAAGACGACCGCTGGGAGGCGGAGATGCTCCCGGTGTCGCTCACCTCCGACCTTGAGGGGCTCATCCACGCCCTGCGCCAGCAGCCCAGCATGAGCGGCACGATTGGCCTCGTCGCCGTTGGGGATGAGTTCTTCGTGGCACTACGGGTGTTCGGCGAGAGGGTCGAGGTCTTCCTCTCCGACATCGCCGCGTCCTGGGATTTCCCGCTCGCGCAGCAGGCGCTGGAATACCTGGACGTGCCGGTTCCCGACGAGGACGAACTCGACGCGATCCTCCAGGACGAGGAGACGGCGCTCCCCGCGGGGGACCTGTCGATCTTCGCGGACCTCGGCCTCGACGAGATGGAACTCGGCATCCTGTCAGGGGATATCGACCTCCTCCCCGAGGACGTCCTGTCAAGCATCGCCGCGCGGCTGGGGTTCTCCGAGCCGTTCGAACGCGCCATCGACTCTGTTTTCGGCTGACCTCGGGAGATCGGCCATGCCCTCCAGACCATCCAACAGCGTGTTCTCCGCCGCCTTCGTCCGTACGACGGACGGTTGGAACGGTGCGGAGATCGATCTCAGCGAGGCGGAGATCGCCGACGACCTCGGCGACGCCGTCCAGGAGCATTTGGGGCTCACCGGCGACGAGCTCGCCCTGCTGTGCGTGGAGGTGGAGGACGAGTGGTTCGCGATCGTCCGATACCAGGGCGACCTGGAGCCGCGCACGTTCCTGTCCGACGCCCACGCGGGTCTCTCCGACGACCTGGGCGAGCTCTTCACCGAGCTCGCCGGGGTGGCGGTGGACAAGGACACCCCCGACCTGGGCGTGCGGCCGGCGGGCGACTTCGAGTTGCTCGAGGACCTCGGGCTGAGCTCCGAGGAGCTCGTCGAGCTCAGCATGGAGGAGGGCGCGCTCCCCGCGGACACGCTCTCGGTGATCGCCGAGCGGCTGGCCTTCGCCGACGAGCTCGACCGGCTGCGGTGACGGACGCGCCGTGACCGGCCTGGCGCCGGTGGGCGCACCGTACCGGCTCGGCGCCGGTGGCCGTACGGTGATCGGCTTGGCGCGGGTGGGCGTACGGTGATCAGCTTGGCGCCGGAGGGCTACGTCCGGGAGATGAGGCTCGCCCTGGCGGAGGCCGCCGAGGCCGGAGCCCGCGGAGAGGTGCCCGTCGGCGCGGTCGTCCTCGGCCCCGACGGTTCCGTGCTGGCACGCGCGGGAAACGACAGGGAGGCCTCGGCCGATCCCACCGCGCACGCCGAGACGCTCGTCCTGCGGCAGGCCGCGAGGGCGCTCGGTCAGTGGCGGTTGAGCGGCTGCACGCTGGTGGTCACCCTGGAACCCTGCACCATGTGCGCGGGGGCCGCCGTGCTCGCCCGGGTCGACCGCGTCGTCTACGGAGCCGAGGACCCCAAGGGCGGCGCCGCCGGGTCACTGTGGGACGTGCTCAGGGACCGCCGCCTCAACCACCGGCCCGAGGTCCTGGGGGGAGTCCTGGCCGACGAATGCGCGGCGGTTCTCACCGGGTTCTTCACCGCTCGCCGGATGCGCGAGCAATAGCGGTTATCCGGTAAGCTGCTCCGCGGTGGAGTCGCCTAGTGGCCGAGGGCGCACGCCTCGAAAGCGTGTGATGGGGCAACCTATCCGTGGGTTCAAATCCCACCTCCACCGCCACGGAAAGAGCCTCTGGTCCGCGTAAGCGGCTCAGGGGCTCTTCGCGTATCACCGCCACGCCGAGGCGACCCCGGCCCTGATCTCGAAGAACGCGGTCCGCGCGGCCGGGACGACACGGCCGGGGCGCGGCGTTCCGGGCCCGACGATCTCGGATCGCCACGGGTCGGCCGGCCTTGGAGATCTGAGATCCTCGCGGGTCGGCCAGGTCCGGGGATCTCAGATCGCCGCGGGTCCGCCGGTTCCCCATCTGGTCAGCGTCGCCCGGTGGCCGACCTGGACCCCGGTGCCGGGGTCGATCTTGAAGTCGCCGAACAGGGTGGTCGTCTCCAGCCCCGAGGCCGCCGCCCACAGGGCGTCGCGCCCCGTGCCGCCGGCCAGCCGCGCGCAGTGCGTCGCGATGGCGGCGGTGGCCGCCGCCTGCGCCGCCGGATAGTCGGGGAGCACTCCCGCGTGACCCCTGTAGGCGGCCAGGAAGCCGGGCTCGGCGGGACCGAGCTCGGCCTCGCGTCCGCCGCCGGGGAACCACTGCCCGACGCCGTAGATCCCGTGAGGGTCGTCGATCGCCTCGCCGAACTCACGAACGCCCGCCGCCACCGCGCACACCGTCCGCGGGGGCGTCGGCAGGGCCCTGGCCCGCCTGATCGTCTCGACGTCCTCCTCGAACGATCCCGTGCAGAAGAGGGCCCACGCCTCGGGGGGCGCCGACGGCAACGGCTCTCCGGGACCGAGACGGACGGTGCGGACGCCGAGCGAGTGCGCCGTCGCCTCGGCTCCGGACGCCACCTGCCGGCCGAAACCGCCCCTGCCCTGGACGATCCACAGGCGGGACGGGGCGAGAGGTCCGGCGGCGCCGGCCAGGTGCCGGATGAAGGGCTCGGCGTACCGGCTCGCGGGCGTCGGCACGGAGACGACGTGGCCGGGGTGGGCCGCCTCGACGTCGTCGCCGGATCCGCCGTGGTTCCAGATCAGCCGGTCGAGGACGGCTGCCACGTGTCCCGCCCTGCGCGTCAGGTGCGTCGAGTAGGGGCCGAGCAGAAGATCGCATCGTGCTGCCAGATGGCGGACGGCCGCGTCCAGGACCTCGGTGCGGCTCCGGTCGTCTTCGACGATCAGTTTCACGGTGTCGTTCGAGGAGTGCCAGATCTCAAGGCCGAGCCGGGCCTGCGCGCCGAACCGGGCGTACTCCCCCGACAGGGAGAGGCAGGCTCCGAGACGCAGTCCCCCGATGCCGGATCCCATCGCATCCCCACCTCGTGCCGGAGGTCGCGGCCGCACGTCGCCGCGGCCGAGTCCGTCGAGCCGGCCACCCGGTACGCCGGCGATCACGCGCCGCGGTCGCGGAGGGCCGCCCTCCCCGCCCCTCCTCGGGGATCTCGGGGACCTTGGGAGAGGATCAGCCCTCGGCGGGCAGGTCCAGGACCCGTGCGTGCAGGACCGAGCGCTGGTGCAGGGCCGAGCGCAGTGCCCGGTGCAGGCCGTCCTCCAGATAGAGGTCGCCGCGCCACTGGACCACGTGCGGGAACAGGTCGCCGTAGAACGTGGAGTCCTTGGCGAGCAGGGAGTGGAGGTCGAGCACCGCTTTCGTGGTGATCAGGGTGTCGAGCCGGACCTGCCGCGGCGGTATCTGCGCCCACTCGCGATGCGAGAGACCGTGTTCGGGATAGGGCCGTTCGTCGCCGACCAACTTGAAGATCACACTATGTAGTTTAGGAGAGAATCCCACCCTTCGCCGGACGGGTTCCCCTCGTCGCAGCTCACAGGCCGTTTTAGATGCTCCCGGCGAAGGTGTCGCACCTACCGGGGTCGCCGCTCTCGTAACCCGTGGTGAACCACTTGACACGCTGCGCCGACGTCCCGTGGGTGAAGCCCTCGGGGTTGACCCGGCCCTGGGTGCGCTCCTGGATGCTGTCGTCGCCCACCGCCGAGGCCGCGCTGAGCGCCTCCTCGATGTCCGTCTTCGTGAACGGCTTCTCGAACAGACCGGTCTCGTACGCGTTCTTGGCCCAGGCGCCCGAGTAGCAGTCGGCCTGCAGCTCCAGCCGGACCGAGCCGCTCTCCGGACCCTGCTCCGGCCCCTCCTGGGCCTTGGCGTTGGTGCCGAGAAGGTTCTGGACGTGGTGCCCGTATTCGTGGCCGATGACGTACGCCTGCGCGAAGGGGCCGCCCTTGGCGCCGAACTTGCTCTCCAGCTCCTTGAAGAAGCTGAGGTCCAGGTAGACCTGGCGGTCGGCCGGGCAGTAGAACGGGCCGACGGAGGCGTCGGCGGCACCGCAGGCGGTGTCGACCTGGCCGGAGAACATGACGGTCTTGGCGGGCTCGTACCCCTGGACCGCCTTCGGCCAGTAGTCCTGGATGCTGTTGACCACGCCGACCACCCGGCACTCCTCGTTCTGGTCGGCGTCCTGCCCGGTCTTGCACTGGGCGGTGAGGTCGGAGCTCGGGCCCACCGGGGCCGGTTGGGTGGAGCCGCCGGTGATGTCCCCGGGATTTATCCCGAATATCAGGGCCACGATGAGCGCGACGATTCCCGCCGCGCCGCCGCCGATCGCGAGACCGCCTCCGGGGATTCTCCCCCCGCCGCGACTCTCGACCTGCGAGCTGTCCAGCTGGGCGTCATCCTTGAAATCCATCGCCGGCGTCCCTTCGATCCGCTTGGGACCCTCCGACTGCCCAGAGGAGGGCCGGCCATGCCGGCGGGGCGGGACACCCCCTCGTGGAAGATGCCGTGGTTCGGGTGATCGGGTGACCGGGGCGGGGGCGCCCGCAGGTCCCCTCTCGTCCACCGGGCCGCGATCCGGCGACCGGGGAGCGGACTTCTCCCTTCGCTGCCCTTACGCGGGTAACCGGCTGGTCAGGGCGCTGATGATGCCTATCAGGGCACTCGGGCAAGGTTGGATCTCGTGGAGGGAACACCGGCTGAGACCCGAACCGAGACCCAGAAGCACGAAGGGGCCGGACCGCGTGTGCGGTCCGGCCCCTCTCGGTGGCGGAGGATAGG
This sequence comes from Streptosporangium sp. G11, assembly GCF_051192615.1. Classification (NCBI taxonomy): domain Bacteria; kingdom Bacillati; phylum Actinomycetota; class Actinomycetes; order Streptosporangiales; family Streptosporangiaceae; genus Streptosporangium; species Streptosporangium sp. G11. The sequence goes on from NZ_JBPJUQ010000031.1 coordinate 25,614, forward strand.
AGATTCGAACTCCTGAGGGGTTGCCCCCAACACGCTTTCCAAGCGTGCGCCCTAGGCCAACTAGGCGAATCCTCCGTGGAGAAGCTTACCCAACTTTCGGAGCGGCACGGACCACTAATTTCCGACACCGACCACTCTGATCTTTTCCGATACCGACCACTCGGATCTGAGGCTAGACTGAGGGTCGACCCCTCGCGCGGCGTCATCCTGTGAACCTCCCCAGGGCCGGAAGGCAGCAAGGATAAGCGGGCTCTGGCGGGTGTGCGAGGGGTCTCTTCGTTGAGACCCCTCGCAGGTGGGATCGCCGCATGAGTCTTGCGCTGTACCGCAAGTACCGGCCCGGGACCTTCGCCGAGGTCAAGGGTCAGGAGCACGTCACCGATCCGCTGCGCCAGGCGCTGCGCAGCGGGCGCATCAACCACGCTTATCTGTTCAGCGGTCCCAGGGGATGCGGCAAGACGTCCAGCGCGCGCATCCTGGCCCGCTCCCTGAACTGTGAGAAGGGCCCGACCCCCGACCCGTGCGGGGAGTGCGACTCCTGCGTGGCGCTGGCGCCCACCGGCCCCGGCCACCTCGACGTCATCGAGATCGACGCCGCCTCGCACGGTGGTGTGGACGACGCCCGCGACCTGCGCGAGCGGGCCTTCTTCGCCCCGGTGTCGTCGCGCTTCAAGATCTACATCATCGACGAGGCGCACATGGTGACCCGCGAGGGTTTCAACGCGCTGCTCAAGCTCGTCGAGGAGCCTCCCCCGCACCTGAAGTTCGTCTTCGCCACCACCGAGCCGGAGAAGGTCATCGGGACGATCAAGTCCCGGACCCACCACTACCCGTTCCGGCTGATCCCCCCGGCCGCGCTGCGCGCGCTCATGGAGGAGATCCTCACCTCGGAGAAGGTCCCGTTCGAGCCCGCCGCGCTCCCGCTGGTGGTCCGGGCGGGCGCGGGTTCGGCCCGAGACTCGTTGTCGATCCTCGACCAGCTGTTCGCCGGGTCGGACGAGGCGGGCATCACGTACGCCCGCGCGGTCTCCCTCCTCGGCTACACCGACGGCGACCTGCTCGACGACGTGGTCGCCGCCTTCGCCGGCCGTGACGGCGCGCTGGTGTTCCAGGTCGTGAACCGGGTGATCGAGGGCGGCCACGACCCCCGGCGGTTCGCGATGGATCTGCTGGAGCGCTTCCGAGACCTGGTGATTCTCGCCAACGTGCCGGAGGCGGCCACCAGCGGGCTGCTCGACAGGCCCGACGACGAGCTGGAGCGGCTCCAGGTCCAGGCGGCCTCGATGGGCCCGGCCGAGCTGACCCGCGCGGCGGAGATCCTCAACGCGGGCCTGACCGAGATGCGCGGGGCGGCCTCGCCCCGGCTGTTGCTCGAACTGATGTGCGCCAGGATCCTCCTTCCCGGCGCCGCCCAGGGCGAGGCGGCGCTGCTCGCCCGCCTGGAGCGGCTGGAGAAGGGGGGAGTCGTCGCGGCTCCCGCCCCCGTCGCCCTCTCGCAACAGGCTCCCGCTCCCGCGCCGGTGGTTCACGCGGCGCCCCCGTCACAGGCGCCCGTCGTTACGGCACCTGCCGCCGCGCCCGCCGAGCGGTCCGCCGGTCAGGGCGACGACTGGCCCGTGGCGGCCAGGCCCGGCGCACCGGCTCAGGGGCAGCAGGCCCACGGACAGCAGGGCCAGGCCCAGGGGCAACGGGCGCAGGCGCCCGTCCAGCAGGCTTCCGAGGCTCACGGCGCGCCCGCGCCGGTCGACATGGCGGCGTCCGGTTCCGGGGCCGGGACCGTGCAGCAGGCGTGGCCCCAGGTGCTCGCGGCGCTCAAGCGGCGCAGCATCGTCGTGTGGGCCAACGTCAACACCAACGCCCAGGTCGTCGGGGTCGAAGGCAAGATCGTCACCCTCGGGTTCGCCCAGGTCGGCGCGATGAAGAACTTCACCGGGGGCGGCAAGGACGCGGTCGTCGCGGCGGTGCTGCAGGAGGTCCTGGGCGGAAACTGGAAGGTCGAGGCCGTCGTCGGCGGCGGGCCCGCTCCTTCGGGCGGGGGCCGCCCCCCCGCCCCGAGACAGCCCCCGGCTCCCCAGAGCCCCGCGCCCCAGAACCAGGCACCGCAGGCACCGCAGGCATCGGTGCAGCCACCGGCCCAGGCACCGGCTCCGCAGGCTCCGTCCCAGGCGCCTGCCCGGCAGGCGCCCGCGCCCGCGGCTCCGCGGGAGGCTCCGCCCGCGACGGACGAGTCCTGGCCGGACGCCCCGATGCCGGAGGACCCCGGCTCGCCTCCCCCTCCGAACGCCGTGCCGAGCCCCGGCCTGGCCGCAGCCCGCTCGGCGGCCAGAGCGGCGGCCCAGGCCGGTCCCAGGGCCGCGGTCAAGACCGGCGGCGCCAAGGCGGCGGCCTGGCCCGACGCGGTTCCCGTCCGCGGTGCTCGCGGCACCGCCCCGGACGCCGACGAGGTCGACCCGCTGAACGACGAGGACGCCGACGTCGACGCGCTCACCGGCATGGCCCTCCTCCAGCGCGAGCTGGGCGGCCAGGTCATCGGTGAGATCGACCACACCTGACGGCCCGCACCGCCTGGAAGGTCTCGCCTCGCGGGGCACCGCCGAGGAAGACCTCGCCTGAACGAAGCGGGAACGGCCGCGCCCGGCCCTTCGGCATCCCCGGTTCTCCGGCCGCGCCCGGCTCTCCGGTACGCCCGGCGGGTTCCCCGCCGCACCGGTACGGCGGGCTCAGGGCAGGTCGACGCCGCTGAGGCGGATCCGGGCGGCCACCGCGCGGTGATCGTGGCGGGGCAGCGCGACGACGAGGCGTTCGAGGATCTGGATGTCGTTCCTGCCGTGTTCGGTCTCCGCGTAGGCCCACAGGTCCTCGGGGCCTCCGCGCCGCAACAGGCGGGCCCGTACCTGTCCCTCCAGCTCCTCGCGTTCGAGGCGCAGGGCGGGGGCCTCGGAGCGGGGCAGCAGGGGGCCGCGGTAGGCGCGGGCGACGGGGGCGGCCTCGTCGGCCGCGAGCAGCCGCTTGAGCTCCAGGAAGTCGGCCTCCACCACGCAGGTCAGGCGGTACGGCTTGGCGGCGACCGTGGGACCGAGCTGGGCGCGGAGGCGGTGGATCTCGGCGCGGATGGTCACCGGGTTCCCCTCGTCGCCGTACAGGTGGAAGGAGAGCTGGGCGGCGGTCATCCCCCGGGGGTTGAGGGCCAGCATCGCGAGGATCTCGGCGTGGCGCAGGGAGAGCGACAGGCGGGCCCCGTCGAGGTGCGCGGAGGGGTGCTCGGCGCCGAGGAAGGACAGGGCGAGCACCGGGCCCCGGGCCGGGCCCGCGAGGCGGAGCAGGAAGCCGTCCTCGCCGAGGACCTCCAGGAAGGCGCTCCGCCCGTCGGACAGGATCACCCTGTCGCCCGCCTCCGGCAGGCGTACGCGGGGGCCCCACTGCCGCGCGTCGTTGCCGGCGATGATCCGCCCGGTCGCGGTGACCAGGGCGCCGGGCTCGCCGCGCAGCGCGCTCAGGTGCCGCTCGTGGCGGCGCCTGAGCCGCTCGTCGCGTTCGAGCATGCGCAGCGTGAGGTGGTTCTCCGCCAGCCGCGCCGCGGCCTCGACGAGGGCGACGCTCGCCGGGTGCATGGAGCGCGTCGCGCCGCTGACGTCGACACAGCCCAGCAGGTCACCGCTGTCGGGGTCGACGACCGGCGCGGCGGAGCACGACCAGCGGTGGAGCGCCCTGACCAGGTGTTCGGCGGAGAAGACGTGCAGGGGCCGCCGGATGGTGAGCGCGGTGCCCAGGCCGTTGGTCCCGATCGCGGCCTCGCTCCAGTCGAAGCCGTCGGCCAGCCCCACCTCGTCGGCGCTCTCCATCGTCCGGTGGTTGCCGTCGCGCCAGAGCACCCTGCCGCGGGCGTCGGTGACGAGCAGGATCTGGTCGTCCGCGTCGGCGGCCTCCAGGAGGGTCCCGGTGATGATCGGCAGAAGCCTGCTCATCGGGTGCGCCGAGCGGACCTCGCGGATGTCCTCGCCCGCGAAGGCGACAGGGGCCGACCTGGCGTCGGGGTCGACCCCGGCGTCCAGAGACCGCCGCCACGACGCGGAGATCACACTTCTGGGTCCCTCGCCCGTCGGCCGCTCGCCCCTGATCAGCGCCTCGTGCAGGCGACGCAGTCGTGACGAGTAGGAGTCGAGATCGGCCGTCTGGACAGCTCCCCGGTGGCTGTCGCGCACATATCCCCCCGGAATAGAGCCGATGGCCGAAGCATCGGTGGTCGAGACCCCCGCCCGCAACCCGTTCGGCCAAAGAGGGTGTGCGGAGGGTGAGTGAACGATCGCAACGTGTGTGCAACCTTCGAAGGGTTATCTTTCGATCACACGCCGCCGTGTGCGGCCGCTCCGGCGCGTGTCGCGTCGGGTCTCGGACGTCTGGAGGGGGGCCCGGGGCCCGACGGAGGTTTAATCCCCATCCTGGGGGAACGCGTGCTCGCTCCAGTACAACACCCGGCCCGAACCCCGTAGGCTCGTGAGACCGATGTCACGGACGAGGAGCACAACGACGGTGAACCCAGGGGATGTCAACCTGCAGCAGCTGCTGGAGCAGGCACAGCTCATGCAGCAGCAGCTTGTGAGCGCCCAGCAGGAGCTGAACGACGCGGAAGTCGAGGGCTCCGCGGGCGGCGGACTGGTCGTGGCCACGGTCAACGGCGGGGGCGAGCTGCTCGAACTCAAGATCAGTCCAGAGGCCGTGGACCCCGGCGATCCCCAGGAGACGGCCGACACCATCGCCGACCTGGTCATCGCCGCCATCCGCGACGCCGTGCGCGCCGCAGCCGACCTGCAGCAGGAAAAGCTCGGCCCCCTCGCTCAGGGGCTGGGCGGCGGGGGCGGGCTCGGCCAGCTTCCCGGGTTCTAGGTCATGTACGAAGGGGTCGTCCAGAACCTGATCGACGAGCTGGGGATGCTTCCCGGAGTCGGTCCCAAGAGCGCGCAGCGCATCGCGTTCCACCTGCTGGCCGCGGAGCCGGCCGATGTGAAGCGGCTCGCGCACGTCCTGCTGGAGGTCAAGGAGAAGGTCCGCTTCTGCCGGGTCTGCGGCAACGTCGCAGCCGAGGAGGAGTGCCGGATCTGCCGCGACACCAGGCGCGATCTTCACGTGATCTGCGTCGTCGAGGAGTCGAAGGACGTCGTGGCCATCGAGAGGACCCGCGAGTTCCGGGGCCGCTACCACGTGCTCGGCGGGGCGATCAGCCCGATCGACGGCGTCGGCCCCGACGACCTGAACATCAGAGAGCTCATGACCCGACTGGCGGACGGCCAGGTCACCGAGCTGATCCTCGCCACCGACCCCAACCTCGAGGGGGAGGCGACGGCGACCTATCTCGCCCGTCTGGTCAAGCCGATGGGACTGAAAGTGACACGACTGGCCAGCGGTCTGCCGGTAGGCGGTGACCTCGAGTACGCGGACGAGGTCACTTTGGGCCGCGCGTTCGAAGGAAGAAGGCTCCTTGATGTCTGACGATGCGTGGAGCGCGCTCGCGGAGCGGATCGCGGAGCACGCGAAGAACTACATCGACGGCCTGACCCGCCTGGCGGGCGGTGAGGGCGGCGACGCCATCCTGCCGCTGCTGCTGGTGGAGGTCGCGCAGGTCAGCTCGGCCGGCGCGCAACTCGGCGCGAGCCAGGACGTCATCCTGTCGGGCAACTGGGAGCCGCACCTGGGCGAGGACCCGGACGTCGACGCCGTCCGTACGGCCCTCGCCGAGAGGCTGGGGCCGGTCGACGACTACGCCGAGGTCTTCGACCCCTACAAGGACACCGCGGTCACCCCGTACCGCCTGTCGGACGACCTGACGGCGGTGGCCGCCGACCTCCTGCACGGCCTGCGGCACCACAAGGCGGGGCGTCCTCTCGAGGCGCTCTGGTGGTGGCAGTACTCCTACTTCAACACCTGGGGAAACCACGCCGGAGCGGCGATGCGGGCACTTCAGGCGCTTGTCGCCCACACCCGGCTCGATGTCGCCGAGGAGCGCACAACGGTGTGATCGTCCACATGCTGGGCTTAACCAGAGGCCCTCAGCAGGGGCGCCAGTAGACTGTGAGCTCCACAGCCCTAGATTGCTTCGGAGACATCTCGTGGCGCTCGTTGTTCAGAAGTATGGTGGTTCGTCCGTCGCCGACGCGTCCTGCATCAAGCGGGTCGCGCAGCGGATCGTCGCGACGAAAAAAGCCGGCAACGACGTCGTGGTGATCGTCTCGGCCATGGGCGACACGACGGACGAGCTGCTCGACCTCGCCCAGCAGGTCTCGCCGCTTCCACCGGGCCGCGAGCTCGACATGCTGCTCACCTCGGGCGAGCGCATCTCGATGGCGCTGCTGGCGATGGCGATCGCCAACCTGGGCCAGGAGGCGCGCTCGTTCACCGGGTCCCAGGCCGGCGTGATCACCGACTCCTCGCACGGCCGCGCGCGCATCATCGACGTGACGCCCGGCCGGATCCGCGGGGCGCTCGACAGCGGCCAGATCGCGATCGTGGCCGGGTTCCAGGGCGTCTCGCAGGACACCAAGGACATCACCACGCTCGGCAGGGGCGGCTCCGACACCACGGCGGTCGCGCTGGCCGCCGCTCTGAGCGCCGACGTGTGCGAGATCTACACCGACGTGGACGGCGTCTTCACCGCCGACCCCCGCATCGTCCCGGCCGCCCGTAAGATCCCCAAGATCTCGTACGACGAGATGATGGAGATGGCGGCGTGCGGTGCGAAGATCCTGCACCTGCGCTGTGTCGAGTACGCTCGCCGTTTCAGCCTGCCGATCCACGTCAGAAGTTCGTTCAGCACCAAGGAAGGCACGTGGGTCGTCTCCGACCCCGACAGCGAAGGAACAGAGATGGAGCAGCCGATCATCTCCGGCGTCGCGCACGACCGGAGCGAGGCCAAGATCACCGTTGTCGGGGTGCCCGACAAGGTCGGAGAGGCTGCGACGATCTTCAAAACACTCGCCGACGCCGAGATCAACATCGACATGATCGTGCAGAACGTGTCGGGCGCGACGACCGGCCGTACGGACATCTCCTTCACGCTGCCCACGAGTGACGGCTCGGCCGCGCTCACCGCGCTGAAGAAGATCCAGGAGCGCATCGGCTTCGAGTCGCTGCTCTTCGACGACCAGATCGGCAAGGTCTCGCTGATCGGGGCGGGCATGCGCTCGCACCCCGGCGTCACCGCGACGTTCTTCGCCGCCCTCGCCGACGCGGGGGTGAACATCGAGATGATCTCCACCTCGGAGATCCGTATCTCGGTGATCGTCGGGCAGGACGAGGTGGACACGGCGGTCAGCGCCGCGCACCGCGCGTTCGATCTCGACGCGGACCAGGTTGAAGCTGTGATCTACGGAGGTAGCGGGCGATGAGCCGCAAGCCCACCCTCGCCCTGATCGGGGCGACCGGTGCCGTCGGCACCGTCATGCGCGACATCATCTCCAACCGCGAGGACGTCTACGGCGACATCAAGCTCGTCGCCTCCGCCCGCTCGGCCGGCAAGATCCTGCGGGTCCGCGGCGAGGACCTCGTCGTCCAGGAGCTGGCCCCCGAGGTCTTCGACGGGGTCGACATCGCGATCTTCGACGTGCCGGACGAGGTCTCCGCGACCTGGGTGCCGATCGCCGCCGAGCGCGGGGCCGTCGTCATCGACAAGTCGGGCACCTTCCGGATGAACCCCGAGGTTCCGCTGGTCGTGCCGGAGGTCAACCCCGAGGCCGCGCGCGAGCGGCCGCTGGGGATCATCTCCACCCCCAACTGCACGACCCTGTCGATGATGGCCGCGATGGGCGCCCTCCACGAGGAGTACGGCCTGCGCGCGCTGGTGGTCGCCTCCTACCAGGCGGTCTCCGGCGCGGGCGTGGCGGGCTCGGCCCGCCTCTACGACGAGGTCGAGGCCCTGGCGGGCGACCGTACGATCGGGCAGACCGCCGGTGACGTGCGCAAGGCCCTGCAGAACAAGCTGGGCGACGAGGAGTCGCCGTTCCCGGCGCCGGTGGCGTTCAACGTCGTGCCGTGGGCGGGTTCGCTCAAGGACGGCGGCTGGGCCTCCGAGGAGATCAAGCTCCGCAACGAGTCGCGGAAGATCCTCGGGATCCACGACCTGAAGGTCTCCGCGACCTGCGTCCGCGTCCCGGTGATCACCACCCACTCGCTGGCCGTGCACGCGACCTTCGAGCGCGAGATCACCGTCGCCGACGCCCACCGGATCCTTGAGGCCGCCCCGACCGTGGTCGTCATGGACGACCCGGCCAACGGCGTCTTCCCGACCCCCGCGGACGTCGTCGGAACCGACCCCACCTACGTGGGCCGGGTCCGGCAGGCGCTCGACTTCCCCAACACCCTCGACCTGTTCGTCTGCGGCGACAACCTCCGCAAGGGCGCCGCCCTGAACGCGGCGGAGATCGCCGAGCTGGTCGCGGCCGAGTTCGCGTAGTTCTTCCGGGCCGTACGGCGGCGTGGCGTCCGATGACGTCATGCCGCCGTACGGCTCTCGCGATCCCGGGGGCGCGTCCTCGGGGCGCGGATCCCGGGAAGGTGGGATCCGCGCGGCTGTGAGACGCCGGGTGGGACGTCGAGGGCGGGCACGTCCCTTCGAAGGACCGGCGGGATCCGCGCGGTCATGGGATCGAGGACCGGCGGGATCCGCGCGGTCGTGGAATCGGGACCGGCGCGATCCGGGCGGTCGTGGAATCCGCCGGGTCCGCGGAAGCCGGGTCAGCGGAAGAGAATGTCCCAGTGGTCCGCCTCGCGGGCGAAGAGGGGCCCGGACGTCGCCGACCGGCCGTACAGGCGGGCTCCGTCCCCCCGCACACCCTGTGGCGGATAGTTCTTCGTGATGTAGCGGTCGATGCATGCGTTGGGCTTTATATCCAGCTTGTAGCCCTCGTAGTGGCTGTAGGGCCCGGGGGCGTGGCCCACCTCGGTGCCACCGGTGACGACGAGGGGACAGCCGCTGCGGCGCTTCAGCTCGATGGCGCTGGAGACGGTCGCGGATCGCACGGCCTCCAGCGAGGTGCAGGTCGGTCCGCCGCGGTTCGCGCATTTACCCGAGGAGGTCCAGGTCAGGCCCGCTTCCCGCAGGAGCCGCTTGGCGTCCGTCTGCTGGAGTCGTACGGGCTGCTGTGCCCGCTGTGCCTGGGGTCGGGCTTTGACCGGCTTTTCGAGGGCGGGAGCCTGCTTGTCCGAGGCGACGATGGCCGGAGGCGGGGCCTGCGCGCTTCCCGGGGCATGGACCGCCCGTGCTTTCCCCGGGCTCTGGAGGGCGGCTTCCTGGGTCCGGGTGGGTGCGTCCGTCAGGGCGGCGGTACGCGTTCGCGCGGTGTTCTCGGAGGGCCGCGGCGTGTCCGCGGGAGTGGCGTCTCCCACCCATAAGGGGGCGGTTCTCCGGCCCTCCTGGACGGCCGGCTGGTGACACAGCTCCCGAATGTAGTGCCGGGCGGTTTCCAGAGTGGCGATGTCGTACACTCCGATGATCGTGGACCGGCGTGCTTCCGCCGGGCCGGCCGCGACGGGCCGGCTCACGATCACGGCGCCGGCCGACGCGTTCCCGCTCTCCGCGGTCGCGCTGCCGTGCGGGGCCGATGCGATGAAAGATAGCTGCAGAGCGAGCAGTGCTCCGGCCGTAAACCGGGCAGCCCGCCGTCTACAGGGACGTGTCCCCATTGGTGTGTATCCCTTGTCGCGGGAGCCCTTCCGCCAAAAGGATCAATCCCACCCCCGAACCCGGATGATCCCTCACGAAGAGTGATTTTTGCCCGGTAGTGGGAATGATCGGGCGGCTCGATGACCTGCTGAGATGGCGATTCCCCCGATAGTTGATATGTCTGGATTTATCGCGTACGGCGTCATTGTCGCGGCCCGGGCGGACGGCGCGAGGGCTCGCCGAGCGCAGGGAGGGGCGGCGCGGAGGCGAGAGCGATGGAGCAATCACGGATATGAGTGGCGGGGGCAATGTGGCGCGCTTAGGGTCGTTCACTGGGGCTTATCCCTGGTGGTGCGGGACGGATGATCTAGGGTTCGTCCAGTGGAGAAAGACCAGATGAGCCCGTTCTCCCAGCTCCAATCGACAGGTGACGAGCGCCCTATGACCGAGCCGACCCCGAGACCCCGTGGATCGGACAAGACCCGTGAGGTCATCGTGGAGACGGCCCTGCGGCTTTTTCGCGAGCGGGGATACGAGGCGACCACCATGCGGGCCATCGCCGCGGAGGCCGGGGTGTCGGTGGGCAACGCCTACTACTACTTCGCCTCGAAGGAGATCCTGGTCCAGGCGTACTACGACCGGGCCCAGACCGAGCACGAGGCCGCGTGCGAGAAACTGCTGGCCACCGAGCACCGCTTCGCCGCGCGGCTGGCGGGGGTGCTGCGGGAGTGGGTGCGGGTCTCCGAGCCGTACCACGAGTTCGCGGTGAAGTTCTTCAAGCACGCGGCCGAGCCGAGCAATCCGCTCAACCCGTTCAGCGCCGAGTCCTCGCCCTCCAGGGACGCGTCGATCGCGATCTACCGGCGGGTCGTGGAGGGGTCCTCCGACCGCATGGACAGCGAGCTGCGGGCCGAGCTGCCCGAGCTGCTCTGGCTGATGTCGATGGGCGTCGTCCTGTTCTGGGTGCACGACGAGTCGGAGGGGTGCCGGCGGACCCACCGGTTCATCGAGCTCACCGTTCCGCTGGTGGACCGGCTGGTGGGGCTCTCGCACCTGCCCGGCCTGCGCGGGGTCGCCCGTGACTTCATCGCGGGGATCCACGAACTTCGCGAGTGAATCCCGGCGGAACTCCATGAATCACTGTATCGATCTGATTACCCTGAGTAGTTAACTCGATGACGGATTCAAGGGAGTCCCATGGGCTGGGTAGCCGTGCTGGTGGTGGTGTCCGTCGCGATCGCGCTGATCGCGTTCCGCGTCCTCAGGCGGAAGGGACGCGACGACGGTGAGCACGGCTCGTCGTCCGTCGACTTCTCCGCCAATCTCGCCCTCGCCGTCTACCTGCTGGTGCTGGCCTACGCTGCGGTCCTGTGCCGGGACGGGCTCGCGGTGTCGGAGGCCGACGTCCAGGCCGAGGCGGAGAGCCTCACCGAGATGTACTGGTCGGTGGCGCCCATCCCCGAGGCGGCGCCCATCCGGTCCCAGATCCGGCAGTACACCGCGCAGAGCATCGACCTCGACTGGCCGCTCATGGCCGCCGGAGAGATGTCCCCGCTCCCCGGCCAGACCCTCGCGGACATGCGGGCCACGGTGCTCAGGCTCCGCCCGGTCGGCGAGGAGAACAAGAACCTCCAGCAGGACACGCTCGACCGGATCTCCGAGGTCTCCCACGCCCGCATCGTACGAGGTGACGACGCGAGCGCCGGCCTGGAGAGCATCTTCGTGATCTCGATGATCCTCTCCGGGCTGCTGATGATCGCGCTGCCCTGGACGCTCGGGGTGCGGCCCACGACCTTGTCGATCATCGCCGACCTGGTCCGGGTGGGGGCGGTCGCCATCGGTGTGTGCTTCATCATCCTGATCAGCCACCCGTTCAACGGGCTCGGCGCCGTCGAGCCCGACGCGTTCAAGGCCGCGCAGCGGCAGTACGACCAGATCGACGGGCGGTTCCCCGCGCAACCGTAGCCTTCGCCGCCGGTCTCGCCGTGGCCTGGCGTGGCGGGTGCGGCGGGTGTGGGGATGCGGAAGCCCGCCGGTGGATCTCCCACCGGCGGGCTTCGCCGTTCTCACGATGCGCTGTCGTGCGTGTGGCTCCCGGCCGCGTGCCTCGCGGGTGCCGCCGCACAGGCGTGCGGCGAGTTCCCGGCGGCCTATCCGCGGGCCCTGCGGTTGAGGGCGGTGACCGCGGTGACCGAGATCACGCCGGTGAACATCACCAGGAGGACCAGCTTCCTGTCGGTGCCCCTGCGCCGCTCGGTATAGCGATCGAGCACCAGTCGCTGCCGCAGGAGGGGATGGGCGCTGGAGGGCGTCGCCCTGGGGCGGGGAGTGCGGCTCCGCGTCGGCGTCGGTGTCGGTGTGACGACCCCGGCGACGGCGATGGGCCGGAGCTCGGGCGGCGGGGAGGGCTCGGGGGCGGGAGGAGGGGACACGGTGGGGGTCGGCCGCCCAGGCGTGGGCGTCTGCGTCGGCTCCGGTACCGGTTCCGGCTCCGGCTTCGGTTCGGGCGTCGGTTTCGGCTTCGGCTCTGGTTTCGGTTCTGGTTTCGGCTTGGCCGGGACGTCCGCCGGGTAGCCCGATCTCGGCTCCCACCAGTGCCACCAGTGCAGCCAGTGCCACCAGGAGTCCTTCCGGTCACCGGCCCCCGGCGGCGGCGCGGTCGGATAGTCCGGTTCGGGCTTCTGCGCGGAGGATGGCGCGGTCGAGCGGCCGGTCTCGGGCTTCGGCCGATGGGCCTTCCCGGAGGCCGGGAACGACGGTTCGGGCTCCGGGAGCGATGACCGGCCGGCGGCCGGGCTCGGGACCGCGTACGACATCCCGAGGTGCTGGACGGCCCGCGGGGCGGGCGGTCGCGCGCCGGTCTCCGCCGCGAGGAGGGGTGTCCCGGCCAGAAAGGGAGCCGCCATGCAGGTCGCGAGGGCCGCCGCGCCGAGCGGGCTCCGTCGTTGGTTCCTCCGCCGATGCTTCGTCACGTAAAGTTTCTAGCATCGTACGCAAAGTGATGAGACGGTAAGCGGCCGGTCGGTGTAGATCATTCTTTGAAGACATACCGTCCGGTTGGTACGGTCGAGCTATTGACGGCACCCCGAGCGGGTGCGGCAAGCTACATCAGAATATCGTTCTGGGGAAAGGTCCCCGGCGGCGAGCACCGACACGGAGGCGGCACGATGACCACGGGCCCACGCTGGGGTATGACGATCCCCTTCTACGACCGCTCACTGGCCGGTTCCAGGGATCTGATCGCCGAGCTTCCCGGACTCGGCTACACCGACGCCTGGTCCGCCGAGGTCAACGGCGTCGACGGCTTCGTGCCCCTGGCGATGGCCTCGGACTGGGCCCCCGGGCTGCGGCTCGGCAGCGCGATCGTCCCGGTCTCCACCCGGGGTCCCGGCCTGCTCGCCATGTCCGCCGCCACGCTCGCCGACCTCGCCCCCGAGCGCTTCGTCCTGGGCATCGGGGCCTCCTCCCCGGCCATCGTGGAACGCTGGAACGCCGGGGAGTTCGTCAAGCCGTTCGCCAGGACCAGAGACACCCTGCGCTTCCTGCGCAAGGCCCTCGCGGGCGAGAAGGTCACCGAGCGGTACGAGACGTTCGAGGTCAAGGGCTTCAAGCTGGAGCGCGCCCCCAAGATCCCGCCGAAGATCGTGCTCGCCGCGCTGCGCCCCCGCATGCTGCACCTGGCCGCGGAGGAGGCCGACGGCGCGATCACCAACTGGCTCTCGCCGCAGGACGTGCTGAAGGTCAGGGCCGAGGTGGGCCAGGAGACCGAGCTGATCGCCCGGCTGTTCGTGTGCGTCAGCGAGGACGCGGAGATGGTGCGCGAGCTCGGGCGCTGGATGCTCGCGAGCTATCTGACCGTCCCGGTCTACGCCGCCTTCCACGACTGGCTGGGGCGCGGCGAGGCGCTGCGGCCGATGCACGAGGCCTGGGCGGCCGGAGACCGGCAGGCGGCGCTCAAGGCCATCCCCGACGAGGTCGTGGACGAGCTCATCGTGCACGGCGACGCCGCCACCTGCCGGGCCAGGATCCGGGAGTATGTGCGCAACGGCCTGAACACCCCGGTTCTCGCCCCCATCCCCGGGGGCGAGGTCCCGATCGCCCAGGCCGTACGAGATCTGGCCCCCGTCGAGGAGTGACCCTTGCACGACCTGTTGAAGCTCGACGCGCTCGGGCAGGCGCACGCCGTAAGGAAGGGAGAGATCTCCCCGAGGGAGCTCGCCGAGGCGGCGATCGCGTGGATCGAGGCGCGCGACGGCGTGATCAACGCGGTCGTCCACCGCAGGTTCGAGCGGGCACTGGCGGAGGCGGGCGAGGTCGACCCGGACGCCCCCTTCGCGGGGGTGCCGACGCTGTTGAAGGACCTGGGCTGGGGCATGGCCGGGGAGCCGTACCGCGCGGGGTCGCGCACCCTTGACGGGATCTTCGCCGAGCGTGACGGCTACGCGGTGACCAAGCTGCGCCGGGCGGGGTTCACGATCCTGGGCCGGACCAACACCTCGGAGTTCGGCACCGCGATCACCACCGAGCCGGTGGCGTTCGGTCCCACCCGCAATCCGTACGACCCCCGCTACAGCAGCGGCGGGTCGAGTGGCGGGTCCGCGGCGGCGGTGGCGTCGGGAATGGTCGCGGTCGCCACGGCGAGCGACGGTGGCGGGTCGATCCGGATCCCGGCGAGCATGTGCGGGCTGGTCGGGCTGAAGCCCGGCAGGGGCAGAGTCAGCTCCGGCCCCTCCGGGGGCGAGCCCTGGGCGGGCTTCTCGGCTCCGGGCCTGCTCTGCCGTACGGTCAGGGACAGCGCGGCGACCCTCGACGTGATCGCCGGGACGATGCCGGGCGACCCGTACGGCGCGCCCGCCTGGAAGCGCCCGCTCGCCGAGGAGGTCGGGGCGGATCCCGGGCGGCTGCGGATCGGGTTCCTCACCGAGCACCCGGACGGGGGCGTCCCGTCCGACCCGGACCTGGTGGCCGCGGTCACCGGGGCGGCCGGGCTGCTGGAGGCGCTGGGCCACGACGTCGAGCCGGGAGGGCCCTCCGCGCTCGCCGAGGACGGCTTCGCCCCGCACTTCGGCATGATCGTCGCCGCCCACGTGGCCGCCGACCTGGAGGACATCGGGCGCTGGCGCGGCAGGCCCGTCGAGCCGGACGAGCTGGAGACGCGCAACCGGATCCTGGGAACGGCCGGCCGGAAGCTCGACGCGGTCGGCTACGTGACCGCGCGCGACTGGATCGACGGGTTCAGGCGGCGGATGGCCGCCTGGTGGGAGTCGCACGACCTGCTGCTCATGCCGTCCCTGGGGGTGGCGCCCTTCCGCCTCGGCTGGCTGCCGCCCGACGACGTCAGCATCTCGCGGGGTCGCACCAACCATGCGGTGTCGTTCACCTCGCCGGTCAACGCCACCGGGCAGCCCGCGATCTCCCTGCCGCTGCACCGCACCGCGGACGGCCTGCCGGTGGGGGTGCAGCTGGTCGCCGCCGCGGGACGGGAGGACCTGCTCGTCCGGGTGGCCGCTCAGATCGAGGAGGAGCGGCCCTTCACGCACGCGGCGATGCGCTAGCCGTTCCGCCGCGAGCGGCATTCGGGAACCTCGCCGGAACGCCACGCGTTATATCGTGAGGCGGCGGGGTAGTACGCCGCCAGGCGAACGTGGTTCCGAGGAGGATTCCATGGTGAAGGCGGCGCGCGCGGCACAGGCGTGGCGGACGTACAGGGACGTGACGAAGCCGGGCTCTCCCGGTCTCGGCGCCCGTCTCAGCGCTCTCCCCCGGATGATCGGCGCGGTCATGCGCGGGCAGTATCCCGGCATGGGCAAGGGCAAGCTGACCATGCTGGGCCTCGGCGTGCTCTACATCATCTCGCCGATCGACATCGTCCCCGACTTCCTGGTCCTCATCGGGGTGGCCGACGACTTCGGCGTGTTCCTGTGGTTGATGGGCTCCCTGCTCGGCGAGGGCGGTCGCTACGTCGACTGGGAGCGCGAGCGGGTCAGGTCCGTTCAGCCCTGAGCCGGGCGCGGGCGTGGAAGATCCGATGGGAAACGCGGGCGGGTCGGATCCGCTCCACCCGGAGCGGAAAGCGCGGGCGGATCATGATCCGTCCCATCCCGAGCGGGGAGCGCGGGCGGGTCAGATCTGCTCCATCCTGAGCCAGGCGCGTGAGGGCAGCGGGTGGCCGAACAGGCGGGCGGCGTTGCCGTAGGCCACCCGGGCGATGTCGGCGGGCGGCAGGCTGCCCAGGTTCGTCGCGACGGCCTGCTGGGTGTCGGGCCAGGTGGAGTCGGAGTGCGGGTAGCCGCTCTCCAGCAGCACGTGCTCCAGCCCGACGGCGAGCCGCACCCCCGACAGGGCGTGGTCGTTGAGCGTGCCGAAGAAGAAGTTTCTCCGGAGCACCTCGCTGGGCTTCAGGCCGCCCTCCCACGAGGCCTCCCCCGCCACCGGGTGGTCGAGCGCGTAGTCGGCCCGCTCGGCCAGCATCGGCAGCCAGCCCACGCCGCCCTCCACGATCAGGATCCGCAGCGCGGGGAAGCGCAGCGGGATGCCCGACCAGAGCCAGTCGGCGCAGGCGAACATGGCGCTCGCCGGCATCAGCGTGGTGATCGCCTCGATCGGCGTGTCCGGAGAGGGGACCGGAGCCCAGGAGCCGGCACCGGCGTGCAGGCAGACGACGGTGCCCGTCTCCTCGCACGCCTGGAAGAACGGGTCCCAGTGGTCACTGTGGATGGACGGCAGGCGCAGCCGGGTGGGGAACTCGGGAAAGAGCACCGCCTTGAAACCGCGCGCCGCGTTGTCGCGGATCTCCTTGGCGGCCACTTCGGGGTCGGTCAGCCAGGGCAGTTGCAGGGCGATGATCCGCTCCGGGTAGGTGCCCGCCCAGACCTCCACGTGCCAGTCGTTCCACGCGCGCAGGACCGACAGGCCCAGCTCCTGGTCGCGGGTCTTGGCGAAGACCATGCCCGACTGCCCGGCCAGCATGCCGGGGAAGCACAGCGCGGCCCAGACGCCGGCGCGGTCCATGTCCTCGATCCGGGCCTCGACGTCGTGGCAGCCGGGGCGCATGTGCTCGAACCGCACCGGGTCGAGCGTCCACTGCTCTCGGGGCAGGCCGGCGCCCACGTCGAGCCCGGCACAGGGGTAGGTGGCCCCGCCGTAACGCCAGACCTGGTGACCGGAGTCGGTCTCGACCACCTTGGGCGCCATGTCGGCGTATTTCTCCGGCAGCCGGTCGTCGAACATGTCGGGCGGCTCGATCAGGTGGTCGTCGGCTGAAATGATCACATAGTCCCGCCGCCTGGGCTCGGGGTCGGGGAGCAGCGGCGTAGTCACACGGTCAACCGTATTCCGCTGGAATAACACTCATCAAGCTGCAAGGTCTCCGCTTGGTATCTCTGTCTCTCACGACGTCTCCCGCGATGCCCCCACCACGTCTTTCGTGACGCCTCCCGCCAGGTCTTTCGTGACGCCCCCCGTGACGTCTTCCGAGGTACGGTCCGTGACGTCTTCCGAGGCGCGGCCCGTGACGTCTTCGGCGGGCGGGCCCCGGGACCACCCGAGGGGGGAGGGGCGGCCCCGGGACGGGCCCGCCGGAGGGTGCTGCCCGTGGCGGGCCCTGCGGATGCGTCTACCCAGAGATCGCCTCAATATCAGGATTTTTCAGAAGATGGTGCTTGAGGGTGGATATGACCTTTTCATCCACGCCCAGAGTTCGTACGCAATAGTCCCGTACCGGACCTAGTTCGCCCAGGAAAAGGCGCATCGCGTCGGCCGGCGCCTCGCCGAACCCCGCCCACTGGAGCGGCTCACCCGGATGCTCCTTCTCCCAGTACGCGATCATCTGGGGCCTCGCCAGCCCGGTCAGCGCGTAGTCGGCGATCACGTCCTCCTCGGACACCCCCAGCAGCCGCAGGACCAGTGCGACCAGCAGCCCCGTGCGGTCCTTGCCCGCCGCGCAGTGGACCACCACGGGCGCGTTCTCCGCCTCGGCGATCACCTCCAGCGCGCTCCTGAGCTCGGAGCGCCCGTCCTGGGACACCTCCAGGTAGCGGTCGGCGAAGAACCTGGCGACCCCGGCGTCGGGGTGGTAGTCGCGGGCGGTGTCCCATCTGCGGTGCTCGACCGGCAGGTTGTGGTAATCCGGCCCCTGCGGGGCGCGGCCGCGGTACGCCACCTCGCTGGGATGGCGCAGGTCGATCACGGTGCGTACGCCGAGCGCGTGGAAACGGTCGAGGTCGTCGTCGGTGAGCATGTGCAGCGACGCGGAGCGGTAGAGCCGCCGCCAGCGCACCTCCATCCCGCCGTCCGTCCGGTAGCCGCCCACGTCGCGAAAGTTGTACAGCCGCGCGAACTCGATATGCCGGATCACGCCCTCTAACCTATCCAGCGGTGGGTCTCGCACGATGGGGGCAGGGGATGCGAGTGGTGATTCCGGCACGGGACGAGATTCCGTACGCCGTGCGTGTGGCGCTGCTGTTCGTGCTGGCGCTCTCCACGGTGATCGTCCACATCAACCAGGCACCTCCCCTGCGGCCCGCCGGGGAGCTCGTGGCGGACCTGCGGGCGGGCGAGGTGACGAAGATCGTCTACGACCGCAACTGGCCCGCCTACGGCACGCTGACGTGGTCGCACGGGCCGCTCTCCTGGAGCCAGGCCCGTTTCGACCAGCCCGACGACGTCTGGGACCCCCGGACCACCCGGCTGGTCCCCGAGGCCCTGGAGCGCCGCCAGGAGGCCTTCCTGGCCCAGGTGCGGGCCGCCGCCGACCCCTCGGTGGAGATAGTGCGCACCGGAGGCTTCGGGGCCCTGGCCGGTTCGCCCGCCTACGGGCGGTGGTGGGAGCCGTTCGGCCCGGTGGCGGTGGCGGCGGAGGTCCTGGCCTGGCTGCTCATGCTGGCCCGGCCGAACCCCCGCTACGCCAGCCGGTGGGCGTGGTTCTGGATGTTCCTCACCGGCGGCTCGCTGCTCTACGTCCTGCTGGAACCCAAACCCCTGTGGCGGGATCCGTACGAGGCGCTGCCCGCACCGGCCAGGCTCGACGGGACGCGCGGGTTCGCGATCGCGGTGGCGCTTCTCTTCGGCATGGCGATGGTCAACGCGTGACCGTCGAGCCGGGCTTGTCGTGCGCGGCGGGCTCGCCCGGATCCGGATCCGGATCCGGGCCGCCGGTCGCGGTCGCGGCTTTGAGGTCGGCGGCCTCCCTGCGGATCAGCAGTGCCCAGCCGCCGATCGCGACCCCGATGAACAGCCACCACTGCACGCCGTAGGCCAGGTTGAGGCCGCCTCCCTCGCCGACGTCCGGCGCGGGGACGGGCGCGGGCGCGGTGGCGGCCGCGGGCGACTGCCCGGTCAGCTCGACGTACCCGCCGAGGAGCTTGTACGGCAGGCGACGCCCGATCGCCTCGGTGTTGATCAGCAGGACCTGTCCCGCGGGCAGGCCCGCCCGGTCGCGGATGCCGGAGGTCTCCTCGGTCTCGCTGGGACGTAACCTGCCGGTGACAGTCACCTCACCGGAGGACGGCGCGGGGACCTCGGGGTGGGCGTCGGCGGTGCTGCCCGCCTTGACCCAGCCCCGGTTCACCAGCACGCCGGTTCCGTTCGCGGTGATCAGAGGGGTCAGCACGTAGAAGCCGACCGCCTTGTCCTGGACGCGGCGCCGGACCAGGAGCTGGACGTTCGCGTCATACGTCCCCTTAGCGGTGACGGTGCGGTATTTGTCCTGCGTAGAGACGGTGCCGCCGGGTGAGGTGAGCTTCTCCACGGCGACAGGGGCGGCGCCGAGGTTGCCGGTGATCTGGTGGCTACTGGTGGA
This sequence comes from Streptosporangium sp. G11, assembly GCF_051192615.1. Taxonomy (NCBI): domain Bacteria; kingdom Bacillati; phylum Actinomycetota; class Actinomycetes; order Streptosporangiales; family Streptosporangiaceae; genus Streptosporangium; species Streptosporangium sp. G11. Next base: position 45,065 of record NZ_JBPJUQ010000031.1, read on the forward strand.
CCTCTCCTCGAAACGCCCGAACTGCCACTGGCCGAGCAGCACGAAAGCGGGGATGACCAGCAGCACCACCACGTGGAGAGCCAGCCATCGGGGAGTCAGCAGGAACCGGTACACGTCCTCAAGGGTAGGCATCGGGGGCACCGCCCTGTCCTCCGAGTGCGCCTTTGGAAGTGGCCGGGTGCGCCTTCGGGCGTAGTAAGGTGCCCGGGACCGTCCGATCCTCGGATGTCATGGAAAAGCTCACCGGACACTCCGGGCGTCGCATACGGTCATGTGAGATTCACCCCGGGATGTTCCACCACCTCCGGAGCCCGCCCCTGATGACTGTGCTCGTGCCCGCCCCCCCGGCTCCGCTCGTACTCCCCCGCCTCGGGGTCCTGCTGCGGCACGCCGCCCCCAGGGTGTTCGAGAGCATGATCCTTCCCGTTCTCGTCTTCTACGTCGCGCTGATCTTCACCAACGCGAACGTCGCGCTGGCGGTGGCCGCGGCCTGGGTCTACGGCGGCGTCGCCCTGCGGCTGGTCAGGGGCGGAGAGGCGCCCGGCACGCTGCTGCTGGCGGCGGGCACGATCACCGTCAGGGTGGTGCTGACGGTGGCGACGGGCAACCCCATCGTGTTCTTCCTGCAGCCCTGCCTCGGGGTGTTCTGCGTGAGCATGGGCTTCCTGCTCACCGCGCCGCTGCAGAGGCCGCTGATCCGGCGGGTGGTGGCCGATCTCGTTCCGCTGCCCGACCAGGTGATGGAGCACCCGCGGATGCGCCGCTTCTTCGTGTCGCAGTCGGTGCTGTGGGGCTGCGCGCAACTGCTGAACGGGGCGCTGAGCCTGTGGTTGCTGCTCAGCCAGACCCTGGAGACCTATCTCCTCGTGCGCACCTCCGCGGTCGCGGTGCTGCTCGGCGGCGTGGGGCTGATCTCGGTGCTCAGCCTCAGGCACTGCCTGCGGAGGCTGGAGACGCGAGGGACGGAGATCCGGGAGCCGGTGACACCGGACCTGAGGACGCGGGAGCCGTAGGGCGCAGGCGCATGCCGGGGCCGGGCACCGGGGTGACCTCTTTCGGGCCGGACACCTCGTGCCCTTCGGCGCAGCGGAAGTGCTGCTCGACCGGGGCGCCGCAGCCGCGGTGGGTGATGCGCACCGGCGGCCCCTCGTGGTCGCTGAGATAGCGGTCGCCCCACTGCATCAGGGCCACCAGGGTCGGATAGAGGTCGAGGCCCATCTGGGTCAGCCGGTATTCGTCGCGCTGCCGCTGGCCGGGCTCGCGGTAGGGGACCTTGCGCAGCAGTCCCTCCTCCACCAGCCGGGTCAGCCGGGCGCTGAGCACCTGTCTGGGCGCTCCCGTGGCGGCCTGCATGTCGGCGAAGCGCCGCACGCCGCCGAACGCCTCGCGCAACACCAGGAACGTCCACTTCTCGCCGACGACGCCCAGGGCGCGTTCGATGGAGCAGTTGTCCAGCCGTAGGGGCAGGTTGCCGGGAGCCGCCTCATTCATGTGCGAATCGTAAGTCGCCATCGCAGCACCTCCAACGTTCACCTAAGTCTAGTTGACATACTCAGGTGTCCTGCGAGACTCTGAGTCCATGATGCGAACTCAGCTGGTGTCGCCGGACGGCGCCCCGGCGCCGGGGAACGTCCCGGTCGTGTACGGGAACGTCGCGGCCGGGTGCGGGGGCGCCTCGGGGGCGTCCGGAGACGTCATGGCCGTATCCGGGGGCGTCGCGGCGGTGCCCGGGACCGCCGTCGAGATCCGGCCCGCACGGCCGGACGACGAGGAGGGGATCCGTCGCTTCATCGGGGGACTGTCGTCTCGCACGCAGGCGCGGAGGTTCTTCGCCGGGATGAGCCGCCCGAGCGCGAGCTTCGTCAGGACGCTGCTCGCGGTGGACGAGCGGCGCGACGCCCTGCTCGCCGTGCACGGGAACCTTCTCGTCGGGCACGCGATGAGCTACCGGGGTGAGGAGACCGACGTCGAGATCGCCGTGGTGGTGGGCGACGAGTGGCAGGGGATGGGCCTCGGCTCCCGGCTCGTCCGTACGCTGATGCGCCGCGCGGAGACCAGGGGGGCGAGGACGGTGGGGATGGACGTGCTCGGGGACAACCGCAAGGTCCTGTCGATGGTCCGCAGGGCATGGCCGGAGGCGACCATGCGCGTCTCCTCCGGCACGGTCGAGGTGACCGCGAAGGTTCTCCGCTGAACGACATCCGGGCCGGTTCCCGCGCCGCCGTACCCGGGTTCACCGGGTGGAGGCTCCGGGCCGAAGGCGTGCCGGGCACCGCTCCGGCGCCTCGCGGGAGCCGTGCGGACCGGACGTCCGAAGCGGCGACGCGGTCCCGTGAGCAAGGCGGTACGATCGACGTGGTCCAAGCTGTTTCCCGAGCGGTTTGCGGAACAAGGTTCTGTTGCTCCACCATGGGATCCGTGAAGACCGCCAAGAACGGACGCGACGGCCGCACCAGGATCGTCGAGGGTGCCCTGCGCCGATTCAGCCAGGACGGGGTCTCGGCCACCACGCTGGCCAGCCTCCGTGAGGAGAGCGGCGTCAGCGTCGGCAGCTTCTACCACCACTTCGCCAGCAAGGAACACGTCTTCGGCGTCCTGTACGCCGAGACCCTGCGCATGTACCAAGACGCGTTCCTCGCCGAGCTGCAGCGCCACGAGAGCGCGCGGGGAGGCATCGAGGCCATCGTCGCGCTGCACATGTCCTGGTGCGGTGAGCACCGCGAGCGAGCCCACCTGCTGATCAGCGAGCGGCCGCCCAGGCGTGACGAGCCGGGCGGCACCGAGGTGTCGGAGTCGCGCAGGGCGTTCTTCAGGAAGGTCTCCGACTGGTGGCGCCCGCACATGAAGGACGGCCTGCTCCAGCCCGTCCACCCGACGATGTGCTACGTGCTCTGGCTGGGACCGGCCAACGAGATGTGCCGTCTGTGGTTCGCCGGCGCGCACCAGCCCACCCCCGACGAGATCGGCGGCCTCTGCGAGGCGGCCTGGCAGGGCCTGCGGCAGCGGAGCTCCTGATCGGCCGCCCTCGACCGCCCTGGTCCGCCCGCTCTGATCGGCGTCACCGAACGCTGTGACGCGTCGAACGTCCTGATCGTCGCTCGGCCGTCGTCCCCGTCCGACCGCCCTGACCATCCTGCCCGTTCTTACCGTCGCCCGTTCGGCCGACGTCACTGATACTCCGGCCCGGATCACGGGGGCTTTTCCGGGCCGGAGTGGTCTCAGTGCGCTCCCACCAGCTGACGCGTCCGCGTCGACACCCGCCAGACGTCCTCGGCCAGCGAGATGTCCAACCGCAGGTCCTGACGTCGGCGCCGCAGGCCGGGCACCAGCACCCGGTCGGAGACGTCGAACCTGCCGCGCCGGGCGTAGCCGAACCCCAGCTCTCCGGGAAAGACCCGTAACTCATCCTGATTGCCGCACCGCGGGCAGGTCCAGGCGACCAGATCCTTGCCACGGTGGTAGTCGTGGCAGGCGCGGAAATATTCGTCAGGATGAAAACGGGACTCGCAGGCGAAACAGGGGATCAGCATCATGGATCCTTTGGAGCGTGTGGTGCGGCTACCAAGAAGTACCGCTTTCCACTTGAAGTCCGCTTGCAGAACGCTTACCCGATGGGTAACAGTCTCATCACCGGGAGCGTTCGGACGCGCCCGGTGCGAGGATTGCCCGGTGAACGATCTGCTTGGCCGGCTCAGGGGGCTCCTGCTCGACACCGGCTACACCATCGACGGCGTGCGCGAGCGTCTCGGCGACGTCGCCGCCACCGCGCTCTCCCGCGAGGAGACGGTGCCCGCCCTGCGCGTCACCGCCGACGGCGACCCGCTCGCCTCCCTGATCCGGCTGTGGTGGCTCGGCGCCTCCGTGGAGACGCGAGGGGTGCCGGCGGGCCTTCCTGTGGAGGAACTCGCCGCCGCGGGCCTGGTGACCGTCGAGGGCGGCCGGGTCACCTCGGCGGTCCACCTGCAACCCTGGGAGACCGGCGGCGCCGGTGGTTACGTCGTCTCCGACCGCAAGGTCAGGCCCGGCGACCCGGCCCTGCGCCCGGACCACGTCGTCGGCGCGGGCGGCGCCTCGGCCAACCTGGCCCAGCTGGCCTCCCGCCGCCCCGTCGGGCGTGCCCTGGACCTGGGTACCGGGTGCGGGGTGCAGGTCCTCCACCTGGACGGCAGGGCCGAGGAGATCACGGCCACCGACGTCAATCCGCGCGCGCTGGAGCTGGCCCGTCTCAGCTGGGCACTGTCCGGGATCACCGGCGTCGACGCCCGGCCGGGTTCCCTGTTCGACCCCGTCGAGGACGACCGTTTCGACCTGATCGTCGCCAACCCGCCGTTCGTGATCTCCCCGGCCGGCCGGTTCACCTACCGCGAGTCGGGTTTCCACGCCGACGACTTCTGCCGCGACCTCGTACGGCGGGCGCCCCGCCACCTCGCCCCCGGCGGCACCTGTCACCTGCTGGCCAACTGGCTGCACGTCGACGGAGAGGACTGGCGCGACCGGGTGGGCGGCTGGCTCACCGGGACCGGCTGCGACGGCTGGGTGGTGCAGCGCGACGTCCAGGATCCCGCCGAGTACGTCGAGCTGTGGCTGAGGGACGCCGCCGAGCAGGGCACCCCGCGCTACCGCGACCTCTACGACGACTGGCTCGGCTGGTTCGAGGCCGAGAACGTCACCGGGATCGGCTTCGGCTGGATCACGCTGAACGACTCCGGGAGCCTCGACCCGGTCGTGCGGGTGGAGGAGTACGGACGGCCGGTGGAGCTGCCGGTCGGCGGATACGTGGACGAGGTGCTCGGCGCGATCACCACGGCGCACCGGCTGACCGACGCCGAGCTGCTCGGCTCCAGGCTCGCGGTGGCCGAGGGGGTGCTGGAGGAGCGGGTCGGCCCGCCGGGCGCCGAGGACCCATCGCGGATCGTGCTGAGGCAGACCGGCGGGCTGCGCCGCAGCGCGGTGGTCGGGACGGTGGAGGCCGCCCTCGCCGGGGTCTGCGACGGCGACTATCCACTGGATCCACTGCTCGCCGCGATCGCGGAACTGACCGGTGAGGACCACGACGACCTGCGGACAAAGGCTCCCGGCGCCCTCCGTCCACTGATTGCCGAAGGGTTTTTCCACATATCCACAGGGTGACTGTCCACAGGCTGTGGATATCGTCGCTATCGCTTGTTAATCAGATGGCAAACGCCACGGGAGAAGCTCTGGTCGTGGGGCACGGACCCGGGGGGTGAAGGGTCCGTGCCACGTCCGGCCGACCGTCACAGTGAGGCGGCCGACCCGCGAGCGACGCACCGGATGACCGGGCCCCCTACGCGTCGCCCGGGTCAGACGGCCGGCCGGACCTCCACGCCCATCCCGAGTCGCGGGACCTGACTTCGAGGAGAATGCCGGTGATCAACCACGTCTGGATGACGCGTCTCGACGACGACCTGTACGACGGGCTGGGATCAGCTGTCGACCTGGTCGCGCTCCAGCAGAAGACGCAGATCCTCGGCCTCGGGCGCCCCGAGCCTGCCGAACAGGTCGTGAGCGCGTTCGAGGCAGTCGCGGCCCCGCTCGGCACTGCCGAGACCGTTGAGCGCCTTGCCTAACACCCACAGGGCCTGCGCCTCGCCGTACGGGTGGCTGATCTCCCGGCTCACGGTGAGCGCCTGCTCCGCGTGACGGGCCGCGTCCGTGAAGCGGCCCGCGTTGATGAACGTCTCGGCCAGCCGGGAGCAGACCCGCTGCTCCCAGACCCGCTGCTTGCTGGCCCTGAAGAAGGCGAGGCACTCGGCGTGGTGGTGGACAGCCTCGTTCAGCCGGCCGACCCGAGACAGGATCATCCCCAGGTGGTAACGGGCCCTGGCGGTGCCCGCGCTGGAGCCCATCTCGATGAACAGTGCCAATCCGTGCTCGGCGGCGGCGATCGCCTCCTTCGGCTGCTCCAGGAACAGGTGGTCGCGGGCCGAGTAACTGAGCGTCAGCGCCTCCCCGCCCCGCGCCCCGACCTCCCTGAACGCCTCGCGCGCCGAGCCGAACCAGGCCAGGGCCTCCGTGTGACGGCGACGGCGCCCGGCCACGACGGCCAGCGCGTTGAGCGCCTCACCGGTGACGACGCGGTCGCCTCCGGCCGACAGCTCCAGCGACGTACGGAACTCCTCCTCCGCCTCGGCCAGCCGGTTGGCGCCGAACAGCACCCTTCCGAGCACGTAGCGGCAGCGCAGCTCGCTGGAGGTGGCGCCGAGCCGTCGCGCGACGGCCAGCATCTCCCGCGTCCGGCTCTCGAACTCGCGGACGTGGCTCCCCGACTCCAGCAGCGGCTCCATGGCGAGCAGCAGGTCGGCCCCCGGCAGCAGCTCGTCGGCCTCCTCCGCGCAGGTCACCTGGGCGATCGACGCGAACAGCGACTCCGCCTCCACCGACAGCCAGGCCACCGCCTCGTCGGCGGAGACGAAGGCGTGACCGGTCCCGGTGACTCCCAGCCGGTCGGCCATCGTGCTGCCCTCGTAGGCGAGGCGGTGCGCCGAGCGCGCGGACGCCAGGTAGAAGTCGAGCAGCCGGCGCAGCGCCGCCTCGCCCTCCCCGCCGATGGTCACGCTCACCCCGGACCCGCGCCGCTCTCCCCGCTTCACCTCGCCCGCGGCACAGCTCTCCTGCGCCGCGTTCTCGGTCCGTTCCGCGACGCGGCGGGCGAAGAGTTTGAGCAGGTCGTGGAAGCGGTAGCGGCCGGAGGCCGGAGCTTCGAGCAGGCTGGTGTCCACCAGGGACTCAAGGAGATCCTCGGTGTCCATCGGGTCCAGCGCGAGCAGCGCGGAGGCGGCCCCGATCGAGATGTCCGGGCCCCCGGGCAGGGAGAGCAGCCGGAACGCGCGTGCCTGGGCGGGGTTGAGCTGGCCGTACCCGAGGGCGAAGGTCGCCTCCACCGCGAGGTTGCCCACGCGCATCTCGTCCAGGCGGCGGCGCTCGTCGGCCAGGCGGGGCACCAGGGAGGCGACCGTCCAGGACGGCCTGGCGGCCAGGCGTGCCGCCACGATCCGTACCGCGAGCGGCAGGAAACCGCAGGCGGCGACCACGTCCATGGCGACGGCGCGTTCGGCCTCCACCCTCTCCATGCCGGCGACGATGCCGAACAGCGCGAGGGCCTCGTCCGGCTCCATGACGTCCAGGTCGATCAGCCTGGCCGAGGCCAGGTCGGCGAGCTTGCCCCGGCTGGTCACGATGGCCGCGCACCCGGCCGAGCCGGGGAGCAGCTGGCCCACCTGGGCGGCGTCGCGGGCGTTGTCCAGCAGCACGAGCATCCGCCGGTCGGCCAGGAGCGAGCGGAAAAGCGCCGACCGCTCGGCCAGGCCGTCGGGGATGGCGTCGGCGGGCAGGCCGAGCCCGCGCAGGAAGGCCGCCAGCACCGACTCGGGCGCGGTCGGCTCCTCGCCGTACCCGCGCAGGTCGGCGTAGAGCTGGCCGTCGGGGAACAGGTCGTGCATGGCGTGGGCGACGTGCACGGCCAGGGCCGTCTTGCCCACGCCGCCGATACCGGAGATGGCCGCCACCGGCACGCCCTCGGAGCCGTCCTGGGCCGACAGCAGCGTGCGCAGCCGCGCGATGATCTGGCGGCGGCCGGTGAAGTCGTTCACGGCGGCGGGAAGCTGCGCCGGTCGCGGCAGCTCCGGGGTCATCGCCGCCGCCCGCGCCTCCGACGCCTTCGCGGGCTCCGGGCCCGGGTCGGGGAGGTTCGCGCCGGAGCCTTCCCGCGCGGCCTTTTCCGCGACCTCGGTGACCTCGGTGACCTCGGCGGGCGCGGGCCGCGGCGACGGGCGGGCCGGGGCCGGTGTGAGGGCCGGGTCGCCGGTGAGGATGCGCCGGTGCATGCTCGTCAGGTCGGAGCCCGGTTCGATGCCCAGCTCCTCGATCAGCGTGGCGCGGGTGTCGGCGAAGGCCGCCAGCGCCTCCGCCTTACGCCCGCACCGGTAGTAGGCCAGCATCAGCTGGGCTCTGAGCCGCTCGCGCAGCGGGTGGTCGCCGGTCAGCGCGATCAGCTCGGACAGGACGTCGGCGTGCCTGCCCAGCTCCAGGTCCAGGTCCATCAGGACCTCCAGCACGCTCATCCGGCGCTCGGCGAGCCGCCCGCGCTGGTGCTCGGCGTACGGGCCGACGGCCCCGGCGAGCGGCTCTCCGGTGTACAGCGCCAGGCTCGCGCGCAGGCTCTCCGCGGCCCGCGCCAGGTCGCCCTCGCGGCGCGCCGCCTCGGCCTCCTGGGTGCCGCGCTCGAAGAGGAGCAGGTCGAGGGAGCCGCCGTTCAGCCGCAGCGCGTACCCCCTGCCGACGGAGGTGAGCAGCTCGGGGCGGGTGCGCGGGGACCTGCCGGGCTCCAGCACCGCGCGCAGCCGGGAGACGTAGGTGCGCAGGGCACCGAGCGCGCGGGGAGGGGCGTCGTCCCCCCAGATCGCGTCGATCATCTCGGCCGGCGTGACCGCCCGGCCCTCCCTGAGCAGGAGCATCGCCAGGATGGAACGTTGCAGCGGGGTGCCCAGATCGAGCTCGGAACCGTCGCGCCATGCCTGGACAGGACCGAGCACGGCGAACCGCAATCCGTCTCCGCTGCCCTGAACAGCCATTTCTTGAATCTCCGCCCAACGGGAAGTTTTATGGCCAAATGATAGATCCTCCCTTGCTTACCCCGTAGGTAGAGGCTTGCTTGTTCGCCGAGACGTTGATTACACGTCAATCGGCTGTTGAGTCCTGCGCCCAATGCTGGGTGCTGTCGGGCATGGCCCCATACGGGGGCGGCCATGCCCGACATGTCAGTGGATTGCAGGTATGGATAAAGGCGCTGTAAGCGCGATGCAGGCACAGGCGCCTATCAATGAGCCATGGCTCCTCCGAAAGACGGGAGCCGCACCCCTCAAGGAGAGAACCACCATGCGCCGCTCGATCAGCAAACTTCTCGGTCTCGCCGCCGCCACCGCCGTCATCGCCATCGGTGTCCCCGCCCTCGCCTCCCCCGCCTCCGCGGCCACCGCCGCCGCCCCCGCCGCCGCCTCGAGCGGTTACGACGAGGAGTCCTGGGGCTACTACTACTCCAAGTACTACGACGACTCCCGCGCCAGCGCCAGGGGCAGCGTCTGGACCGACGAGGACGACCGCCTCCACGTCCAGGGCAGGCTCTACGACAAGCACTCGCCGAACTGGCTCTGCGGCTACGCCCAGTTCAAGTTCGAGACCCACGACGGCGACGAGAACTACTCCTGGGCGCGCAAGTGTGGCAACAGCGGCTACCAGCGCTTCCACTACGTCGCGGACGAGATCGACAACCTGCAGGTCAGGGTCTGCTACTGGGACCGGCACGACGCCAAGAAGACGCTGTGCGGCAAGTGGCGCTACATCTACGAGATCGAGTCCGACGAGGAGTGACCCCGGGGTCTCCGGCGGATCCGCCCGGTGGCCGTACGGTGACACCGATACGTGAACGTCCTCCCCTGACCCGGGACCTCCGTTCGACCCGCTGATCACGCGAGCCGCGACTCGTGTGCGGTGCCGGACGAACACCAGGCCCGCCCGAAATCTCGGGCGGGCCTTTTGTTCCATTAAGTGATTAAAGTGCTGTTTTTGATACGATGTGCTGTATATATATTGCTTGTAGCCTTTTATCCTTTTCGGCGGTTCGTTTCTCCTCGTATTCCCATACGTCCAGGTGCCCGTCTCACGCGGCCTCGGTCAGGCCCATCCGCGCGTGCATCCGTTCTCGGACGATCGGCCATTCGTCACTCAGGATCGAGTAGTACGCGGTATCTCGGACCGTGTCGTCGGCGCCTCGGCTCTCCGCCCGCCGCACACCGTCGAGGTGCGCGCCGAGGGCTTCGATGGCGGCCCGGGAACGTGCGTTCCGTATATCGGCCTTGAGGGTGATGCGGTGGACCTGCCAGGTCTCGAAGGCGAGGGAGAGCATCAGATACTTGCTCTCGCGGTTGATACCGGTTCCCTGCGCGGAGGCGGAGAGCCAGGTGTAACCGATGTCCGCCACGGACGGGACATCGCCCACCGCCCCACGAGCGCCCGGCGGCCAGGGCATGGGCCCCTGCCAGTACTCCAGGTGCATGAGACGGGTGGCACCGACCACGCGATCGGTGTGCAGCCACCGGATGGCGAAGGGCATCGTGCGGCCCTCCGCCTGCTCAGCCAGAGCGGCCTCCACGTAGGAGACCATCTCGTCCCGGCCATTGGGGACGCGAGTGAAGGCGTAGGTAGAACGGTCTTCACTCGCCGCGGCGACGAGGTCGTCGACGACCGCGAGGCTGAGCGGTTCCAGGCGCACGGAGCGCCCGGACAGGGTGACAAAAGCGAGCATGAGCACATGATGAGGGCTCTCTCCAGTGCTTGATACCAAACGACACGAGACATCTTGATGAGCATCGAGAGACGTACGTGGCCGATGGGCCCCGCGGCGAGAAACACCAGGTCGGAGCCGCTGGAGCCGCCCCGGAAGGCTCCGCCGCCCGAGCGGTCCTCGCGGGGGTGCGATCACCCCGTCGCGGGGGCCGTGACGAGCGGGACGCGCACGCGGGGCCGGAGTGCCCGCCGCGTCGCGCGCAAGCCCGCCAGAGCCTCGCTCAGATGATCCAGCGAGGCCGAGATCCAGGGCAGCTCCAGGGGGTCGGAGGCGTGCAGCGCGGCCAGCCGCGACCGCGTCGTCTCGCCGTACAGGAGGCTGGTCGCCACCCGCACCCGCAGGGCCGCCGGGTCGTCACCGAAGGCGTGGCCGGGAAGCACCCCGACGCCGTGCCGGTCGAGCAGGTGCGCGGCCAGGTCGGCGGAGGAGGCGAAGTCCAGGCCGGTGAAGTCGGGGTAGAGGTAGAAACCGCCCTGCGGCGCGTCCACCCGCACGCCCGCGCGGACGAACCGCTCGTACACCGCCCGCGCCACCGCGCCGTGCAGCTCGCGGCTCCGGCTCACCCGCTCGACGAGCTCCGGCGGCTCGGCGTAGGCGTACGCGGCCGCCTGCTGGACCGGTGCGGCGGGGCTGGACCAGATCTCGCTCGCCAACGCCAGGAGCCGGTCGCGCAGGGCCGGTGACGGGAGCCGGGCCACGCCGATCCGCCAGCCGCCCAGGGCGAGGCTCTTGCTGAGCCCGCTGGTGATCACGGTTCGCTCGGGAGCCACGTCGGCGGGGCTGAGGAAACCGGCGGCCGGGGAGTGGACCAGGTCGCGGTAGATCTCGTCGGAGATGATCGTCAGGTCGAGCTCGCGGGCGACCTCGGCGATCCGCCGGATCGTGGACGCCCCGGCCAGTGTGCCGCTGGGGTTGTCGGGAAGCGTGACCAGCAGCGAGCGCACGTCGCGTCCCTGGGTACGGGCGTGCCTGACCGCCGCCACCACGCGCTCGGGATCCGGCACCCCACCCTCGCCGGGGGGCGTCGGAACGAGCAGGGAACGCGCCCCGACCAGCTCGGCCTGAGCGGCGTAGCTGACCCAGCTCGGCATCGGCAGCACGATGTCGCCGCCGATGGCCCACAGCAGGCCGTACAGCAGGGGTTTGCTCCCGGGGCCGCAGACCACCAGGCCGGGGTCGGTGGGCAGGCCGCGCCGCGACCAGTAGCCGGCGGCCGCCTCGCGCAGCGCGGGCGCGCCGGCGACCGGCCCGTACCCGTTGAGCCCGGCCGCCGTGGCCAGTCGCTCGCGCAGGGCCGGATGAACGGGCAGGCCGGCCTCGCCGAAGGCCAGGTGCAGCACGCGCTCACCGGCTCGCCGTCTTCGCTCGATGTCCTCGTTGGCCGCCAGGGTGGCGGAAAGTGTGACGCTCATCGCGGTGCCCTCACCTTGTCGCGGAAACAGTGCGGAACGTTGTGGTGTGCCTCTCAGCCTGGTGGGATGGGGTGCATCAGGACAAGCTTCGGTTGTCGTGGGTGGGCGTAAGGAAAACTGATGCTTGATTTGCGGAGACTCGCCCTGATCTGTGAGTTCGCTCGCCGAGGCAGCATCGCGGCCACCGCGACCTCCCTGGGCTACAGCCCCTCGGCGGTCTCGCAGCAGCTGGCCGCGCTGGAGCGCCAGGCGGGAGCCGTGCTGATCGACAGGACCGCCAGGAGCGCGGAGCTGACCGACGCGGGGCGCCGCCTGGTCGAGCACGCCGAGCGCATCCTGGCCATGGTGGAGAGCGCCGAGTCCGACCTGTCGGCCCAGGCCGCGATTCCGTCCGGGCGGGTCACCGTGACCGCCTTCCCGACCGCCGCGGTGGCCTTCGCGCCCGCGCTCGCCAGGACGCTGCGGCGGCACGGCGAGCTCACCCTGCGGATGGGGCAGGGCCGCTCGGGGCGCGGGATGCGCGAGGTGCGGTCAGGCGAGGTGGACATCGCCCTGATCGACGACTGGCACGGCCGGATGCGCGAACCCGACACCATGCGGGTCTTCCCGCTGCTGCACGACCCGCTGGTGCTCGTGGTGCCGCGCAGGCACCGGCTCGCCTCCCCCGACGTTCCGGTCGACCTGTGGGAACTGCGTGACGAGCCCTGGATGGCCACCCCGGACGGCGAGCCCTCCCGGCTGGCGGTGGACCGGCTGATGGCCGACGTCGGCGGTCACCGGCCGGTGCCCTGGGAGTTCGAGGGACTGGGCACGATCATCGGCCTGGTCGCCAAGGGCATCGGCATCGCGGCCGTCCCCGCCCTGGCGCTGGCCGCCGGGGTGCGCGGCATCGCCGTCCGCCGGTTTCCCGGCCCGCCGGTGGGCCGGGTCGTGCACGCCGTCGCCCGATCGTCCAGCGTCCACCGCCCCGCCGTCTCCGTCACCCTCCGGGCCGTCCACGTCGCCGCCCGGCTCCTCGCCGCCGACCTGGAGGGGGTCGAGCCGGCGTCCAGGGAACGCCCGGATGCCCGGCCGGAGTTCGAGGGCCTGGTGGCCGGGGCGATGCCCGAAGGTCCGCGCCGGGATGACGCTTGAGCGGGGCGGGGCCTTGCCAGGGTGGTGCTTCGTCGGGGTGCTGGCCGGAAGGGACGATGCTTCGTCGGGGTGCTGGTCGACCGGGGTGGTGCTTTGTCGGGGTGCTGGTCGGTAGGGACGATGCTTCGTCGGGGTGCTGCTCGAGCGGGGTGGCGCCCGGAGGCTCGCGGCCCGGTAACGTCGGCACGTGCCTCCCACCTACGCGCTTGAGCGGTTGCTGAACGACGGCGGTTCCAAACTGGTCGCCGGGGTGGACGAGGTCGGGCGCGGAGCCTGGGCCGGTCCGGTGGCGGTCTGCGCCGTGGTCACCGACCTGTCGGAACCGCCCGCCGGGCTCACCGACTCGAAACTGCTCACCCCCGCCCGCCGCGTCGCCATGGTCTCCGAGATCACCGCCTGGGCGGCCGGAATCGGGTACGGGGAGGCGTCCCACGGGGAGATCGACGAGCTCGGGATGACCGAGGCCCTGCGCAGGGCGGCACGGAGGGCCCTGGCCGAGCTTCCCGTCCGGCCCGACGTGGTCGTTCTGGACGGGAAGCACGACTATCTGGGTGCGCCCTGGCCGGTCAGGTGCGAGGTCAAGGGCGACCTTTCCTGCGTCTCCGTGGCCGCGGCCTCCGTGATCGCCAAGGTCCGGCGGGACACCTACATGGCCTCGCTGGGTTGCGAGGAGTACGGGTTCGCCGACAACGCGGGCTATCCCTCGCCGGTCCACCAGGCGGCGCTGGCCGCCCTCGGCCCGACGGAGCATCACCGTCTGTCCTGGTCGTACCTGGACGACCTTCCTCGGTGGCGTCACCTCAAGAGGCATCGCAACCCGCTGGCCGGAGAGGGCCAGCTCGGGCTCTTCGGATAGACGCTCATCTCTGGAGACGCCTGCCCGGGGAGGCGGCCGGCCTCGGAACGAGCCCTCAGCAGTCGATCAGCTCGGGCGTCTGGTTGAGGATCTGCGACCTGGCGGTGATGAACCTCGCGTGGGCGCCGGTGGCGGCCGGGTCGAAGACCGCGACCCGGTGGCAGTTCTGGAAGGCCAGCTTCACCCCGAAGTGGCGCTCCAGGGCACCGCGCATGGCGTCGCTGGCGAGAGCGCGCAGGAGTTGGCCGCGAGCGGCCTCGTCCGGCGGGGGCACCGTGTTGTCGGCGAACTCGGCACCGGTGTGCTCGCGCTCCTTGACCAGGTCACTGATGAGCGACCAGGCGTACGGTAGGGAGTCTCGGACACAGGTGACGAATGCCGCGTCGTCCACCTCACCAGCCTTGGCCTGGTCGAGAAGATCGTTCGAAACGGTCAGCGACATGCTGCGTTCTCCTCACAGAAGGGGATTCATCAGACACTAGGTCGGGCTCACTGATCGCTCCATCTAGCGGGAGAGCGACACTCGCGTGGGCCCGAAGACGAAGGCGGGGTCGATCTGGGCCGCCAGATCCTCGCCCGTGGCCCTGTTCGCCCAGGCCTCCGCGTTGCGGAGGTGGAACTGCACGGCCTGGCGCCCGAAGCGGAACCAGTCTTTCTCCTGGGTGTCGAGATGGTCGAGAAGCGTGCCCAGGGCCCGGGAGTTGGCCGGTTCGAGGTCGCGGAGGGTGAAGGGGCGGCCCTGCTCCATCGCGCGGATCGCCGAGGAGTGCTCCAGGCAGACCAGCAGGTCGTCGCCGACCTGGTCGCGCAGGAACGCCACGTCCCCGGGGCCGTGGATCTTGTTGCCCACCACCGCGACCGGCACGCCGTAGTCGGCGGCGTAGTCGCGGTACTGCCGGTAGACGCTCACGCCCTGGCGGGTCGGCTCGGCCACCAGGAAGGTCATGTCGAAGCGGGTGAACAGCCCCGAGGCGAAGGAGTCGGCTCCGGCCGTCATGTCGACCACGACGTACTCGCCCGCGCCGTCGAGCAGGTGGTTGAGATAGAGCTCCACGGCGCCGACCTTGGAGTGGTAACACGCCACCCCCAGGTCGTCCTCGCTGAACGGGCCGGTGACCATCAGCCGGGGGCCCTCGGGCGTGGCGACGGAGAATCCGGTGTGGATCGGGTCGTCCCGCTCGTCGAGGCGGAGCAGCCGCGAGCCGGACCCCGGCGGGGTGGTCTTGACCATCGCGGCGGCCGACGAGATGCGGGGGTTGTCGCCTCGCAGGTATTCCTTGATCTCGGTCAGGTGCGAGCCCATCGGCCTCGGCAGCGCACCGTCGGCCAGCCCCAGCGCCATGCCCAGGTGCTGGTTGATGTCGGCGTCGACGGCCACGACGGGACCGCCCCGGCTCGCTGTGTATCTCGCGAACAGCGCCGACAGAGTCGTCTTGCCGCTGCCGCCCTTGCCGACGAATGCCACCCTCACAACGACGATCCAATCTGGTTATGAAAATCATTTCAAGTGCTCGAGGGGCCCATCATGCCACGACGGGCGGGGGCGTGTGGCGCTTATCGCGGGGCGGAGGGGAGGCGTGCTCGCATCGCGAATGCGGATAAGAGTGATTTCTCATGACAAGTACGGGCGAAAGGTGCGGGAGAAAATGCCTGCCATGTCATGGCCAGTGCCAAAGATCCGCTGTTACCGCTTCGCGGTCTCCTGTACGGACTCGACAACCGCCTTGGGAATCGGCGGGGCGGATGTTTGCCATCGGCGCCGATGAGATCCGGCCGGTCCGGGTATCCCACCCCGAGTTGGTTGATCTTGACCCCCCCGGCGAGATCGTGGACAAAGGTCAGCAAGGGGCTTCGGTGGTACGTACCGGTACCTGGTCGCGTCGCGTTTCCGACCGGCGGGTTCCTGAACGGCGGGTTTCCGACCGGCGGTTTTCAGGACGGCGGTTTTCGAGGCGGTGGACCGGTGGGTTCGCCGCGTGGAGGGTGGCGCTCGCGGTGCTCGTGACGCCGTCGATCGCTCTCGCCGCACCCCGTACGGGCGTGGCGGAGGCGTCCTCACCATCCGTCCGGGCAGAGGCCGGGACTTTCCCGGCGACGGTCGCGGGCGGGAAGTCCTCGCCTGTGCCGGTGGCGGGCGGGAAGTCCCGGCCTGTGCCGGTGGTGGGCGGGAAGCCTTCGCGCGTGGCGGTGGCGGGGGGGAAGGCTTCGTCTGTGGCTGTGGCTGTGGCTGTGGCGAAGGGGCGCGGGGCGGCGTTCGCCGTGGCCGACGCCGCCTCGACGGCGGGTGGAGGATCCGCTTCCGCTCCGACAGGGGATGAGAGGTCCTCGCCCGCCCAAGGGGCGGATGAGACACCCGCGCACGCACCCGCCGCGTCCGCGTCGGTGGAGAGCAGGGGGCCCGCGTCCGTACCCGCAGAGACGGGGGTGTCCGCGCCGGTGGAGACGGGAGCGTCGACGAGGACGGGAGTGCCGGCGTCGGCGGGGAGACCGGCGCCTTCGCCCGCGTCCGTGACGGGAAAGCGGCTCGCGCGGGGCGCCTCAGGTGGCGGGAGCCGTGCGGCGGCGGGTGCCGGGGAGTCGGAGGTCGAGATCACCAAGACGGCCTCGCCCGTCCTCGCCAAGCCCGGTCAGAAGGTCACCTACACCGTCAAGCTGCGCAACACCGGTGCCACCGGCCGCCCGGACCTCACCTTCACCGACGACCTGTCGGGCCTGCTCGACGACGCGAGCTTCGACCACGACCAGTCGGCCACGTCGGGCACGGTCTCCTTCGCCGAGCCCAGGGTGACCTGGACCGGTGACGTGGCCGCCGGTCAGACGGTGACGGTCACGTACGGCGTCACGGTGAACGACCCTCCGGCGGGGGATCTGCGTCTCTCCGGCGGGCTCGTCGGTCCCGAGGGCTCCAACTGCGAGGCCGGGTCCATCGATCCCGCCTGCGGGAACCTCGGCGCGCCCGGCTTGCCGCTGCTGTACGTCCTCATGACCGCCGACAGGGAGACCGCGGGGCCCGGCCAGGTGGTCGCCTACACGATCACCGTCGGCAACGTCGGCAAGGCCGTCTATCCGGGTGCCACGCTCACCGGGGAGCTCTCCCGGGTCCTCGACGACGCGGCCTACAACGGCGACGCCCGGGTCACCGGCGGCACTGTCTCGTACGGCGCGCCGAAGCTGGCCTGGACAGGCGACGTCTCGGTGGGCGAGACGGTCACGATCGCCTACAGCGTGACCGTCGGCACACCCGCCACCGGGGACGGGGTGCTGGACAGCGCCGTCCAGGCCACCGGGGGCGGGACGAACTGCCCGAACCCTGTGCCGTGGTCCGCCAGGCTCGCCGCTCCCGTCCCCGGTACGGGTCTCGGCTGCGCGCAGCGGGTCGCCGTGGAGAGGACGACGAGCACCGGGACGCTCGCGCCCGAGGCACCCGAGCCGGGTGACACCGCGGTGGACGCGGAGCCCGGGTCCGGCTGCCCGGCGGGGTCGACCGGCCCCGGCTGCGGGAAGCGGCCGGTGGAGACCGCCTCCGTCCCGGCGGCCACCGACGGCTCCGCCCCGGCGCCCGACCCGGACTCCGCGCCGATTCCCGCTTCAGCTCCCGGCTCGGTACCCGTTCCCGGCTCGGTATCCGCACCCGCGCCGGTTCCCGGTCCGGCGCAGGAGTCGGCGCAGGGGTCGGCGCAGGGGTCGGCCTCCCCCCCGGAGGCAACGCCCGCTCCCGGCCCGGAGCGAGCCCAGGAACGTGCCCCGGGACAGGCCCAGAAGCGGGCCCAGGAACGGGACCCGAAGCCTGCGCGGGTGCCGGAGCCACTCTCCGACCCGTCGTGCGTGCCGAGCCGGGGGCGGTCCTTCTCGGTTCCCTGTCCCGCCGGTTGGTCCCGCGTAAGGCAGGCCGGTCCCACGCTGCCGTACACGGGTCTGCCGTCCGGGCCGGTCCTGACGGGACTCCTGCTCCTTGGCCTCGGTCTGGCCCTGCGGCTGCGTACCCGGCGAGGGAGGTCCTAGCCGGGTACGCAGCCGCGCCGGATCAGAGCGGTTGGACCCGGCGGCGGTGGCGGCGGAACAGGATCGCGCCGGTGACCAGTCCCGCGACGGCGGCGGAGGCCAGCGAGACGGGCAGGACCCAGTCGGCAGTTTTCTCCGGCGGGGCCACGGTGTTGATGTCCGTGGCGCAGACCAGCACGGGTCCGGTGGCGCTCCTGCGGGCGCAGGCCGTCGTCGCCAGATTCTGCACCGCGGCCCCCGCGACCGCGCCGACCCGGGCGCTCACGTGGACGATGGCGTCCTTCTGGGGTGGGACGTTCACCGTCCACGCCACCTTGCCCTTCTCCACCCGCCCCCCGGCGTCGGCCTTCACGAAGGTCATCGACGGTGGCAGGGACTGCACCAGGAGAACGCGCTTCAGCTGGGCGGTCCCCTGGTTGCTGACACGAAGTGTGTACGTGTTCTCCGCGCCGGGAGCGGTCTCCCTCGCCCCGTCGTCGAGGGAGATGGAGACCGAGGGGACCGGATCGGCCCAGGCGAGCGGCCATCCGAGAGCGGGTGCGGCGATTGCGGCGAGCAGGCCCACGCTCGCCAGGCGACGTTTCATCCTCGAACCTCCATTGTTACGCTTAGTAATCACTCCATAACAGCATTCCGGCCCCCGTGGGCGCTCTCAACGCGCCGGACGCGCCGGGCGTGTCGTCCGCGGGTCGGCCGGTCCGTCAGTCCGTCAGTCCGCCGGTCCGGCCGGTCCGTCGGCTCGCGGGTTCGTTGGTTCAGCCGGTCCGCCGGTTCGGCCGGGGCGTCAGTGGCAGGCGGAGTCGAGGACGACGGCGTTCGTCTCGATGTGCTCGTCCGCGTTCCCCCGGTCGCCGGCCTGGACGGCGGGTACGGACCGGGGCGGGGCGGGCGGCGCCGCCAGGGTGGCTATGACCTCGCGCCTGATCAGGTGGTAGTCGGGTGCGCCCGAGTAGATCAGCGGGGGGACGAACTGGAGGCTCCTGATCCTGGAGTCCTTCACCTTCTCCGCCAGCTCGACCAGGTCGGGCAGCAGATCCCGCGGTATGTCGGTGGAGATGGCGTCGACGGCGGCGGTGGCCAGTTTCTCGAAGCTCTGGAAGACCGTCACCGGATCGGCCTGCTTGGCGACGGCGTTCAGCAGGCACTTCTGGCGGCCCATCCGCACGTAGTCGTCGCTGTAGGTGCGGGATCTGCCGTACCAGAGCGCCTCCTCGCCCGAGAGCTTTCGCCTGCCCGGCTCGATCAGGCCCTCGTTCTGCCTGCCGTACACGATGGGATCCTTGATGTGGACCCGTACGCCGCCCATCGCGTCGACGATTTCCACGAAGCCCCTCATGTCGACCATCGCGTAATAGGGGATGTGGAGCCCGAGGATGCCGCCGATGGTTCTTTTCAGGAGCGTCGGGCCGCGGTGTCGCTTGTTCTGCCGGGGAACCATCTCGGGGTAGTCCTCGGCGTACTGGTAGATCTCGTTGAGCATGCCCGGCGTGTACGGCGCCTCGCCCTGGAAGCCGTAGGGGAAGCGGTCGCGGGGCGGGCCCGGTGGCATCGGGACGTCCTCCAGGTTCCTGGGCAGGCCGAACAGCACGGTGTCGCCGGTCCGGGTGTCGACGCTGGCCACGGTCATGCTGTCGGTGCGCACGCCGACCCGGTTGGCCGCCGCGTCCGCGCCGACGAGCAGGATGTTGAGCCGGTCCACGCCCTTCCACGGGTCCACCGGGATCGGTGTGACGCTTTCGGCGAACACCGAGGTCACCACGTTGTGGGAGATGCGGGCCAGCCGGACCGTGTAGATCATGGGAGCGATCACCAGCACGCACAGCACGCCGACGGCGGCGGCTGAGAGGTACCGGGCCGCGGGGGGCGCGGACTCCGGCCGTACCAGCAGGTAGGAGCGGACGATCACGGCGACCGTCACGGCGGCGACCAGCATCGCGGTGAGCGCGAAGACCCAGAGCCAGGCGGGCTGCACGGCGAGGGAGAGCAGGGAGGGGCCGGCGGTCAGTACGGCGGTCGCGGCGGCTCCGGCGAGGATCAGCTCGACGCCCATCAGGAAGGCACCGGCCAGGCGGCGGCCCACCCAGATGTGGGCCAGGCCCCACAGAACGGCTGAGCCCAGTGTCAGTGCCAGGCTCGATCCGACTCCTGTTCGCCCTGTATTGCCTGCCATAGCCGTGACATCTCCTGTCCGTCAGACCAATACGTCGCAGGTTAGTAACGGTTTTCGGTTGAATCGGCTATGTGGTTGTTCGACGCGCTGGGGGTGGTGGGTCAAGGTTTGTAAACCAGATTTCGCCGTCGGGATGACACTGATCTCCAAGTTCGCGTCAAGAAGAGTCCGTAACCGGTTTTGCCAGGCAAACGTGGGGATTTTTAGGTAAAGCGGTTAGGGGGGCCCGTGCGTACAGTGATCGGTTCGATTTTGATCGCGCTCGGATGCCTTCTCGCTCCCTTCGCCCTCACCGCTTACTGGGCGGCGAACGAGATCGCCGACCCCAATCGCTACATCCGGAACGTGACACCGCTGGCCACCCACCCGGCCGTCAGGAACGCCATCACGAACCGCGTCACCGACGAGGTCATCCTGCGGCTGCGCGGGCTCGGTGTCACGGTCGGGGGGGAGCTCATCCGTGAGACGGTGAAGACCGGCATCGACGACGACTTCGCCGTCGCCTGGGTGGAGATCAACCGGTTGACGCACCGCCGACTCCTCGCGGTCCTGAGCCATGCCCCGAATTCCGCCGTGCCGGGCGACGGAGTCGGCTACGACCTCGCCCCGGTGTACGAACTGGTCAAGCGGAGGTTGCAGGTCGCCGGGCTGGGGGCCGCCTCGCGCCTGCCCCAGACGCACCCCGTCGCCCCGCTGCTGCCCACCTCCGCCGTGGCCGCGATCGACGGGACCTACGACCGGCTGGTCTCGCTGAGGTGGGTCCTGGTGTGCGCGTCACCGGCCCTGATCGGCGCGGGGGTGTTCCTGATCCGTGACCGGTACGTCGCGCTGATCGGCGCCGGACTCGGCCTGGCCGCGAGCATGCTCGCACTGGCGATCGCCATGTCCGCGGTCCGCAACGTCTACCTGCCCGGTTCCGTCACCGGCCTGTCCAACAACGCCGTGGTCGCGATATTCGACGCGCTGACCGCCTTCCTGAGGAACGGCCTTCGTGTGCTCTTCACGCTGGGCCTGCTCGTGGCGGCGACGGCCTTCGTCGTCAGGGGCAGGCGCATCCGTTCCAGGCTCGTGGCCGCGGCGTTCGAAAACCGCTCTCACCAGGCCGCGGAACCCTCGAAGGACGTCCCCGAGGGGTGATAGCCGAGCCGGGTGCGCGCGGCGGTGATGTCGAGGGTCCGCTCGACGGCCAGGTGGCCTGCGGCGTAGCGCGTCAGCCGGGGCGGGCGCGGGCGCCGGAGCAGCCGGGACGCGGTCTCGGCGACGGCGGCGACCGGGCCGACCAGTTTGAGCGGCAGGTAGTACGGTTCGGCGTCGATGCCGCGTTCCCCGAGGATCGCGCGCAGGGCGTCGTCGAGCACGACGGGTTCGGCGTCGGTCACGTTGAAGACGCCGTGGTCGACCGGGCCCTCGGCGGCGAGCAGGCAGGCCTGGACCAGGTTGTCCACCGAGGTCAGGCTGATCAGCTGGCGTCCGCCGCCCACCGCGAGCAGCCTGCCGCCCCTGACCGCGCCGAGGACCCGGGGAAGCAGCGTGGTGTCCCCCCTGCCGTAGACCGCATGCGGCCGCAGGATGACCGCCCGCTCCAGACACCTCTCCGCGGCGGCCTTCGAGGCGCCGTACGCGTTGGCGTACCGGCTGACCGGGGCGGCGTCCTCGGTGGCCATCACGGTCGGCCGGAACGGGTCGTAGACGCTCGCCGTGCTGACGTGCACGAACCTGGCACCGGGAAAGGCCGCGGCGGCGTTGCGGGTGCCGTCCACGTTGGTGGCCCAGATATCGCGCGGCGGCCCCCAGTCCGTGACGCTCCCGGCGCAGTGGATCACCACGTCCACCTCCCCCGGAAGCGTCACGGGGCGGGGGGCGAGAAGATCCCACGAGGTGTACGGGGCGCCGCCGACGTGCCCGCCGTCCACCCGGGGCCGCCTGCCGAGGGCCGACACCGTCCAGCCCCGCGCCACGGCCGCCCGGCAGACCGCGCCCCCCACGAATCCGGAGGCGCCCGTCACCGCGATCCTCGGCCCTCCGCCCGGGGCGGGCGGCTCAGGCACGGCGGGCGACCAGGTCCCGCAGGGCGGCCCGGTCGAGCTTGTCGGCCCGCCCGGAACGGGGGAAGGCGGCGAGCGGCTCGATCCGGTCGGGCAGGGCCGCGGCGTCCACGATCTCGGGAAGCGCCTTGCGCAGCAGGCCCTCGTCGTAGCCGTCCGCGGGAACGACGGCCAGCACGACCTCCTCGTCCCCGGTCTCGGGGTCGGAGAGCCCGACGATCGCGGCCTCGGCCACCCCGGGCAGCGCCGCGATGCCGGACTCGTACAGGCCCGGGTAGATGTTGACCCCGTCGCGGAGGATCATGTCCTTCTTCCGGCCGAGCAGCACCAGCCGGTCTCCTTCGAGCCGGACCAGGTCGCCGGTGGCGATCTCCCGCAGCGGCTCCTCGCCGAGATAGCGCTGCGCGAGGTGGGGGCCGGAGACGAACAGCTCGCCGTCCTCGGCGATCCGGACGCCGACGCCGGGCAGGGGCACCCCGAGCAGATCCCCCTCGGCCTGGGCCAGCTTCTCCCCGGCGGACGCGATCGCGATGGGGAGCGCCTCGGTCATCGCGTAGACCGACAGGATCTCGGGACCGGCCTCGATCGCGCGGCGGAGCACGCCCGGCGGGGCGGGAGCGGCGCCGAGCAGGAGATAGCGCAGGGTTTCGGGGAGCCTGGGGGTCTCGCGCAGCAGCCTGTCCAGGTGCACCGGCACGGCGAAGGTGTGGGTGGCCCGGCGCGCGGCCAGTTCCGTGGCGAGGTCACCGCCCCCGGGCAGGGACCAGGTCGCCCCGGCCAGCAGGGCGGGGAGTCCGAGCATCAGCTGGTCGGTGTGCACGACGTCACCGGGGCCCAGCGGGAACGCGCTCCTGAACATCTCCAGCCCGGCCGCGAGCGACCCCCGGGTGTGCACCACCCCTCGCGGGCGCGCCGTGGTCCCCGAGGTGAAGATCACCGCTGCCGGTTGGTCCGGGTCCGTCCCGTAGGCCTCCCGACCGGCCGGGCCGGCGGGGCCGCCGGACGACCGGAGGATCCGGGAGAGCCGCAGCGCCCCCCGGGGGACTCCGGGCAGCCACGGGCCCGTGTACAGGTGGCGGACCGGGTGGCCGGGAAGCGGGTCCGCGAGGTTCGGCAGGAGCAGACCCCGGCGGCGGGCCAGGCCCCTGAGCGGGCCGCTCAGTGTGTAGAGGAGGGACTCGCTGACCACCCACGCGGGCCGGGTCGCGGCCATGCGGGCCGCGAGCACGTCGGGCGCCAGGCCGGGGTCCGCGAGGACGAGCGTCCCGCCCGCGGCCACCGCTCCCAGCGCCAGCGCCACCGCGTCCACCCCGGGCCGCACCGCGAACAGCACCCCGTCGCCCGGCCGCAACCCGTCCTTCGGCCGCGCCTCGTTCTCAGGCCGCGCCTCGATCTCAGGCCGCACGTGGTCTTCCGGACGCGCCTGGTCTTCCGGTCGTGCTCGATGTTCCGGCCGTGTCCCGTTCTCCCGCCGCGCCTCGTTCTCCGGCCGTGCGGAGGCCTCCGGCCGCGCGCGGTTCTCCGGTCGTGGCCCGCTCATCGCGTCGCGGACCGCCGACACCCGGCGGGCCAGCTCGCCGTAGGTGATCTCGCGGCCCCGGCCGTCGACGATGGCGGTACGCCCAGGCTCCCGTCCGGCGACGGTCATGATCCCGCTGACGATGTCGTTCACGCGGCACCGGCCCGGTCGATCCACAGGTGTTCGTAGGTGGGGATGAGGACCCGCCTGGCCGCGCGTCGCCGTACGACGCGCACCCGGTGGGAGAGCAGGACCGAGGCCACCGCGCGGATCTCCGCCAGGGCCAGGGGGTAGCCGATGCAGAAGTGCGGGCCCGCGCCGAACCAGAGCCTCCGCAGCTCCGGTGGATGGGCGCGGGAGGGGTCGAACGGGCCGTACGCCCTGGCGCAGTTGTGGGTGACGATCAGCACCCGGTCGCCGGGGCGCACCGCCGTGCCGCCGACGCGCGCGGGGGCGGCCACCGAGCGCAGCATCAGCGGGGTCGGCGTGGTGACCCGCATGGCCTCCTCGATGACCCTGTCCAGGTCGTCGACCGGGGTCCGGTGGTCGTGCAGGAGGGCGACGAGCCGGGGGACGAACGTGGCGACGGTCTCGGTGCCGGTCAGGAAGAACGCCCCGGCCGCGCCCCTGGCCTCGGCCACGGACAGGCCCTGCGCCCGCATCCGGCCCATGACCGTGGACTCGCCCCCGGCCTCGTAGGCGGCCTGCGCGATGTCCCCGATCCGGTCCAGCACCCGCCTGGCGACGGCCACCTGCCGGTCCGACAGTCTCCGAGAGCGCAGCGAGACCATCGAGACGACCCGCTCCCCGTCCGCGAACAGCTCCCTGGCCCGTGCCTCGGAGACCTCGCCCAGCCCGATCACCCGGCAGATCACCGCCCCGGCCATCAGCCGCATGGCGTCCACCAGGTCGACCGTCTCCCCCCGCTCCAGGCGCGCGGAGAGGTCGTCGAGCGGCCCGTGGAGCACGTCGTCCACCAGCGCGGACACGTATCCGGTGGTGAACAGCGGCATCAGCTTCCTGCGGAGCGCGAGATGTCCTGGTCCTTCCATGTTGAGCAGTACGGAGGGGCCGAGCACGGGCGTCCACAGGTCGCCGGGCGATCCGGGGCCGTCCTTGCGGAACCGCTCGTCCATCAGCACGGCCCGCGCGAGGGCGGCGTCGTTGACCACGACTCCCAGCCCGGGGACGCGCACCACGGGCCCGAGCCGGGCCAGCATCCGCATGAGCGGGTAGGCGAAGGGGTGGGCGGCCAGATAGAGGCGGGTCTCGTGGTTCACCGGACGTCGATCACTTCGGGCCGGTAGTGGTGGTCGGCGTACCAGGCGAGGGTGCCCGCGAGGCCGTACGCCCGCAGCCTGCGCACGGAGCCGAAGACCACCACGTCGCGGCGCGAGGCGTACGCGGGGGTGAGGGTGCGCACCCGGTTGACCAGGGCGCGGTCCTCGTGGACCTCCTCGATCGCGGTCCTGGGGAAGCCGCCCGCGCGCTCGTAGAGGTCCGCGGTGATGGCCAGGGTGGCGCCGGGCATCATCACGTACGGGCCCCGGAAGCGGGGGTCCCTGTTGCCCGGCCGGAAGCGCCCGAAGGTCGCCGCCACCTCCACCACGAACGGGATGAGGTGGCGCTCCCACAACTTGAGCCGGAACTCGTCGGTACG
Source organism: Streptosporangium sp. G11 (assembly GCF_051192615.1). Classification (NCBI taxonomy): domain Bacteria; kingdom Bacillati; phylum Actinomycetota; class Actinomycetes; order Streptosporangiales; family Streptosporangiaceae; genus Streptosporangium; species Streptosporangium sp. G11. Next base: position 70,226 of record NZ_JBPJUQ010000031.1, read on the forward strand.
GGGCCGCAGCTGCCCGCCGACCATCTCCAGCCCGTCGCCGAAGGCCCGCCGGATGTTGCGCACCCAGTCGGGGCGGGGCAGGCAGTCGGCGTCGGTCCTGGCCAGGTGGGTCGCCCCCCGCGCGATGGCGTGGCGCATGCCGGTGTCGGAGGCGGCGCCCGTGCCCTTCCTGGTCTCGACGACCACCTGGACGCCGTGTCGCCGTACGACCTCGGCGGTGCCGTCGGTGCTCGCGTTGTCCACCACGAGCAGCGTGAAGTCCTGGTCGTCCTGCTCGGCCAGCGCCCGCAGCGTCGCCTCGATGCCGGGGGCCTCGTTGTAGGCGGGAACGATCACCCAGAGGTCCATCACATCTCCGCCAGCATGACACCGCTGCTGATTCCGCCGCCCAGCCCGAGCAGCGCCACCCGGTCGCCGGGTCGCCAACCGCCCAGCGCGAGCTGGAGCGGCAGCGTCGTCGAGGCGCAGTTGCCGTGCTCGGGCAGGCTGACCACGAGCCTGTCCTCGGGAATGCCGAGCACCTGGGCCAGGAAGCGCAGGTAGGGCAGTGCCACCTGGTGCACCGCCACGATGGCGAAGTCGTCCCAGGTCAGGCCGGTGCGTTTGAGCGCGTTGAGGAAGATGTCCGGGCCGATCGCCTCGAAGGCCTCCTTCAGCCTGCGCCCGTCGCCGCGGAAGTAGGAGTACTCGGGGTCGCGGGGGTGCGCGGAACCGCCTCCGGGCAGGGTGCCGATCGCCCAGGCCGTGGAGTCGGCCGCGAAGTCGCGGTAGAAAATGCCACGTTCCATATCGGCGGCGACCGTGACCGCGGCCCCGGTGTCCGACAGCGTGTAGCCCGCGAAGGAGTCGACGAACTGCGCGCGATCCCTGACCCGCCACCGGATCGCCCGCGACGGGATCTCGCCCGAGCAGATCAGCACCTTGCGGTGCGCGCCGGTCAGGATCAGGGCCTCGGCGATCTGGATCCCGTTGAGCATGCTGTTGCAGGCGTTCTTGACGTCGAACACCGGGCACGAGAGTCCCAGTTTGGCCGCCACGATGTGCGCGGTGGCGGGCTCGACCATGTCCTGCGAGGCCGACGCGAAGATGAGCAGGTCCACGTCGGAGTGGTCGAGTTCGCGGGCCGCCTCCGCGGCCAGGTCCGACGCCTGCTGGTCGTCGCGGGCCACGTGACGACGCCGGATTCCGGTCAGCCGCTCGACGACGCCTCTGTGGGGCGCGTAGCCCTCGATCCGCCGTTCGACATCCGCGCTGGACACGGTCCGATCCGGCAGATACGTCGCGACGCCCGTGATCCGGGCTTTCATTGATCTCCCTAAACAGCGTCAAGACTCCACATGCTCGCGCAATGTATCTAAAACACGGTGATTTGTCCTGGTCGTGCGGGAGTGACAGGGGCAGATGAGAGGGAGGGAACTCACTTCGGTATAAGCCGGTCGTGAAGGGGTAGCGGGTGCCGCCATGAGCGACGTTCGGACGGGGCCGGTGACCACGAAGGTCCCCGCACGGTTGGACCGGTTGCCATGGTCACGATGGCACTGGATGGTCGTCATCGGACTCGGCACCGTCTGGATCCTCGACGGCCTCGAAGTGACGATCGTCGGAAACCTCTCCGCCCAGCTGGCCAAGGAGGGCAGCGGCCTGGCGATCACCCAGGCCCAGGTCGCGGGTACCGCCGCCGCCCTCTACGTGGCCGGAGCGTGTCTGGGGGCGCTGTTCTTCGGCTGGCTCACCGACAGGTTCGGCCGCAAGAAGATGTTCATCATCACGATGGTCGTCTACCTGGTGGCCACCGCCGCGACGGCGTTCTCGTTCTCCGCCTGGTGGTTCTTCCTGTTCCGGTTCCTGACCGGGTTCGGCATCGGCGGCGAGTACGCCGCCATCAACTCGGCCATCGACGAGCTCATCCCGAGCCGCCACCGGGGCAGGATCGACATCATCATCAACGGCAGCTACTGGCTCGGCGCCGCGGGCGGCGCGCTGCTGACCGTGCCGTTGCTCAACAACCTGCCGCTGAACATCGGCTGGCGCGTCGCGTTCGGCATGGGCGTGGTGCTCGGCCTGGCCATCCTGCTGGTGCGCAGGAACGTGCCGGAAAGTCCGCGCTGGCTGTTCATCCACGGCCGCGACCGGGAGGCCGAGGGGCTGGTCGCCGGGGTGGAGGAGCGGATCGAGCGCGAGAAGGGCGTCAAGCTCGACGAGCCCGCGCGGTCGATGACCATCCACCAGCGCAAGTCCATCGGGTTCGGCCAGATCGCGCACACCATGGTCGCCCGCTATCCCAAGCGGACGGTCCTCGGCCTGTCGCTCTTCATCGGCCAGGCGTTCCTCTACAACGCCGTCACCTTCGGGTACGCGCAGATCCTGTCGACCTTCTTCGGCATCGACACCGAGACCGGCTACTACTTCGCCGTCATCGCGTTCGGAAACTTCCTCGGCCCGCTGCTGCTCGGGCGGTTCTTCGACACGGTCGGCCGCATCCCCATGATCTCCGGCACCTACATCCTGTCCGGGGTGCTCCTTCTCGGCACGGCCTGGCTGTTCGATCAGGGGGTGCTGACCGCGGTCACGCTCACCGCCTGCTGGTGCGTCGTGCTCTTCTTCGCCTCCGCGGGGGCGAGCTCGGCCTATCTGACCGTCAGCGAGATCTTCCCGATGGAGACCCGGGCCATGGCCATCGCGTTCTTCTACGCGATCGGCACCTTCGTCGGCGGCGTGTCCGGGCCGCTGGTCTTCGCCAACCTCGTCGAGAGCGGCAGGCCCGGTGACACCGCGCTGGCCTTCTGTATCGGCGCGGTTCTCATGATCGCCGCCGGGCTGGTGGAGCTCTTCCTCGGGGTCAAGGCCGAGGGCAGGGGCCTGGAGGACATCGCCGAGCCACTGAGCACCGCCTCGGGCTGAGGGCCGCTCGGGGCGGGGCGTTCGGGGCCGAGGGCCACTTCGGGCCGAGCGTCGTCTTGGCACGAGGACCGTCTCGGACCAGGGGGCGCGGCTCCGCCGGGAGTTTGATGACCTCCTGTCGCGGCAGAGGACCGCATAAGATCCTTTTTCGTGATCGACCGGATCGACCGTGATCGACCTCGCTGGGCTGAACACCGTCACCCGCCCCGTGATTCCGCTGGAGGTATGCATGCGTGGTACAGCTCGTGCGTTCGCCGTGTCCACCGCCGCCCTCACCCTCGGACTGACCGCCTGCAGCGCGGGCGGGCCCGCCGACGGCCGAACGGTCGAGCAGACCGTCCCCAAGGCCGGTGAGAGCACCAAGAAGCCCGAGAAGACCAAGAAGCCGGCGGGACCCGTCACCCTGAAGTACTGGACCTCCTCCCCGCCCGAGGCCGCGCTGAGGCGGGCGATCACCGCGTTCGAGCGGGCGAACCCCGGTATCGAGGTCGAGCTGCGCACCTTCGCCGAGGCCGACTACCGCAAGCGGCTGCCCAAGGCACTCGACGGCGACGAGGCGCTCGACGTCGTCGGGCTCCCGATCCCGGCGATGACCCGCACGGTCGCGAACCGGCTCCGCCCGGTCGACGAATGGAAGGACAACGTCTCCGGCGGCTGGGTCGAAGAGCTCGACGAGGGCGCGGTGAAGCAGACGAAGAAGGCCGCCAAGAACGGCACGCTCTACTCGGTCCCGATGGGTTCCAGCGGTGGCGCGGTCATGTACTACAACGCCGCTCTCCTGTCCGAGCTCGGCCTCTCCTTCCCCAAGAGGGCCGCCGACCTGGAGTCCATCGTCATGCGAGTCAAGAAGGAGATCCCCGACCTCCAGCCGATCGTCTTCTCCGGCGAGCCGCGCCGGCAGGAGGAGCTGCTGTTCACCATCGCGGGCCAGACCCACCCGACCCTCTCCGACGACCTGCTGGCCGGCGACAAGCCGTGGAACGGCCCTGAGATGGTCTCGGCCCTGACCGCCTACAGGTCGCTGTTCGACAGGGGCGTGCTGGCGAAGTCGGCGCTGACCCTCAAGGGTGACCGCCCGGCCGAACTTTTCCGCTCCGGCAAGGCCCTGTTCCTGGTGGACGGCTCCGGTCAGAGTTCGATGCTGTCCGAGTCCTATCGCAAGACCGCGGAGATCTCCGTCAAGAAGATCGGCGCCGGACCCTTCCCGACCGTCCTGCCGAACGCGAAGCCCGCCGTCCGCAGTACGGCGGAGGTGGGCCTGGCCGTCCCCAAGAGCTCCAAGCACGTGGCCGAGGCGGCCACGCTGGTCCATTTCCTGACCGCGGGCGACGGCGTCTCCAGCTGGGCTGGAGATCTGACGCTGGTCCCCGCGCGCGGGGACTTCCGGATGGAGTCGTCCGTCTTCGCCACCACGGAGGGCAAGGACGGCTACGCCGCGATCCAGGAGCTGATCAGGAACGGCGGTTCCCTGAACGTCCCCGACGAGGCCTTCCTGGAGCGCGCGGAGGGTGACGCCATCCTCGATGTCGCCCACGGCCGGACGACCGCGAAGAAGGCGGCCGACCTCCTGCAGAAGGAGTGGTCCCGCGGCCAGTGACGGCCCCTCTCCGGCTCCTTCCCCACCGTCCGGCCTGTGACGGCTTTTCGCCGTCCGGCCTGTGACGGTTTCTCGACGGCCTTTCGCCGACCGGCCGATGGCGGCTCCTCTCGGCGGGGCGCCCGGCCGGGTCAGGCGTCCACGGGCCGGAAGGTGCGGCGGTAGGCCATCGGCGAGACGCCGATGGCCACCTGCAGGTGCTGGCGGAGCGAGGCTGCGGTGCCGAACCCCGCCCGCAGGGCGACACCGTCCACCGGCAGGTCGCTGGTCTCCAGGAGCCGCCGGGCCAGTTCCACCCGCTGCAGGATGAGCCACTGCCCCGGGCTGAGGCCCATCTCGTCGCGGAAGCGCCGGGTGAAGGTACGGCGGCTCATCCGGGCGTGGGCGGCCAGTTCGCTGAGGGAAAGCGGCTCGTGCAGCCGCCCCAGCGCCCACGCCCTGGTCGCCGCGGTCGTCACGGCGGTCGGGGCGGGAAGCGGTCGTTCGATGAACTGGGCCTGGCCGCCGTCGCGCCACGGCGGGACGACGCACCGCCTGGCCACGTGGTTGGCCACCTCGGTGCCGTGGTCGCGCCGGACGATGTGCAGGCAGAGGTCGATCCCCGCGGCCACCCCTGCCGAGGTGAGCACGTCGCCGTCGTCCACGAACAACACGTCCGGGTTGACCTTGACCTGGGGGAACAGCTTCTGGAAGTGGTCGGTGCTGCTCCAGTGGGTGGTCGCGGGACGGCCGTCGAGCAGTCCGGCCGCCGCGAGCACGTAGGCGGCGGTGCAGATCGAGACCAGCCGGGTGCCCGGCCGGATGCGCGCGATCGCCCCGGCCAACGGCTCGGGGAGCCGGCCCTCGCTGGAGACCGTGCCGAGGGCGTGGGTGGCCGGGATCACCACGGTGTCCGCGCCCTCCAGGGCCTCGGCTCCGTGGTCCACCGCGATCGCGAAGTCGGCGTCGGTGCGTACGGGGGCGCCGTCGACGGTGCAGGTGAGCACCTCGTAGAGCCGCTTGCCGTCCGAGTCCTTGGCGCCGCCGAAGATCCGCGGCGGGATGCCCAGCTCAAAGGGGATCACACCGTCCATGGCAAGCATGACGATCCTGTGCATGACCCGATTCTCACATATGGCAGGTACGGGCCATCTTCGCCGAGGGCGCCGCCGTCCGAGCACCTCGTGCCGGGACGGCCGGCGCTCCACCTCGACGACGACCCGGCCGGGAAAGGCCGATCAGGCACTGGTGCACGAGTCGTGGGTCGCGTCGAAACCCTTCAGGCTCTCGGTGTCGTCGCGGGGAAGCGGCTTCAGGCCCTTCCAGTCGTCGCCGATCGTCAGGACGAGCCTGCCCGTGGTCGCCCGGCGGACGGGCAGGGGCCTGGAGGCCAGGAGGTCGCGGCTGAGGGTGGGCGCCTTGGCGGCGCCGTTCGGCGAGTAGGCGATCGTGGTCGTCGGGTACGGCCTGCGCGACGCGTCGCCGATCCTGGCGACGTGATAGCCGCGCTCCTCCAGCTGGACGGCCACCAGGGTGGCCAGGCCGGACCGCATGGTCCCGTTGCGCACCTCGACCTGGATCTTCGACCGGGGCACCCTGGCCTGGCCGCCCTTGACCCCGGAGCCGGTGATCGCCCGATCCGTCGCGACGATCTTGAAGAGCCTGCCGCTCTGCGGCTGGACCCACTCCACCCGGCCCGGGTGGACCAGCGAGTAGCGCCACGGGGTGGTGATGAAGTGGATCTGCCCCGCGGCGAGCCCCTGCGCGCTGGTCGCCAGATCCCTCATGACGCCCGGGGTGAGGCCGGGGTCGGTGGTGACCGACTTCGTCGCCGCGTCGAGGAAGCCGAACAGCCGGGTGGGGTCGGTGAGGGTCTCGCCGCTCATGACCTTCTTGATCATGGAGGCGATGAACATCTGCTGGCGCTGGATGCGCCCGATGTCCGACCCATCGCCCAGGCTGTAACGGGCCCGCACGTAGCCCAGGGCCTGCTCGCCCCCGAGGTTCTGGCGCCCGGCGGCCAGGTGGAGCAGGGCCTTCTTGTCGTTGATCGCCTCGGGCACGCAGACCTCCACGCCGCCGACCGCGTCGACCATGCCCTTGAAGCCGGTGAAGTCGACCTTCACGAAGTGGTCGATGTGGATACCGGTGAGCGACTCGATGGTCTTCCACGTGCAGGTGATGCCGCCGGAGTTGAACGACTCGTTGATCATGCCGACGTGCGGCCGCTGTCCGGGCAGTCTCCCTGCCTGGCCCGGCAGGCGGGAAGCTGGACCATCGAGTCGCGCGGGAAGCTGACGACCATCGCGTTGTCCCGCTTCGGCGAGATGTGCGCGAGCATGATCGTGTCGGTCCGCTCACCCGCCACCCGGCCGTATCTCGCGTTCTTGCCGCCCCGCTGGTCCGAGCCGACGACCAGGACGTTCAACGCCTTGCCTGCGGCCTTGGCCGGGCGCCGCCCGAGGTCCTCCGCGGAGACCTCGACGTGCTTGACGTTGCCGGTCAGCTTGACGTACGCGCCGGCCACCGTCCCCGCCGCCACGAGCACCACGGCGGTGACCGCGGCCACCAGCCACCACAGCCACCTGCGGCGCGGCCGCGCCGGGCGCCGGCCGGGCGGCGCCGGGGGCGGCCCGGGGGGCTGTTTGGGGAACGCGTCGATCAACCCGCTGCTCACGTGACTCCCGGGGGGGAAGAGGTCACGGCATGCGCCCGTGACCGAGAAGCCGTACTCCGGCCGTCGCCGATTTTACTGATCTCCCGATGTGGTGGATCCGGCATGGCGTGTCACCGTGTGGGGGTGCGTGTCCTGTTACGATCCGCCGGTGATTATCCGTGACGGGCATCTCGGCGACGTGCCGGCCGTCCTGGCGATGTTCGACGGCGCGGTGGCGTGGCTGACCTCCCTGGGCCGCACCGGCCAGTGGGGCAGCGAGCCGTTCTCCGCCGACGCGGCCCGCGTCGAGCGGATCGCCTCGTGGGCGACGTCCGGCGGGATGCGCGTCGCCGAACTCGGCGGCCGGCCCGCGGGCTGCCCGGTCGTGGGGCCCGCGATGCCCTACGTCACCCCCGCTTCCGAACCGGAGCTGTACGTCCAGGGGCTGGTGGTCGACCCGAGGTTCCACGGCCGCGGGGTCGGGGCCGCCCTGCTGGAGCGCGCCCGCGCGGAGGCCGCCGGGCTGGGAATCGCGCTGGTGCGGGTCGACTGCTACGCCGGCGACGACGGCCGGCTGGTGGCGTACTACGAGAGCCAGGGTTTCACCAGGACCGAGAGCTTCATGGTCGGCGACTGGCCCGGCCAGATCCTGGAGACAAGGCTCCCCGCGACCACGGGCTGAACGGACCCGCGTCGAGAGGCCCGTGCCGGGCGAGGGGGCTGTGTCGGGCGGCTCGTGCCGGGTGGGCCGGCCGGCGTCGAGTGGTCCGTGCTGAGCGGTTCGTGCCGGGTGAGCCGGCCGGTGTCGAGCGCGGTTCGCGTCTGCCGGGTGGTCCGTGCCGGGTGGGTGGTCCCCCCGGCGGGACGTCGCCACCTGTCGATTCCCCTGGGCGTCACGCGGACGAAATCTCCATGCGAGAGGATTGCCGGAGATTTACCACTATTTGGGGGATTTGTGGTTGGCGCTCTCGATCACCGCTATCGCGGTGAGCATCCAATCCGCACGCTCGCCTACCTTTTCCGGGAGGACCGCCTCAGGTTGCTCGTGGGGGTCCTCGCCTTCCTGGTCAAGCACAGTCCGACCTGGTTGTTGCCGCTGATCACCGCCAACGTCGTCGACATCGTGGTCTCTCGCGCCCCGATCGCCCACCTGTGGGCCAACGCGGGTGTGCTGCTCGTCCTTCTGCTCTTCAACTACCCGCTCCACCTGCTCTACGTCCGTTGCACGCACGGCGCCATCCGCCGCATGGGGACGGGCCTGCGCTCCGCGCTCTGCCGTCGCATGCAGCAGCTCTCCATCGGCTACCACGCGCGGGTCAGCGCCGCCGTACTCCAGACGAAGGTCATCCGGGACGTCGAGAGCGTGGAGCAGACCAGCCAGCAGGCGGCCGACATGGGGTTGTCCGCGCTCACCATGCTGGCCGGGGGCCTGGTGGTGATCGCCGTGCAGGTGCCCGCCGCGATCCCCGTCTTCCTGGTGGTCGTACCGGCCGCGGCCCTGCTCGTGATGCGCATGCGTACCCGGCTGCGCGACGACAACGAGAGCTTCCGCCGCGAGGTCGAGCAACTGTCCAGCAGGGTCAGCGAGATGACCACGCTCATCCCGATCACCCGCGCGCACGGCCTGGAGCAGGACGCCCTGCACCGCGTCGACGGCACGCTGACCAAGGTGCTGCGCAAGGGTCTCCGGCTCGACCTGCTCAACGGCAGTTTCGGCGCGCTGGCCTGGATCCTGCTCAACGCGCTCGGCGTCGCCTTCCTCACCGGTTCCGCGCTCGTGGCCTACTACCAGGTCATCCCCATCACCGCGGGCGACGTGGTCATGCTCACCAGCTTCTTCGCCACCCTCACCGCCGCCGTCACCTCCCTGCTCAGCCTCACCCCGATGATCAGCAAGGGGCTGGCGTCCGTACGCTCCGTCGGCGAGGTCCTCCAGGCGCCCGACCTGGAGCACAACGCGGGCAAGGAGGAGGTCGCCTCCGTCCGCGGCGAGGTCGAGTTCCGCGACGTCGAGTTCTCCTACGGTGAGGAGACCGCGATCACCGGGTTCGACCTCACGGTGACCCCCGGCGAGACGATCGCGCTGGTCGGCCCCTCGGGGGCGGGCAAGTCGACCGTGCTCAACCTCGTCATCGGCTTCCTCCGGCCCACCTCGGGCCGGATCCTGCTGGACGGGCGCGACATGGAGACGCTGGACCTGCGGACCTACCGCAGGTTCCTGTCCGTCGTGCCGCAGGAGTCGATCCTGTTCGAGGGCAGCATCAAGGAGAACGTCACCTACGGCATGGCCGACGTTCCCGAGGACCGGGTGCGGCGGGCGCTCCAGGACGCCAACGCGCTGGAGTTCATCGACCGGCTCCCCGACGGCCTCGACACGGTCGTCGGGGAGCGGGGCGCCCGCCTGTCGGGCGGGCAGCGCCAGCGCCTGGCCATCGCCCGCGCCCTGATCCGCGATCCGCGCGTGCTGATCCTGGACGAGGCCACCTCCGCCCTGGACACCCGCTCCGAGGCGCTCATCCAGGAGGCGCTGACCCGCCTGGTCGCCGGGCGTACGGTCCTCGTCGTCGCCCACAGGCTGTCGACCATCCGCCGCGCCGACCGCATCGTGGTCATGCGCGACGGCGGGATCGAGGAAGTGGGTACCCACGAGGAGCTGATGCGGCTGCGCGGCGCCTACGCCGGGCTGCAGGACGCCCAGCTCGCCTGAGCGCCCTCCCACGCCGGACTTCCTGGAAATCCGGTCCGGGAACGGGCCGGTCCCGGAGCGAGGGGGGAACGTCGCTCTCGCTCTCGCTCTCGCTCTCGCTCTCGCTCTCGCTCTCGCCGGAGCCGGGATCGGGATCGGGATCGGAGCCGGGATCGAGACCGGAGCCGGGGAACGGGAGAAGGCCGAAGACCCGGGAGCGCGGGACACACCGCTGAGAGAAGTCCTGAGACGCGAGGAGGGTGCGGGACCCGTGACGGGTCCCGCACCCTCCTGCCCTGCGGGGTGGGTTCAGCCCGCGGTGCCCGTCGAGGACGGGTAGATGCGGAGCCAGTCCACCTCCATCCACGCCTCTCCCGAGCTGCCCTGGCCGGGGAACCAGTCCAGTTGCAGGCAGACCGACATCGAGCTGCTGGTGGCGTTGCCGGAGCGGAACCACTCCTGCCCGTCGATGTAGCCGACGACGCTGCCGGGGGTGACCTCCACGGCGTAGGTGTGCCAGGTGGTCATGTCGATGTTGGCGTGGGCCTGCTCCTGCCCCTGAGGGGTGTGCAGGAAGAAGTTCGGGCGCTGCCTCTGCGGATCGTCGATGACCTCCAGGAAGTCGATCTCCTCTCCCGTGGAGCTCCGCACGTTGCCGCCGCCGTCCTTCGGCCACAGCAGGGCGACGGGGTGGTACGACCCGGCGCCCGGGTACAGGCGGATGCGGGTCTCCCAGCGCCCGTAGGCCTGGTCGTGACGGGCGGCCAGGCCGGCCGTGGTCCCGTCCTCGCGGCCGTACAGGTAGAGCGCCCCGTTGCCGAGGTAGAGCTGCTGCGGGGAACGGCGGCCGTTGCCGGCGTGCCCGGCCGAGTCGTAGAAGACCCAGTCGGACTCGTCAAGGTAGTCGTCGAACTCGGCGCACCAGGACGGCGCACCCCAGTTGAGGGCTTGCGCGGCGCTGGCCTCGCCGGTGTTGGCGGGGGCGCAGGGAGCCGCAGAGACCACCTCTCCCTGGGCCGCGCTGAGGGTGCTCACCGCCAGCGCGGCCACCATGCTGAGTACGGCCACCCGCACGTGGGATCTGGTGATCATGATTACTCCTCCCAGGATCTGGCGCAGAGTGTGGAGGGACTGAAGCTCCAGCAGCCGGTGCTCGTCGGGCTGGGGATCGACGACGCGACCGGGTTCGGCAGCGGCTGGGCGGGCGAGGTGGGCGGTGCGAACACCCAGCGCGGCGCGCCCGCCGGCTCCCGGTTCGAGATCAGCAGGACGTTGGGGGATTCCGAGGTACGGCCCCGCCAGGGCGCGAGGCCCCAGCACGAGGTGACGTCCTCCGGCTTACAGAAGTCGGAGGTGGAGCGCCTGAGCGGGGGCAGGGGCAGGACGTTGTGGATCGAGGGCGCCGGAGACGGGACCGCCACCGGGGATCGGGTGCTCTGGACCGGCTCGGTCAGGAGGGAGGGCTCGTAGACGCCGGTCCGCGTGGGCGCGGGCCGGGGGGCGTGTGTCGCCCGGCTCGGCGGACCGGTGCGCGGAGGGGCGGCGGTGGACGTGCGGGTCGGGCTCGCCGAGGGCTTCGGTGTTCCCTTCGGCGGGGTGGTGGGCTTGGGGGTCGTCGACCGGGTGGGCTTGGGCTTGGGGGTGGCACTCGGCGCGGGCTTGGTCGCCGTCGCGGTTGGTTTGGGGGCCGTGGGGGTCGGGTCGGGCGCGGGCTTGGTGGTCGTGGCGGAGGGGGTCGGTGTCGCCTTCGGCGGCTGCTGCGTCCCGGTCGCCGTGGGCGACGAGGACGAGGTGGCGCTGGGCGACGGCGCCGGGGTGGCGGGGGCGGAGGTCGCCGTGGACGTCGCCGTCGGCTTCGTGTCGCCGGACGGTGCCGGGGTGGGCTTCTTGGCCTCCGGGGACCCGCCGGTGGTGGGCCTGGTGTTCCCGGACGGTGGCCTGGCGGGCGTCGTGTTCCTCGGCGGCGCCGGGGTGGCCTTCCTGGTCTCCGGAGGCGCTTCGGTGGGCCTGGTGTTCCTTGAGGGCGTCGGCTCGGACCTCCTCGGCGGGCCCTCGGTGCGCCTGGTGTTCACGGGCGGTTCCTCGACGGGGCGCGACCTCCTGGACGACGGGTTCGCCGGTACCGCGTTCCTGGGCCGTACGGTTTCCCGTGCCCTCGTCTCCCGGGAGGGCGCGGAGAACTGCTCGGAGGGAACGTCCTCTTCCGTGCGCGGCGCGCTGTTCCTCTCGCCGGGACGGCTACGGGACGTGGGAGGGGAGCTGTCGGCCTCGGGGGGCGACGCGTTCTCCACGGGGGCGCGGCGGTCCGTTTCGGCGGGCGGGTTCCTGTCCGGCCTGGAGGGGGAGTCGCTGTCCGCAGGCGGTCTTTCGTCCGGCGTCGAGCGGGAGTCGCCGTCCGAGGGGGGACTCCCGTCCGGCCAGGAGGGGTTTCCCGGCTCGGAGGGGACCTCCTGTCGCGCGGGGGGAGGCCCGGCCGGGGGAACGGCGGAAGGACCGGCGAACTCCTGCGACGGTGAGCCGGAGCTCACGCCGGGATCCGCCACGGCGGCCCACGGCTGGGCGATGACCGCGCTTGTCGTCGCGGATACCGCGGCCAGCAGAAGGCCGGAGAGTAAGGTGACACGCCGGGACGAGCTGCGTGGGGGCATTGATCGCTCTTCCTGGATCTATGGGGTGGGCTCTGGGCCGGATATGGGTTTCCAGCCCGCGGCGGTGAATTCCGGGGTGCCCGGGAGGGCGACCGGCGGCACGGAGGTGGCGAGGGGGTCGGGGACGTTGACCCAGTCCCCCTGGTTCGCACCGCGCATGCCGGGTTGCCAGACCATGAGCAGGCTCATGGCGTATGGGCTCGAATAGGTTGGATCGGTGTCGCCGACGCCCTTGGTCGCGGTCACCTGGACCAGGACCGAGACCTGCACCTGATCCTGGGCGCGGGATCGCCACTGGAGGCCGATCGTCCGCGTCCGCATGGCGGCGCCGTCGGGGAGCGCCCCGTCCTTGGGAAGGCCGAGGATCTCCCGCCATCCCGCGACGGCCTCGCGGGCGCCGGCCCGTGCGGCGTCGTGCTGCTCGGGCCGCGCGTACAGCACCGCCGCCTGCTCGGCCTGCTCGACGTCCAGGGTCCACGCCGCCTCCAGCGCGGCCGCGGCGGCGGAGGCCGCGCCCAGCTCGGTGCGGGGGAACCCGACGGGGTAACCGGCCGCGCCCTCGTAGCCGGAGGGCGGGGAGAGGAGAACGGTGTCCCCGACGGCCTTCGGCGCGGAGGCGTTCACGGGGGTGGAGTCGGTTCGGAGGAGTTGCCATGCGCCGGCCGCCAGCAGGATCGTCCCCACGATCGAGACGACCACGATGAGCATCCGCCGCCGGGCGCTCGGCGGCGGGCCCAGATCCCAGTTCAGCGTGGGATCGTCGGCGACCGGTCGCACTAGTGGCTCCGGTCGGGGCGCTGCCCGAAGGTCTGCCCGGCCGCCGCGGCCAGGCGGAGGTACGCGCCCCGGGTCGTGGGACGGAGGCGGACCAGGTCCACCTCGGCGCCCTCCTTGAGGTGCGGGTCGTAGGGGATGCGGATCACCGCGCGGCAGCGGGAGATGAAGTGGCGCTCCAGCAGGTCCAGGTCCACGTCGGACTTGGGTTCCACCGCGTTCAGCACGACGATGGCGTTCTTGACGAGGTCGGCGTGGCCGTGGGCGGTCAGCCAGTCCAGCGTCGCGGCGGCCGAACTCGCCCCGTCCACCGCGACGAGGCTGACCAGCACGATCTGGTCGGCCAGTTCCAGCGTCGCGCCCATGGCCCCGTGGAGCAGGCCGGTCCCGCAGTCGGTGATGCATATGGAGTAGTAGCGCTCGATGAGCCCGGCGACCGTGCGGTAGTCCTCGGCGTTGAACGCCTCGCTCACGGCCGGGTCGGTGTCGGAGGCCAGGACCTCCAGCCGGGCGGGCGACTGGGAGGTGAAGGCGCGCGCGTCGGCGTAGCGCAGGATGTGGGGGGCCTCGGCCAGCATGGTGCGGATGGTCGCCGCCGTCTCGGACTTGACCTTGATGCCGAGGGTCCCGCGGTCGGGGTTGGCGTCGATCGCGATCACCCGGTCGCCGCGCAGGGAGGCCAGCGTGTTGCCGAGGGCGACGGTCGTCGTGGTCTTGCCGACCCCGCCCTTGAGGCTCATGACCGCGATCCGGTGGTGCCCGCTCGCGACGGGGGTCTGGGCCTGCGCCATCAGCGTGCGCCGTTCCAGCTCCGCCGCCGACTCCGCGGGGATGAAGCGCTTGCCGGAGAGTTGCCAGACGAGACGGCGCCACCCTCCGGCGGGCTCCGGGCGGCGGTTGGTGAGCAGGTGTTCCGCGGTGAGCGGGACCGTTTCATGGAACTGCTCGGGCGGGGGCGGCGGAGTGGGCGGCGATGCCTGGATGTGAGGGGAGGTATCCGTCATGCCGTTGTCCTTTCTTGAAAAGCGATCTTGGGGAGTGAGGTCGTCAGCATGTCCGCCAGCGCACCGTCGTGGTGATCGAGTCGTCGAGGCCGTGAACGGTCATCGGGGCGGTGACCGAGGCGGGGGCGCCGCACCAGTTGCGGACCCGGTGGGCACGCAGGTTGATCACCTGCGTGACCCCTTCGCGCAGCGTGCCGCTGGAGGGGCTCACGGCCAGGCCGGGAGCCGATATCCGCCATTTCAACGGCTCTCCCGAGACGGTGAGGACCATGCTTCCCAGGCCGAACTCGTCCAGCGTCACCACGGGCGGGACCCGTAGCCGGGAGGCGAGCCCGTCCTGCCGCGCCGGCGCGCCGGCGGCGGGGGGCGGGGATCGGGTGGCCTGGCTGGTGGACGCCTGCAGCGACCTCGCGGGCTCTTCGGACTCGATCGCGGGGCCGAGGAAGTTCATCCCGGTCAGGGTGCCCGCAGCGCCCGCCACGACGATGATGACGATCTTGATCGTCGTGTTCTTGATGCGGGTGCCGGCCCAGCTGAGCGCCTCCAGCACCCGGATCCCCATCTCGATCCGCTCCTCGTCGGGGCGGTCGTCGGGTTCGGTGTGGAAACGCAGCGCGGGAACCTGGGCGTCGTCGCGGACCTCGATGTCGCGCACCCGGGGGGTACGGACCTCGGTGTCGCGCATCTCGACGGACGCCTGCCCGGCGATGACGACGGGCTCGGCCCTGGCGACGGGTTTGGGAACGGGCGGCGCCTGCCTGGGAATGGTGCCGGTGAGCTCCTCGCTCTGGGCGAGGACCTCGCGCGCCCACGCCTGGGTGAGCAGGGCGTCGTAGAGCGGGGTGTCGTGTCCGGGTACGGGGGGCGCGGACGGCGGACGGGCCGGCCGGGTCCTGCGGGGCGGCAGGGCGGGCAGCGGGGGCAGGCCCGAGGGGGTGGAGGGATCGGAGGAGCCCGCCGCGGGCTCGTCTCCCGGTGCCCTGACCGGCGACGCCGTACTCGACGGCGTCGCGGCCGGTGGCTTCGCGGGAGGCTTCGACGCCACCGGCGGGTAGGGAGGCATGCCGACCCTGGGCGAGGGCGGCGTCACGGCCGGCGGTGCCGGGGTGGCGCCGCCCGCGGCCGGGGAGACGGGCGGGACGGAGGACCGGTGCCCGGGTGGGGCGGAGGTCCGGCCCCCCGGAGGGGGCGCGGGAAGGACCGGGGACCGCCCCCCTCCCGGAGGGGCGGACAGGACGGGAGACCCGCCACGGGCCGGGGGCGCGGGCGGGGGCACCTCGGGGGCCACCTCCGCGGCCGCCCGGGGGGCGGCCTCGGGAGGCAGCGAATCCGTGAGCCGCTGCCGCTCCTCCACGGAGAGCGGCGCGACCGGAGGGTGGGAGATCATCTGCGGCACCGTGTAGCGGATGTTGATCGGCCGCGTGCAGACGGAACACCTGATCATGTGGGAGAGCAGGCTCGCCTGGGCGTCGCCGGGGTCGGCGTGGGAAGCCGCCCGCCCGCCGGCGGGGCCGTCGGAGAAGACGCCGGGAAAGACGGCCTCCACCAGCGGGGCGAGCTCCGGGCAGGTACGCCGCCCGTGGGCGAGCGCGTCCAGCCCGCTCACCAGGGTCTCGATCAGATCCTGGGTACGGGTGGCGAGCCTGCCGACCTCGTCGACGGGCATCGCCAGCACGTGCGAGAGATCCTCCATGCCGAGCGCGTGACGGTACGTCAACCTGAGCGTCTCCGTGCCCAGCGGGTCGACGATCGTCCACACCCGCTCGATCAGCGAGGCGTCGGGCATGCCGGGCCCCGAACCCGGCACGTACCGCTCCCGGTATCCCGGAGAGGTGCGGCAGTCACGTCGCAGTACGGCCAGCAGTCGTCCCCGGACCGTGACGCCTCCGGGAGCGGCCTCGGTCCGGCCGGCCGCCAGCGCGGAGACGACCGCCGCGCGCGCCCGGCCGGATTCGAGGTGGGAGGCGGCGTAGTCCATCAGGTGCGCGCCATGCTCGCGCACCCAGGCCGCCCCCTGGCCGGGGCCGGGCGTGAGCCGCCCGGTTCCGGTAGGTGTGCTCATCGGCCGTCGTACTCGACCGGGTCCGGCTCGACCTGGCCTTGGTCGGGCCGGCCTCGGTCGGACTGGAAGGGGGCGGTGTTCTCGCCCGGCCACTGCTCGGGGGCGTTGTCCCCGCTACCTCCGGGGTCCCTGGGGGCCACCGCGTCCTCGGGGCCCGGCTGGGCGGGGTTCAGGCCGCCGGTGTCCGGCTGCCAGGGCTCCTCCTCGCCGGGGACGCCCTGTCGCTGGTCGGGCTGTCCCTGGTCGGGCTGTCCCTGGTCGGGTCGAGGAAGGGTGCTGTCGCTGGGGATCGGGCTGGGAAGCGGGACGGGGGGAGGATCGGTCACCACGAGCTCCAGGTTCCGCTGGGGCAGTCCGGTGAACTTGGTCCAGTTGCTGATCTGGCCGGGTGCGGGCTCCGCGTAGAGCCAGCGGATGAAGGCGGGCCACAGGCACGAGTCGCGGGGGATCATCGCCTGGCCGCCCTGGGACGGGCTCGGCCCCTGGGTCGCGCTGAGCGCCTGGATCTCCTCGGTGGTGTAGTTACGGCATGGCGGGGTGCCCGGCGGGGCGATGTTGAGGTCCCACACGCCGTTCTCGTCCGTGTAGCGCATGCCCCTGTCCAGCCCGAGGGCCTCGTAGGCGCGCCGCAGGAGCTCGGGGTTCTCGAAGACCGGCAGCGAGACGCCGCCGTCCGGGCCGCCGCCGGGAAGCTGCGGGGTGGCCGGCATGAGCACGGTCCCGTCGGGACCCTGCGACGCGTTCTCAGCGGGGCCGAGGGACGGCTGCGGCTGTACGGGCTGGGACGGCCCGGCCGAGGGAAGTTTCCGCGACGGGCTGGGCGCCTGCGAGCGCTTGTGGCCACCGGGCGGCTGGACCGGACCCGGGTTGCCGTTGCGCGCTGTCGGCGCCACCGAGGGCGCTCCCGGGTCGCCGGTCGGCCTGGTCTCGGGAGGCGCCGTGGGGAGGGTGACCTCGCCCGAGGGCACGATCGGCCGCCCGGGGCCCGACCTGATCGCCGGCCTCAGGGTGCCCGTCGGCCGGGGGTTCCTGGCGTTGTCCCCGGGCTGCGGGGGCCTGACGTCACCGGTGGGCTGCGGCTGCTGCCCGTTCCCTCCGGTGGGCTGGGTCTGCGGGGGCCTGAGGCCGGTGGGCTGCGGTTGCTGCTGCCTGTTCCCTCCGGTGGGCTGCGGTTGCTGCTGCCTGTTCCCGCCGGTCGGCTGGGGCTGCTGCTGCCTGTCGCCATTGGTGGCCGGAGGCTGTGACCGGCCGTTGCCTCCGTTGGGCTGGGGCTGCGAAGGCCGCGAGGGGCCCGAGGACCTCATCCCGCCGGACTCGGGGGCCGGCTTGGGCGGCGAGACGATCTCGGCCTTCTGCTCCGCGGGGCGCTCGATGACGCTGCCGCTCTCGTTCTCGCTCTCCGAGATGTTGCCGCTGATCTTCTTCGTCGGGGTCGGAGGCGGTGGGGCGGGGGGCTGGACGGGCTGGGGATTCGCCGGAGGGGGCTGGGCGGGGGGTTGCGCGGGCCCGGGGTTGGGGGCGGGCCGCACCGGTGCCGGGTCGGGCTTG
Organism: Streptosporangium sp. G11; assembly: GCF_051192615.1. Lineage (NCBI taxonomy): Bacteria > Bacillati > Actinomycetota > Actinomycetes > Streptosporangiales > Streptosporangiaceae > Streptosporangium > Streptosporangium sp. G11. The sequence goes on from NZ_JBPJUQ010000031.1 coordinate 88,081, forward strand.
GTGGGTGTGTCGGGCTTCTTGGGCGTCGCGGGTTTCGTCGGCGCGTTCGTCTTGGGAGCCGTCGGCGGGGTCGGCGTGCTCTTGGGGTTTCCCGGCCGCTGGAGCGGGGCGGCCGCGGCGGCGGCCACGCCCAGGACGGGAAGGGCGAGACAGCCTTCCCCTGAGGTCCCGACCGCGTGCCCGTCGGTGGTGGTGGTCAGGCAGACCCGCTGGTCGCTCGAGGCGGCCCGGCTGGCGCCGTCCGCGATCGTGCTGCCCGCGTCGGCGCCGGAGAGCGGGAGCGGCTGGTCGCCGCCGGGTGCCGCGCTCGACGTCCAGGCTCCCGCCTGGTCGTCGAGGAGGTACGTTCCCGCAGCCAGCCGCATCACCTGCCCCTCGCCGGGGTCGGGGCGCATGGCGATGACGGTTCCCAGTCCGGCGCCGGCACCGAAGACGCCGATCGCGACACTCGCAGTGATCACCGTCGCGCGCGATGGCTTACGTGAGGGTGTCATTGAATGTTCCTTTTCTTCCGGTGAAAACGTCAGTCGCCGTGGCTCTCCAGGACGTCGCTCCACTCGCCCAGCACGCGAGCGGGCTCGTTCGAGCCGGCGGGGGGGACATGTGTCACATACATGCGTCCGTATGTGGCGCTCACCGAGCGGGCGAAGGCCTTGTTGCGGGTGCGGACGGCGGCCGAGCCCTTCAGCTTGACCTTCGCCCCTTCCCGCACCGCCTCGCGGAGCTCGGTGGATCGGGCTCCGTACCAGACCAGGGCGCCCCCGTCACTGGTCCTGAGCGCGCGTACCGGTCCCTCAAGCCGGTACGACAACGCGAGCTTCCAGTCGGCCTGCTCCAGCTGGGCGCGCTCCTGCTGCCAGAACAGCGCGGCCTCGCTGGTCCACGGTCCCTCGTCGAACCGCGGGTCGACCTCGGCGTTCTCCAGGCTCGCCAGGTGCGCGCGGGCGATCTGCCGGGGAGTCCCGCTCAGCCCGGTGGCGTTCTCCGGGAGGCTCGTCGCGTAACCCTCGCCGTCGGTCGCTATCTTGGGGAACCGCGCCGGGGTGGCACGCGTGTCGGCGGCCGAGGCGACGAGCCGCCAGCCGCCGGGGGCCGAGCTCATCACGTCGACGATCCGCGCGACGCCGGGCTCGTACGAGATCGCCACGAACCAGTCGGCGGCGCCCTCCACGTGGCGCGGGATCCACACCTGGGGGTTGGGCCATATCCCCGTCGCCAGTGAGGTCCCCTGCATCTCGGCGGTCTTGAAACCCGCCCGTGTCATCTCCAGCGCGAGCCCGTGCTCCAGCTTCGCCATGGCCACCTGGTCCTTCCTGGCCTGGGCCACCGACAGCCCCCGCTGGTAGCGGCCGTGGATGCCGTACGCCTCCTTGGCGGTGAGCTGGGGCGAGCGGGACCCGGCCGGCGGGTCGGCGGGCGGCGGGGTGGTCCTGGTCTCGCTCCGTGGCCTCTCCGGCTTCTTCGCGGGGGTGGCCTCGGGGCGGGGGGACCTGCTCTTGCCGCTTCCGGTGGGCTTCGGGGTTGGTGTGGGGGTGGAGCGGGAGGAGGCCGGCGTCGGTGAAGGCGAGGAAGGGGCCTTCTCCCAGCCGGTGTCCGAAGGGTCGGGGGTGGGGTTCGCCGCCAGGGACGAACCGGAGGGCGCTCTGGTCGCGAGCCAGAACGCGGCCACGGCGATGATCGCTAAAACTGCCGTGAACAGAATAACCTTCCGCCAATCGAATGACAGGAGGCGTTCGGGATGCCAGTCGGATGCGTGTTCGGAATCGTGCCTAGAGGAACCAGTGCCACGGCCAGAGGACCCAGCCTGTCCATCTGGGAAATCTGATGCACGCCATGACATAGGTCCAAATATTAGACTGACCGTGATCTATTGGGAAGGTAAAGGGCTCAGTAATTGACACTTATGGTTATTGGATTATAAATAACACTTAAGTAGATATATGGGCTGTCCGAAACGCGCAATGCCCCCACCTGCTGCCATCCTGCCGGTGGATCGTGCCAGTAGTTCTCTAGAGATGTGCGGCCATCCCGAGATTTCGGATGATCCTTCACGTTTCTTGTTGAACTGCCATTTCCCTGGGGCAGGCCGGTCGTTCGTCTCCCGTTGGGCTTTCCGGTACCCGTCCGCGTCTCTCGCCGCGTGCGGGCGATCGCGCAAGCGTTTCCCACTCCGGATTGGTGCAAGCCCTCATAGCAACTTGATATGTATGCGTTTCCTCTGTTTGGCCGTTCGGCCCCTGACCCTCGTTCGGCTAATTGGAACCCCCGCTTTTCCGGGACCGCGCGGACGGAGGCCCTCCGCCCCCGGACGCCCGCCGGATCGGGCGCGCGGGCACGCGGCCGGGCCGATGCGGGGACGGCCGGGCACGCCTTCATCCGGGGGCGTACGAACGTTCATCCGGGGGCGTGCGGACGGGCGCGATCGGTCCCGCGCGCGGCGGGAGCGCGGACGGGTACCGGCGCGAATCGACGCCTTCCGGGGTCAGCGGGGGATGGCGCCGCCACCCGCGCCGAAGCCCGTCTCGTGGTTCCACAGGTGGGTGCATTCCGGGCACTGCAGGTGCAACAGGCGGCCGGTGTTGCCGAGGAGATAGCGCCAGTGCTCCCCGCAGTTGCGCCCGCCGAGGCAGTCGCCGCAGTCGCGGTGGTCCTGGCAGGAGGGGCAGGGCACCCACGCCCTGCGCCCGAGGTCGGCGTGCGGGTCAAGTGGCAGCACTACCGTGTTCCCCTCCGGGGGAGTACGCCGGCGGCCACGAGCATGTCGTAGGTTTCCCGCTGTCGCTCGTCGAGATCGGAGTAGAGGAGGTCGTACGCCTCCTCCTCGGCCCGCATCACCGCCACCGGGTCCCAGCCGGGCTCCAGTGCCGCCATGACCGCGGCGCGGCGGCGAGCCTCCTCAAGGGTGAGGTCGATCTCGAAATCGGTGTGCGGGCTGGTGCTGTCCTGGCTCATCGCATGACTTTCCGGTCGGCCGGCGAGCGTGCCGGAGAGGTGGCCGGGGCCGTTCGGGCGGCACCGGGGGAGGTGGTTCCACCCGGGCCGCTCTTCGCGATCGGCCGCACGCTCCTTGGGGGAAAGCCTCTCCGGAGAGAGAAGGCTTTGTCCATTATATACCTTTACATACCTTAAGTCGCTTTTGTGGGCATTTCTGTGGGACCCCTGTTACAGGTGGCCGGCCTCACGGAGGGCGCCGGACCGTGCCCGCGTCCGGCCGGACCTCGGCGGAACCCGCACGACCGGGTATGGGACTTCCTGAGGACAACCACGGCCTGGGGGCTGCCATGACCGCGTACACCCTGTCGATCGTCGAAGGCGACACCGGCGGCGTCTCGTCCGGCGACGACATCTTCTCGCCCGCCTCCCCGATCGACTTCAGCCGGCTCGACCCGTACACCCTGCTGTGGCTGACCGAGCACGGCTACGAGGAGCAGGGGAGGCGGGTCGTGGTCACCCCGGCGGGCCACGAGCCCGAGGGGGTCCATGTGGTCGCCTCCCGCGACGTGGACCTCTGATCTCCTGCGGCGTGGTATCCGCGGCGCGGATGATTTCCGCCCGACAATCTAGGTGTGAACGGACATTCCCGGAGATCTTTTCTCCAGCTCGGCGGTGTCACCACGGCTGGAGCGCTGATCCCGGCGTACGTCGCGGGCACGGAGACCACCGCGCGCACGGAAACCGCCCCGCACGCGTCGGCCGACCCCTTCGCCCCGCTGCGCCACCGGTGGCGGGACGTGACGGCGGGGTCGGGATTCGACGCGACAGCCGAGCCGTACCGGACCCGGCTGGCGAGGCTGGGGACGAGGGCGGCCGGATACCGGGACGCCATGGCGCCGGCCGAAGCGTCGCTCTGGCCCGACCTGGCGTTCCCCTCGCTCGGCGCCACCCCGGCCCGGCTGCGGACCATGGCCCGCGCGTACGTCCTGCCGGGAACCGGCCTGACCGGTGACGCGAGCCTGGCCTCGGCCGTCGCCACCGGCATCGACCACTACCGGCGGCGGGTGTACGCCGCGGGCGCCGACGAGGTCGGCAACTGGTGGTACTGGCAGATCGGCACCCCCAAGAACCTCCTCGACGCGGCCCTGCTGATCGGCCCGCACCTGGCGGACCGGCAGAGCGCGGCGCTGCGGGAGGCGGTGGACCACTTCGTCCCCGAGTGCCGTCTGGACGACTACAGCGGGACCAGCACCGGGGCCAACCGGGTGGACCTGTGCATGGTGACGCTGCTGCGCGCGATCCTCGGCTCCGACCCGGCGAAGGCCGCGCTGGCCGTCTCCGCGCTCTCCCCGGTCTTCCCCTACGTCTCCGAGGGCGACGGGTTCTACCGGGACGGCTCCTTCGTCCAGCACACGACCGTCCCCTACCAGGGGACGTACGGAGCGTCGCTGCTGTCCGGCCTCGCGACGCTGTTCGCGGTGTTGCGCGGCTCGCCGTGGGAGGTCACCGACCCGAACAGGCAGGTCGTCCTCGACAGCGTCGAGAGGACGTTCGCGCCGGTCGTCCACGACGGCTTCTGCATGGACCTGGTCAGCGGCCGGGCGATCGGCAGGCAGCCGTACGGCGACCACGGCAGGGGACGCGTGATCGCCTCCGCGATCCTGCTGCTGGGGGAGACGGCCTCGGCCGCCGAGCGGTCGCGCTGGCAGGGCATGGTGAAGGGGTGGGCGCTGCGGGACACCCACCGGCCCATGCTCGAGGCGGCCGAGAACGACGACCTGGGGTTCCACGCCCGCCTCGCCGCGATCCTGGACGACGACGCCGTCCCCGCGGCCGGCGAACCCGCCGGGCACCGGCTGCTGGCGATGAGCGCCCGCGCCGTCCACCGCAGGCCGGGCTGGTGCGCGGGACTCAGCATGGCCTCCTACCGCATCGGCCACTACGAGCACGGCAACGGGGAGAACCTCCGCGGCTGGCACACCGGCTCGGGAATGCTCTACTGGTGGGCCGGCGGCCACGGCGACCAGTATTCCGACTCCTTCTGGACCACCGTCGACCCCTACCGGCTGCCGGGCACCACCGTCTCCACCCGGCGGCTGGCCGACGGCGCCGGTGAGGGCTGGGGTGACACCTGCCCGCCGGGCCGCTGGGCGGGAGGCGCCACCGACGGCGTGTACGCGACGGTCGGCCAGCACCTGAACGGCTTCGAGAGCACGCTGGAGGCCTTCAAGTCGTGGTTCTTCCTCGACGACGCCGTGGTGTGCCTCGGCGCCGCGATCACCGGCGAGGACGGCGTACCGGTCGAGACCATCGTGGACAACCGCAGGACCGACGCGCTCCTCACCGTGGACGAGAAGACGGGCTGGGCGCACCTGGAGGGGCACGGCGGCTACGTCCTGCCCTGCGGCACCCGGCTGCGCACGCTGCGCGAGGAACGCGCCGGCGGCCGGGACCCGGTGACCCGGAGCTACGTGACCCTCTGGTTCGACCACGGTGTCGATCCCGTCTCGGCCGGTTACGTCTACCTGCTCCTGCCGGGCGCGAGCCTGGCGGAGACCCGGGCCCGCGCCGCCGACCCCGGCTGGGCGCGCGTGCTCGCCAACACCGCCCGCGGGCAGGGCGTCCGGGTCCCGTCACTCGGAATCACCGCCGTCAACTTCTGGAACGACGGAGCCGCCGGCGACCTCGCCGCCTCCGCCCCGTGCGCGGTCCTCGTCAGGGAGAGCGCCGACGGCACGGCCACGCTGACCGTGTCGGACCCCCGGCGAGACCTGAGCGAGCTGACCGTGACCTGGGACCGGCCGGTGACCGAGGTGCTCCACGGACACCCGCTCCTGGCGGGCGCCACGACCGGCGCGAGACTCACGCTCACCTTCGGGCGCCTGGCGGGCCGGGGCGGCGGCTCGAACACGGTCACCGTACGCCTCGGTTAACGGGGCGGCCGAATTCGCCCGCGTGACCCCACGATCGGGGCGACGCGGACGAATCTGGCGGTTCCGGCCTGCCCGATCATCAAGCCCGGCACGATGGGAAACCACCCCCAGGCACAACCGCCCCATTCGCGAACACGAGCAGGAGGACATCGTGGTTCCCAGGTGCGAGCAGCTAGGGTCCGTCGATCTCACCACGTGGCGGGTCGTCCCCGGCGAGGCCAACCACGAGAAAGAGGAGGCCGGCGTCTGGGCCATAGCCGGAGGCGACGGCGACGACTACTCCCTCTACGTGGAGGTGCTCGACGCCGAGCGGCCCAGGGAGGTCGCCGGGTTCATCGTCGACGCGGTCACCGGCCACGCGCACCGGCTCCGCCTGGAGGGCGCCCTGGCCGAGGTCGAGCGGGAACGCCGGAGGCAGCGGGCCGAGGACGACGCGCTGGACCCGTCGAATCCCCACCTGGTCGAGGTGGCGAAGCTGGCCGGTCTGGTCGAACAGGTCGGCGGGATCGGCCGGGAGTTCGGCCGCGACAGGTTCCACACCGGCCGCGAGGAGCTCGACAAGCGCCTGTACTCCCAGCTGACGCAGGTGGCGGCCACCGCGGTGGCGTGGATGGAGAGCATCCTCGCCCGCACCGACGCCCACGAGGACGCCCATGGGGACACCTGTGAGGACGCCCGCGGGGACACTCTCGAAGAGGTCCCAGAAAACGCCCCCGGCGATACCTTCGACGACGTCCGAGACGACGTCCCCGCCGACGCCCGCGCCGACCGGGTCGCCCCCCGCTGACCCCCGCCCGCCCGGATTCGGCCTCTGGGAATCAGGGCCGCCTGAGGTGGCCCAGCCGGTCGAGCACCGTGGCGAAGTGGCGCGACAGGCTGCAGGCGTGCCACGACTCCGGTCTCCTCGGCAGCAGCGGCTGCCCGTCGGCGAAGCGCTCGATCTGCTCGTCGCCCCACGAGAACGCCGTTCCCCGGGACGGCCGGAGATCCGCGACCACCGCCTTGCACAGGTCGTCGAAACCCCCGAGTGCACCGGTGCCCTCGCGCCGCTCGCATCGGTAGGCGTACCACCGGCCGTCGACCGCGTACCGCAGGTTCGGGTGCGGGTTTCGCCCCTGCGACACCCGCGGGCTGAACACGCCGTAGTCCGCGTAGGACAGTTCCGTGCCGGTGTAAGAGGCCGCGACGGTCGTCCACAGGGCGGCGTCCCGCCGGGGGATGGCCACCGGGGTGTCGAAGGGGACGTCGTCGAGGGTCCTGGGGAACGCGCCGGCGGCCAAGGTGATCGAACGCACCGGTAACCGTTTCGCCCAGGTGAGCGCCTGCCAGGCGTCGGCGGTACGGTCCTTCAGCAGGGCGTCGGAGTCGACCGCCCACAGGTCGAGCACGAGATCGATGTCCTTGAACTCCAGGCCCAGGTGGTCGCGTATCCGGCGCGACAGCCGGGCGTCGTCCGCGGAGGTGCGCGGCGCGGCCCAGGGCACGCGCAGGCAGGCACCCTTCCGATGCTGCGCCGCGGCGTACCCCGCGCTCCGGAACGCGTGCTCGCCGTCCTCCGGCCGTACCACCGGGATCATGCGATAGCCGAGCTTTCGCACGGCGTTCGACACCATTGACATGACACCGCGGTCGTCCGGGTTCCTGTGCCTGCCGAGCAGGCGGTGGCAGTCGACCGCGAAAACGCGTTCGGCGGGAAGGTGCTCCTCCACGCGTTTCTCGAAGGCGGCCACACTCTCGATCGTCGCCCGGTCGCCGTCGCCGGTATCCGATTCCAGCGGCATCACCTCGATCAGCGGCCGTACGGAGGGCCGGCGTTCCGCGGCGACCTTCCCCAGGGCCAGGAACTCGCTGGCCCGCCCCTTCAGGATCGGCATGTACACCGTCATGACATGGTTCTCCGTGTGGTTGGCGAACCCGCGTCCGGTGCGGCGGCCGTCCCTCGCCTCCCGGCGGGCCGCCACCTGCCCGGTTTTCACGACGGTGGCCTCCGGCGATGAGTTCGTCAATATTCCCCGGAGTCACATTCCGTGAGAATGATTCATTCGCCGATGCCTTTGGGATCGAGCTGGCAGGAGATCATCGATGTGATTCGTGGGAAACGGAAAGAGGCGGTGATCGGACTGTCGCGAAAGCCGGGAACCGGCCGGCCGCCGGACGCGCCGGTCACCGATTCCGGGTTCCGCCGGTCGCCGGTTCCAGGTCGGGCCGAGCGCGTCGGTCACCGGTTCCGGGTCCTGCCGTCCCCGCTGGTCACCGGTTCCAGGTCCTGCCGTCCGCGCCGGTCACCGGTTCCGGGACCCGGCGGGCGGCGCGGTGAGCCGCCCGCCGGGTCCCGATCCAAGGGGTCCCCGGGGTTACCGGGGACCCCGAGGGTTCCGAGGGATCAGGAGCCGATCTTCCCGACCCCGGCTCCCGCGCTGACGATCGCCTTCACGGAGTTCGGGTCGTCCAGGGTGTAGCCGTAGTACGAGCTCGCCTCCTGCACGCTGCCGCTGCACTCGGGCGGTCCCGAGTCGTCGAGCACGTTGTTCCTCGCGACGCACCTGCCGGCGGAACCGGCGTAGGTGTTCGTCGCCGGGACCTCGACCCTCTCGAAGTAGTTGCCCTCGATCAGGCATCCGGCGTTCAGCTGGCAGGCCACCCCGACGTCGGTGTTGTAGACGTAGTAGTTGTTGAACACGTGCACCGGCTCGCCGAACCGCACCCGGGGGTTGCGCTGCGGGGTCTGGTTGAACCAGTTGTGGTGGTAGCTCACCTTCAGCCGCCCGATGTCCTGCGCGCTGTTGCCGTCGTCATGGCCGAGCAGCATGTTCTTGGTGTGGTCGTGCGTGTGGTTCCACGACACGGTGACGTACGACGAGCCGCGCTTGATGTCGATGAGCCCGTCGTACCCGTCGGCCAGGTCGTTGTGGTCGATCCAGATGTGGTGGGAGAACATCTGCACGTTGATCGAGTCGTCGTTGGCGTTCCGGAACGACAGGTTGCGGATGATGACGTTGTTCACGGCGTTCGCGGGCGGCGAGGTGACCGAGTTGTCGAGGGGAAGGCCGATGTTGAGCCCGCCGCCGCTGATGCCGCCACCGGAGCCGATGCCCACGATCGTCTTGTCCGAGGCGACGTTGTACATCCCGGCCGGAACAGTGATCATCCCGCGCACGCAGATGTTCAGGGGCCCGCTCTGGCCGATCGCGGAGATCAGCTCGCTCGCGGTGTCGACCTCGACGGTCGGCCCGCCCGCGCCGCCCGTGGTCCCGTTCCTGCCCCAGGCGTTCACCGAGGCGAACCCGACGGGCGAACCCGAGGTGGGGCAGGTGCCCGGGGGCGGCGGGGTGATCGTGGGCGTGACCGGCGGCTCGCTCGGCCCGCCGGCGTCGGTCACCAGCACGTCGTCGAACGAGGCGCTCGCGTAGTAACCGGCGAGGCCCACCTTTCCTGAGGAGAAGGTGGAGTCCGTCGCCGAGACGACCTGCACGTTGTTCACGAAGCCGCGCAGCGTCGTGCCGAACGCCTCCAGCCTGAGGGTGTACCAGGTGCCCGGGGTCACCGTCGCCGCGGCCGAGGCGAGGGTCGTCGGGCCGCCACCGCTGCGCTTGCCCAGGATGACCGTGCCGGCGTTGCTCAGCCCCAGGAAGTAGTAGTTGCTGCTGCTCTGCGCCCTGGCCAGCACCGCGACGTACCGTCCGCCGCCGTTGAACGCGATCGGCTTCACCCGTGCCTGCACCGCTTGGCCCGACCAACCGGCACCGGCCACCGTCCTGGCGTCCGCGCCCGTTCCGGACTGCCGGTACGCCTGGGAGCCGTCGGCGACCACCGACCAGCTTCCCCCGGACTTCGACCAGCCGTTGGAGTTGCCGTCCTCGAAGTCGTCGCCGAACAACGACGCGGCGAACGCGCTGGGCATCGCCACGAGCACCAGCGCCCCGATCACCGCGAGAGCGAGGCTCGTCGCGAGCGCGGTGAGTGGCGAGCCGCTGATCCCTTTCCTTCTTCGCACCGTGGAACCTCCAAGTTCCGTCAGTACCGACCTGCCGTGCTCCCGGCCCGGTCGGCCATGGCCTCACGCCGGGACCGAACCGGCGGCGCGGGCGTGCCGCGTTCCGCGGTCACGCGCCGGCGTCGCCGGGGCCCGGCGAGCGGTGTCCGTCGGGCGACGCACGAGCCCGCCCACGACCCCCTGGATGAGGGCTGCGGGCATGGCTGACCTGCGGCGGAGTACGCCGAGCAGGCCCGTGACGTCGCTCTGGGACGAAGGGTGGGAAAGCGCTATCCAACTCTTTTCGCACTTTTACGCCCAGAGAAAGGTGCGGGTCAAGCACCCAGTTCGTTCCGGCGCCGCCGAGGCCCCGTCCACCCGTGCGGCCGGGACGCCGTTCCCCCAGGTGAGCACCGTCGAAGACGGTTCAGAGGTGGCGGGAAAGTCTTTTCGCGAACGCGCGCGGGCGTCCCGGCCGCCCGCCGGGACTTCCCGCGCCGCCGGAGGGCCTCACCCGAAGGGGACGGTCAGAGGTCCAGGCCGGAGCCGCCGAACCGGTCCCGCAGGAACCTGCCCTGGTCGCGCAGGGCCTGCTCGTCGCCCCGGTAGACCGAGTCGGCCACCTTGCGCAGCTGGGTGTCCAGCAGGTCGAGCTGGGCGAGCAGCTCCTCGTGCGCGCTGCGTTCCCGCTCGCCGCGCCGCGTGAGCGCGTAGGAGCGGGGCAGGTTCGCGTACGTCTCCAGGCTGGACGGCAGGTAGTCCCTGATCGTCTGCGACACGATGTGCAGGTGGTCGGGTGAGGAGGTGAGCGTGTCCGCCCGCCGGAGGATGTCGCGCACCACCTCGGCGAGCGCGCCGACCCTCGTCACCACGTCGGCGGGGAACCGGTTCCCGCCGACCTCGGCCAGCAGGGTGTCCAGGTCGGCCCGCAGCCGCTGTGACTCCACCTCCGCGTGCGAGATCGTGAGCCTCACCCGGTCCGCGGGGGCCAGCAGCGCCCCGACGCCGTACAACCCGGCGACCACGACGGGCCAGAACGTCCCGGCGACGCCGAGGAAGACCAGGACCACCCCGACGAGCGCCAGGGCGCACCCGGCGATGTTCCTGGTCGACCCGGCGTAGGCGAGGATCCGCCCGCCCGGGCTACTGGTAGCCACGGATCTCCTTGAAGGCCGTGGCCAGCGACCCCTGCCGGGCGTCGAAGGCCGCTCCGCCGGTGAGCTGGGCGATCCGCTTCATCTCGTCGACGTCGCTGTCGCCGAAAAGCACGACGAACGTCCGGAACTTCACGGGCAGCGACGCGTAGTAGGAGGCGAAGTCGTCGTACGAGCTGCCGTCGGTGTTCTCGCCGTCCGTCATCAGCACGATCGAGGTGAAGTCCTCCGACGGCGACGACCGGACCTCCTCGTAGGCGGCCCGCAGGCTGTCGAAGATCGCGGTGCCGCCGTTCGCCTGCAGCGCCTCGCTGTAGGAGCGGATCCGCTGGAGCACCGGTTCGGGGTTCCGGTCGGGCAGCGCGAAGGTCTGCGGGGTGCCGGGGACCGCGTTGAACGGGATCATCGTGACCGTCTCGCGGTCGCGGAAGCGCGAGAACGATCCGCTGATCGAGGTGTCGGCGCCCGACAGGGCGGTCAGCGCCTGCCTGAGCGCGTCGATCCGCTCCCCCTCCATCGAACCGGAGGTGTCCAGCACGAACAGCGTCCGCGACGGCCTGCGCACCTGGTTGAGGTAGACGCCGATCAGCTCGTCGGCCGCGCTGCGCCGGTTGGGGAAGGGCAGCTCCACCAGCGACGCGGTCCCGAAACGCGGGTCCGGCCTGACCTCGGGGACGATGGGCCGGCGGTGGGTCGTGGTCATGATCTCCCGCTGGATCTCCGGCGTGCGCAGCCAGGCGGCGAGCTTCCCGTACAGCTCCTTCTTCTCCGGGGTCGCGGAGCTCAGGAGCGTGAGCGGGTAGTCGGCCGTCACCACCCCGTCGCCCGGGTAGATCAGCGTGAGCGGCTCGGAGAGCCTGCCGGAGGCGTTGAGGCCGAGCAGCACGGACTCGTAGTTCACGAGCCCGTCCACCGCGCCCTCCTTGGCGTACGCGTCCGCGAGCCAGCCGGAGGAACCGGAGGTGAGCGTCTGCGCCGAGAAGAACTCCTTCAGCCTGGGGGTCGCCGCGTCGATCTGGGCACTGTCCAGGGCCTCACCGGCGTCGGAGAGCGCCGCCGTCACGCCGACCAGCGCCGAGAACCCGGAGTTGGACGCCGCGGGGCTGGTCATGCCGAAGGTGAACTTCCGGGCGCTCGCGGCCGAGGCGATGTCGTTCCAGGTCACGGTCTTGCCGTCCCAGCCGAGCTCGCGCGCCTTGGACGCCTTCAGCCCGAGCAGCACGGGCGAGACCATGGCCTTGGTCTGGGTCGAGAGCCGCGCGGCCGCCCCGTCGATCAGCGACAGGTAGCGGTTGGAGGAGAACCACGTCGCGTCGTACCGCCCGTCCGCGCCACCGCTCGCCACCTGGTCGGCCCCGTCGAGCGTTCCGGCGTACGACAGCGTGACCCGCACGCCGACGGCGTCCTGGGCCCGCTTGAGCAGCGGTTCCAGGTCGCCGATCTCGCTTCCCGCGAGGACGCGGAGCACGTCGGGACCGTCCGCGGGGGTGGCGGGCGTCTCAGCCCCGCCGCACGCGGCCGACGCCACCAGCAGGGTCAGCACGACGAGCGCCCGCCTGACCCGGCGAGCACCCGCTCGCACGCCGGGTGCCGACCCGGCCGGGCGGGAATCGAGTGGCGCGCCGGGTGTCGACCCGGCCGGGCCGGAACCCGACGGCACGCCGGGCATCGAGCCCCTCATCGCGGGAGCCCTTCTTCGTCGCCGCGCCGGGAGCGCTCCAGGTACGTGCGGGCGTGGTCCAGCTCGACGGTCAGGCTGTCCACGGTGATCGCCATGTTCTCCACGGCCTTGGCCTTGAACGTGTCGATCATGTCCATGGTGGAGTAGATGTTGTCGAACGCCTTGCGCAGCGCGTCCATGCCGACCGTGGTCGACGCCGCCTGGGTCTGGATGTCGGCCGCCTGCGTGCGCAGCATCTCGCTGGTCGCCACGATCAGGTCGGAGGTGGTGGCGTTCAGCGCCGTGATCTGGTCGAGCACGAGTTTCTGGTTGGCGAGGGCCTGGGCCACGGTCACGGCCGTGCGCAGCGCCGCGATCGTCGTCGTGGTCGCCCGGTCCACGCCCTTGATCAGTTCGAGGTTGTTCTTGCGGATCAGGTCCAGGGCGAGATATCCCTGGGCGGACACCGCGAGCTGCGTCAGCAGGTCCTGGTGCTTCTGCCGGATGCCGAACAACGCGTCCGAGCGCAGGGCGGTGGCCTTCTCCGGCTCGGCCGCCTCGACATACATGATCTTTTCTTCCACCGCGGCGTCGAGGGCGGCGGCGAGCAGGGCGTACTCCTGCAGGCGCTTCATCGACTCCCACAGGTTGGTCTTCTCGCCCTCGATGGCCGCGTTGTCCTTGCGCAGCTCGTCCTGCCCGGACTTGAGGGCACGGATGATGTCGTCGAGGTGTTTCTGCGCCGACTGGTATTTCGCGAAATAGTCGCGCAGCTTGTCGCCGAACGGGATCAGTCCCAGCAGCTTCCTGGCCGGGCCGGACGTCTGTTTGGGATCGAGGTCGACGATCGTCCGGCGCAGCGCGACCAGCTGCCCCGCCACCGCCGCCTGCGCGTCCCGGCCCTCGCCCTTGACGGACGCCAGCGCGGCCACCGGGCGCCTCAGCATGCGGTTCGCCACCTGGGAGGAGGCCCGGATCTCCGAGTCGCCCATGGAGGTGATGTCGTGCACCTTCCGGGTGAACTCCGGCGACCTCGGGTCCAGGCCGCTCAACTCCTCGGCGAAGCCGCGGGCCTTCTCCGCCAGTTCCGCGTCCCGTCCCTCCGGGATCGGCAGCATGGTGGCCGCCTTCTCCGTGGGCACCTTGGCCACGGGTTCCGGCGGGCTGAGCACGAGATCGCTCACGGTGGTCTCTTTTCGAAGCGCTGGGAAGGTGAGGTCAGGGGGTGGATGAGGGGACCGCTCCGGACCGGTAGAGCGTCTCGATCGCGGAGATCATGCCCTCCAGCCGCTCGTGGTCGGGTGGCTCCACCACGTCGACCAGACCGGGAGGCAGCGGAGCCCTCACCTTCGCCACGAGGTCGTCGAACGCCTTGGGGCTGGCGGTGCGGAAGCCGTACAGGGCCGCGAGGTGCCCGAGTTCCGGGTCCTCCTGCAGGAGCCGGCCGACCTCGGTGCCCGGCGCGCCGAGCGGTACGAGCGTGTGCTTGCTCAGGACCGTGGGCGAGGGGTAGAGCAGCCGCATGTCGGGGCGGATCGAGCCGTCCCCGGCGAACAGGCGCGAGGCGTACTGCGCCTCGTAGATCACGACCATGGGCGTCTTCCCCATCCCCAGGGACAGGTAGTCCTCGAACGGCGCCTCGGTGGAGGTCTCGGAGTACCCCTGGTCGAGGAAGAGGGGCGCGACGGTCCCGGCGACCTTGGAGGCCTGGTCGTTCGTGGTGACCACGTCGTCGCCGTTGGCCACGTAGCCGGCGATCGAGAGGTACATCGCCGCGGAGTTGGAGGTGCGGACGTCGGTGGTGGTGAGCAGCACGCGCTTGCGCGCCGGGTAGGCGGTATTGCCCGGCAGCTTGTCCCACCGGGTGCCCTTAGCCACCAGGTCTAGATATTTCTGGATATCGAGCACCTGGTAACCCTGGCCGGAGTCCCGCACGACGCCCGCCTTGGCGAGCACGTCCACGATCGGGGTGAAGGTGGCGATCGCCATGGGAGAGGAGAACGGCGCGAAGGTGCGGGTGGCACCCCGGTCACGCCTGATCTTCTCGGCCGCCGGAGCGCTGGACGGAAACGCGAAACCGTACTTCCCCAGGTCCACCGAGGTCGCGATCTGGCGTGATCCCGCGGTGTCGACCTCCACCCGGAGGCCGTGCCTGGCGAAGACCGCCCGCACCCGCTGATCGTCGAAGAACGGCTTCTTCTCCGATCCGATCACCCCCCGGACCAGGGTGAGCTCCCGTGTCTCCGCGCCGCCGCCACGGTTGCCCACCACGATCGCCGCCACCACGGCGGCGCCGAGGAGCAGCGCCAGCCCGACACCGATCCAACGCTTCATGTGATTCCTTGAAAGCTTGTCCCGTATCGCCGGAAATAGCGGTTGTAATTGGATTATGTGATGTGTGACGACAATGCGGAGCGAGGCGTTCACAACGTATTGACAATTCACTTTCCGTTCACCGATGCGCCGTTCGGCGGGCGCTCGCCGTCGCCGCACCGGGCCGCCGAACGGCCGGCCGGAGCGGACGGGCACCATCGGCCCGCGCGTACCATTCAGCGGTGGAGGTTCTGGAACCGGAGGAGTGGCGGGCTCGGGCGGAGGCCCACGGCCGGCGGATCGAGGTGTGGGCGGAGCCGCACCTGGCGCGCAGGGCGCGGGGCGAGGCCCATCCCATCGAGGACTTCCTGTTCACCTACTACGGGCACCGGCCGGCGCGGCTGCGGAAGTGGCATCCGGGCGCCGGGGTGGTGCTGAGGGGCGCGCGCGACTTCGGCCGCGACTACCTCGACACGCCCGAGGGGGCCACGCTCGACACCGCGACGCTGATGGACAGGCGCCGGACCTCCGTCGAGTGGATCACGCGGCTGCTGGGCGCCACCGCGGCACGACCGGGATATTTCGGCTGCTTCGGCTTGCACGAGTGGGCGATGGTCTACAAGACCGCGGAGGTGCGGCATGACGCCTGGCCGCTGCGGCTCAGCGGGGAGAAGATCGCGGAGGTCGTGGAGCAGCGGGGCGTGCGGTGCGGCCATTTCGACGCGTTCCGCTTCTTCACCCCCGAGGCGCGCCCGCTCAACGCGCTGCAGCCGACGCGGGAGCGGCAGCCGGAGCTGGAGCAGCCGGGCTGCCTGCACGCCAACATGGACCTGTACAAGTGGGCGTACAAGCTGTCGCCGCTGGTGAGCGGCGAGCTGGTCGCCGACTGCTTCACGCTGGCCCGCGACATCCGCGCCGTGGACATGCGAGCCAGCCCGTACGACCTGAGCGCGCTCGGACATCGGGCGATCCGGATCGAGACGCCCGAGGGAAAGGCCGAGTACGCCGCCGAGCAGCGGGGTTTCGCCGAGCGGGCGAGACCGCTGCGGCAACGCCTGCTCGACTCCTGCGAGCGGCTGCTCTCCGGCATCCGCCACCCCTGACCCCGCCACGAGGCGGGGAGGTGCCGTCAGGGCTTCGACGCATGGCGTACCGAGGTGTGTCCGGTTGAGCACAGGGCGATCCGCCCCTCGCCGGTGAGGCATCGTGCTGAAACTTACATTGGCCACGTCTCGCCGCGGCATGGCGAGTCCGCAAGGTTTCAGGAGGCCGGGACAGAGGTTGGGGCATGTTCCAGGTAGACAGCCCCAGGTGAGACAACCGAAAGTTTCTGGGCTACCTTGACGTATTTCGGCGAGGTTTCCACACTGAGTCCCCAAGGCGTCCTCCTACGGCCGGGTCGGTGGTGCGCAGCAGGGCCGTCGTCTGCGACGCCCCGGTGGTGTGCCTTCCCGGCAATGGGCGCGGCGTCGAATTCGCGGGGGTGTTCCCCACGTTCCCGTTTTCCCGTGACGCAGTTATGGAGGCTCAGGCATGGGCACAAGTGCCATCCCCCCGCCCGGAACCCGGCGACCCTTCGGCGGCCTTCGCCGGGCCCTGATCGCCGGTGCCCTCGGCACCCTCGTGCTCGGCACGCTCACGGCGGTGACCGGCCCGGTCTCCGCCGGTGCCGCTTCCACCAGTGCCGCCGCGTCCACGCTCGGTGCGGCGGCCCAGCAGAGCGGGCGATACTTCGGCACCGCGATCTCGACGAGCAGGCTCGGGGACTCGC
>NZ_JBPJUQ010000032.1:0-104400 GCF_051192615.1 Streptosporangium sp. G11
CAGGTCAGCCGGTTCTCGTTGTCGTCCAGGAACGGGTCCTCGATGAGCCCGGCGGCCAGCAGATCGGTGTGCACGCACCCCGGCACCGTGGCCGGGACGTGGGAGACGCCCCCGTCCACCTGGTGAAGGGTCCAGCCGTCGTGTAGTGCCCTCAACTAACGCTCCCCGTGGATGTGGATGTGGTGCCGCCCCGCCGGACGAGGTGACCCGGTTTGACCTCCACCAGTGTGGAGGGTCCTTCTGGCACGTCCCCGGCGGGGGCGGCGGGTTCGCCGTCCCACCGGGCGGTGAGCCTCGGCACCGACGACAGCAGCCTGATCGTGTACGGGTGGAGGGGGTCGCCGAACACCATGTCGGTGGGACCGGACTCGACCACCTGCCCCCGGTACAGGACCACGGCCCGCTCGCTGATGTAGTTGCCCAGCGACAGGTCGTGGGTGACGAACAGCACCCCGAGGCCGCGCGACTTCAGGTCGGCGAGCAGGTTGAGGACGTCGATCCTGGTGGACGCGTCGAGCATGCTGGTGATCTCGTCGGCGACGAGGTACCTGAGGTCGAGCAGGAGCGCCCTGGCGATCAGCAGGCGCTGCAGCTGGCCGCCGCTGAGCTGGTGCGGATATCGGCCCAGGATCTGCCCGGGGTCGAGGCCGACGTCCTTGAGCGAGGTGTCGATCCTGCCCGCCCACTCGGAGGCGGCGACGCCGGGGAAGTACTCGTCCTTGATCATCCGAAGCACCCGGTCGGCGGTGAAGACCGGGTTGTAGCAGCTGAACGGATCTTGGAACACGCCCTGCACGTGCCGGTAGTACGCCTTGCCCGGCCTGGCGGGGGCGCCGTCGAGGGTGATCGTGCCTTTCGTCGGGCGCAGCAATCCCAGGACGGTCTTGCCGAGGGTCGTCTTGCCGCTGCCGCTCTCACCGATGAGGGAGACCACCTCCCCCGGCGCCAGGTCGAGGCTCACGTCGTCCACGGCGGTCAGGGTCGCGGTGCCGAAGGCACCCACCCTGTAGGTCTTGGTGACCCCTTCGAGTCTCAGCATCGTCCGAAATCCTTCGGGTCAGGCCTTCCAGCAGGCGACGTGATGGCCGGGGGCGACCTCGACCGGCGGCGGGTCCTCCGCGCACCTGTCGAAGGCCAGCGGGCAGCGGTCCCTGAACCGGCAGCCGGAGGGCGGGTCGAGCAGCGAGGGCGGCCTGCCGGGGATGCCGGAGAGCCTGCGTTCGGTGTGGCGGACGCCGACCTCGGGCAGTGAGGAGATCAGCATCCGCGTGTACGGGTGGCGCGGCTCGCTGACGATCACGCCCGCCGGGGCCTTCTCGGCCAGCCTTCCCGCGTACATGACCATGATCGTGTCGGCGATCTGGTATGTCAGCGAGATGTCGTGGGTGATGAAGATCATGCTGCGCACGAACCCCCGGTCCCTGAACTCCATCAGGGTCCTGGCCACGGCCTTCTGGGTCGACACGTCGAGCGCGGAGGTGATCTCGTCGGCGATGAGCAGGGACGGGTCGAGCAGGGTGGAGACGACCATCACCATCCGCTGCTTCATCCCGCCCGACAGCTCGATCGGGTAGCGCTCCAGCACCTCGCGGGGCAGCTCGACCAGGTCGAGGCGGCGTTCCAGCTCGGTGACGTCGAGGCGCTCGCCCCGGGAGGCGAGCAGCTCGGCGACCATCCGGCCTATCTTGCGGGTGGGGTTCAGCGCGCTCATGGAGTACTGCGGGATGAGGGAGACGCGGCTGAAGCGGAAGGCGTTCATCCGGCGGTCGTCGCCGATCGGCAGTTCCTCACCGTCCAGCTCGGCGCCGCCCCCGGCCAGCCGCATCCGGCCGTCCATCCTGATGAGGCTCTTGCCGAGGGTCGTCTTGCCGCAGCCGGACTCGCCCGCCAGGCCGAGGATCTCGCCGTCGCCCACGTCGAAGCTGACGCCGTCGAGCGCCCTGACCTCGCCGCGCAGGGTCCTGTAGTGGACCCGCAGGTCGTCCACGCGCAGGGTCATCGGACCGTCTCCTTCACTACAGCTCCCGCAGTTTCGGGTTGAACACCTCGTCCAGGCCGACGTTCATCACGTAGAGGGCGCCGACGATGGCGGTGATCCCGGCCCCCGGGGGGACGAACCACCACCACATGCCCAGGTGCAGGGCGCTCCAGCGGGCGGCGTTGTTGAGCATCAGACCGAGCGAGACGCCCTCGCTGGGGCCGAGCCCGATGAAGTCGAGCGAGGCCGCGATCAGGATCGACCCGCCGAACAGCAGGATGAAGGTCATGAAGAGGTACGAGCTCATGTTGGGCGCGATCTCCCTGGCGATGATCTTCCAGGTGCGCACGCCGCTGAGCCTGGCCAGGTCCACGAAGTCGCGCGAGCGCAGCGAGAACGTCTGGGCTCTGATGGCCCTGGCCGCCCAGGGCCAGGAGGTGAGCCCGATGAAGAGCGCCTGCACGCCGACGCTGCGGACGCCGAGGTAGGCGTTGACGATCAGCAGCACCGCCAGCGCGGGCAGGACCAGGACGATGTTGGTGAGCATGTTCAGCACCTCGTCGACCAGCCCGCCCCGGTATCCGGCGGTGAAGCCGACCACCATGCCGATGATCGCGGCCAGCCCGCCGCCGAGCACCCCCACCTGGAAGGTGACGCCCAGGCCGTAGACGAACTGGGCGAAGATGTCCTGGCCGAACATGGTGGTGCCGAACCAGCGCTCGGCCGAGGGCGGCGAGGCGGGGGTGGCGACGTAGGCGTTCGGGTCGCCCCCGACGATCACCGGGGCGGCGACGGCCAGGACGAGCAGCGGGACCAGCACGGCCAGCCCCGCCAGGAGCTTTCCGTTGCGCATCGCGAAGTACAGGCCCTCGCGGCGCCTCGCGGGCACGGCCGTCACGGCGGCCTTCCCCTCCGGGCGCGGGTCCGCGGGCACGGCGGTCACGCGGCCTCCCCTCCCATCCCGATCCTGGTGCGCGGGTCGACCAGGACGTAGACGATGTCGATGATGAAGTTGGCGACCAGCACGCCCACGACGATGAACAGGAAGGCCCCCTGCAGCAGGAAGAAGTCCTGGTTCTGGATCGCCATGAGGATCAGGTGGCCCAGCCCCGGATAGGAGAAGACGATCTCGGTGACCAGGGCTCCGGCCACGAGCACGCCGAGCTGCAGGGCCAGGCCGGTGATCTGCGGAAGGACCGCGTTCCTGAACGCGTAGCGCCGGATGAGCCTTCGCGACGCCCCGAGCGAGGACAGGTAGGTGGAGTAGTCGGCCTCCAGCTCATAGATGATCATGTTGCGCATACCGATCGCCCAGCCGCCGAACGCGACGAGGAAGAGCGAGGCGAACGGCAGGAACCAGTGCAGCGCCAGGTCCCCGACGAACTCCCACGACCAGTTGGGCCGCATGGAGAAGCTGTAGCCGCCGGAGACGGGGAAGATCCCCGCCACGACGCCCAGCCCCCAGGCCATCAGGATGGCCAGCCACATGTAGGGCGTGGCGGTGAGCACGTACCCGATCGGCAGTGCCGTGTTGTCCAGCCACTTCCGCCTGGCCGCGAAGGCTCCGAACCTGTTGCCCGCCCACCAGCTGAGCAGGATGGACGGGATGAGCAGCGCCAGCGTGTAGGGCACCGCCCGCACGATGACGTCGGTCACCGGAGTGGGGAACAGCCAGATGCTGGTCCCCAGGTCGCCCCGGAAGAGCGCGGCCCAGAAGTTGGCGTACTGCTCCCAGAGCGGCAGGTCGAGCCCGAACAGGCTCGTGTAGTGGGCGCGCATCGCCTCCACGGCGGCGGGCTGTGACACGTTGGCCCTGGCCAGCATGCTCTGGACCGGGTCGCCCGGCATGAAGCGCGGGATCATCCAGTTGATCGTGACGGCCACGAGGAAGGTGAGCCCGTACACGAGCAGCTTCCGGCCGAAATAGCGTCGCACGCGATCCTCCAGAATCGGCGAGATGGACCCCCTCCCCGCGCGGCCCCCGAACGGATCCAGGCGCGCGGGGAGGAGGTGAGGATCGCGGGGTCAGCCTCCGGCGGGCTTCAGCTCGGTCAGGGTCAGCACCCCGCCCAGCTCCAGCCAGTTGCGCCACATGGTCGGCGGCGTCTTGGGGGTGCTCGCGGCCGAGGACGGCCAGTTGGTCCAGACCGCGTTGCTGGTCTGCGCCCACAGGCCGTTGTACCAGAGGGGGATCACCGGCAGATCGTCCAGCTGGACCTTCTGAATCTCCGAGGCGACCTTCTTCATGCCCTCGGCGTCGTCGACCTTCTGGCCGTCGAGTTCCTGGACGAGGTCCCAGACCTTCTTGTTCTCGTAGCGGCCGAAGTTGACGGTGTTCTGCTGCTTGTTGATCGGCAGCCGGAACATGTAGTCGTAGTACATCCAGGGGGTGTTGGACAGCTGCCGCTCGTTGTTGAGCAGCAGGTCGAACTTGCCGGACCCGCGCTGGTCGACCAGCGCGTTGTAGTCGGGGAACTCGGGGGTGAGGTCGATCCCGGCCGCTTTGGCGCCCTCGGCGATGACCCGGCTCGCCTCCATCCAGTCGGTCCACCCGGCCGGAACGATGATCTTCAGCGAGGCCTTGGAGCCGTCCTTGTTCTCCACGAACCCGTCGCCGTCGCCGTCCTTGTATCCGGCGTCGGCCAGCAGCTTCTTCGCCTTCGCGGTGTCGAACGCGAAGCCCTTCTCGCCCACCACGGCCTGGTCGACGTACTTGTCCCACTGGGGCAGCAGCCCGGTGGGACTGGCCGCCTTGACCAGGTTGCCGTAGACACCCTCGACGATCTTCTTGGTGTCGATGGAGTTGGCGATCGCCTTGCGGAAGGCGGGGTCGTTCATCGGCTTCTTCGTGGTGTTGGGCACCAGGAAGGCGGTGTTGGCCGAGAGCATGTAGGGCGGTTCGGGGTAGTAGGTCTGGACGCCGAAGTTGCCCTTGACGAGGTTGGCCACCCCGGGCAGGAAGTTGTTGCTGAGGTCCAGGCCCTTCTGCAGCAGCAGGCCCATCGCGACCTCGTTGCTGGAGTTGACGACGTCGACGACGTACTTGGGCTTGACGTCCTTGCCCAGCGCCGCCGTGGCCCACCAGCCGTCGCGCTTGACCCAGGCCATCCGGTCCTGGTCGTGGCTGTGGTAGGCGTACGGCCCGGTGCCGACCGGCTTCTCGTTGACGCCGTTCAGCACCTCCTCCTCGGAGAGACCTTCCCAGATGTGCTTGGGGACGATCGCGTTGCTGTAGACCCAGTTGGCCCACTGCTGGTAGTTGGCCGTGGAGAAGGTGAATCTGACCGTGTTCGGGTCGACCGCCTCGACCTTCTCAAGCCAGTCCCACAGGTTGGCGTAGGGGACGGTCTTCATCTTGCCGAGTTCGACCGTGAAGACCACGTCGTCGGCGGTGAAGGGCTTGCCGTCGGCCCAGGTGACGCCCTGCCTGAGCTTGAGGTCGTAGGTCTTGTCGTCCGTCCAGGTGCCGCTCTCGGCCAGCCAGGGGGGGAACTTGTCCGTCTGGGGGTCGTACAGGAACAGGGTCTCGTAGACGAGTCCCTTGGTGCCGGTGGCCGAGTCCCAGGTCCGCAGCGGGTTCCAGTTGGCCGGAGGGCCCCACTGGGTGCCGCTGGTGTACAGGGTCTCGTTGCGGGGGAACGCGGCGTTCGCGCCGCTCGCCCCGCCCGCCCCGGCCGACGGGGCCGCGCCGCCGGAGCCCTGCGGCGCCCCGCTCGGAGCGGACGGCGTCGTGGACCCTCCGGTGCACCCGGCCACGACCATGCAGGCCGCCGCCCCGAGGATCGCGAACCTTCGTCGAATCCGCATCGACAGTCTCCTCTCCAGCATGGGAGCGCTCCCAACCGACCTAAGACGCGACCGCATGCGCTTGCTGAACCGGATAAGTATCGTGACCGTAAAGTCAATGTGTCGGTACTGTCAATAGGTCGCTGGACCGGTTCAGTTACAATCGCCACAATCGAGGAGAGGGGATCATGAGAAGACCGACGATCACGGACGTCGCCAAGCAGGCCGGGGTCTCGAAGGGCGCCGTCTCGTACGCCCTCAACGGGCAGCCCGGCGTGTCGGAGAGCACCCGCGCCAGGATCCTGGCGATCGCCGAGGAGATCGGCTGGCGCCCCAACAGCGCGGCCCGCGCCCTGAACGGCGCGCGGGCCCACACCGTCGGCCTGGCGCTGTGCCGCCCGGCCCGCACCCTCGGCATGGAGCCCTTCTTCATGGAGCTCATCAGCGGCATCGAGGGCGAGCTGTCGGCCCGCTCGTACGCGCTCATGCTGCAGGTGGTCGCCGACCACGAGCAGGAGGTCGCGGTCTACCGCCGGTGGTGGGGGGAGGGCCGCGTCGACGGCGCCATCCTGGTCGACCTGCACGTGGACGATCCCCGGGTCCCCGAGTTCGAGGCGCTGGGCCTGCCCACCGTGGTGATCGGCCATCCGTCGGGCGCGGGGTCGCTGGTCCCCGTCTGGTCCGACGACGGCGGCGCCGTCCGCGAGACGGTGGAGTATCTCGCCGCGCTCGGCCACCGCAGGATCGCCAGGATCGCCGGGCTGCCGCGCCTGGTCCACACCGTGCTGCGCGACCGCGCCTTCGCCGAGGCCTGCGACGGCGTCGCCGAGCACGTGACCGTGCACACCGACTACACCGGCGAGGAGGGCGCCCGTGCCACCCGGCGCCTGCTCAGCGCCCCCGGCCGGCCCACCGCGATCGTCTACGACAACGACATCATGGCCGTCGCCGGGCTGTCGGCCGCCCAGGAGCTGCGCCTGGACGTCCCGCGCGACCTGTCCGTCGTCGCCTGGGACGACTCCCCCCTCTCCCGGGTCGTCCGCCCCCCGCTGACCGCCCTGAGCCGCGACATCTCCGCCTACGGCGCCCACGCCGCCCGCAGGCTCCTGGCCCTCGTCGCCGGAGAGGAGGCGGGCCCGTACGAGGACGAGGTCGCCCGCCTCACCCCCAGGGCCAGCACCGCTCCCCCGCCCCGGTGAGGCGGCCCCCAGGACGCCTCGCGGGAGCCGCGTCAGGGCCACCTCAGGGCTTCGTCAGGGTGACGAGCAGCGCGGGGTGGTCGGTGTACCGCATGGAGATGACATCGGTGCGTTCGAAGCCCATGCTCGCCGCGAAGACGTGCTGCACGGCCCCGTCCCCCTTCCTGAAGAAGGGGGCGGAGTTGCAGTTCTGGACGTTCTGCCCGAACAGCGGCGCGTACCTCATGTTGAAGTCGCCCGCCAGGAAGGTCGGCCTGGTGGCGGCGCCCCGGTCGCGCAGCATGGCGATGGCGGCCTTGCACTGCGCCATGGCGACGTTCCCCGTGGTCGACAGGTGGGTGGTGCAGCCGGTCAGGTCGGAGAACTCGGCGCACACGTAGACGCGCCTCTCGCTCCCGCCGTCCTGGGTGGCGTAGACGCCCGAGAAGCTCGTCGCCCCCGTGGCGCGGAAGATCAGCCCGTTGCCGTACTCGTCCCCGTTGACGCAGCGCACCGGCGTGCCGTCGGGCCGCAGCGCCGGGGCGAACACCCGGTAGCCGTCCCCCATCGAGGGAGCCAGCTGGGCCAGGTCGTCACGGCAGATCTCGTTGAGCGTGACGACCTGCGGCTGCCTGGCGCCGATGATGTCGCGCGCCTCCTGGATGACACTGGCCCCGTTGAAGCAGGAGGTGTTGACGCCGCTGTGGCAGAGGTTGAGCTGCAGGACACGGTAACTCTGCGCGGCGGCCGCGGAGGGAACGGCGGTGACGGTCCCGGCCACGGCCAGCAGGACGACGAGAGGAAGGCGGGCGAGAGCATGGAGGCTGAACCACGAAAGGCGCATTTATCCTCTTATCTCGGACATGCCGAACGCATCAGTCGAACACGAAGCGGCCCCACAGAAGGCATCCGGGGCATTCACCGCCGAACGGCAACAGTGGCATATAAGGCCATCATGACGACTGGATCTAGATCGTCAACCGCGGGAACCGGCGGCCGCCGACACGGCCCCTCGGCCGGTGAACGCCGAAGGGCCGGTACGGCGGAACGCCGTACCGGCCCTTCAGGGTCTTGCCGCAGGACCCTCAGGTCCTACGAGGTGAATCAGCGGCCGTAACGGCTGCCACCGCTGCGCGGGGCGGAGCCACGGCCGTCGGCGCGGAACTCCCCGCCGCGGAAGCCGCCACCCTGGCGCTCGCCACGGAACGGCTCGCGCTCGCCCGCCGGACGCTCGGAGCGGAAGCCGCCACCGGCCGGGGCCGGACGGTCGGCGCGGAACGGCTCACGCCGCTCGCCACCGCGGTAGCCGCCGGCCGGACGGTCGGCGCGGAAGCCACCGCCCGCGGGACGCTCGGAGCGGAAGCCACCGCCGGCCGGGCGCTCGGAGCGGTACTGGCCGCCACCGGCGGCACCGGTGCCACGGTTGTCGTCACCGAAGGAACGCTCGCGGGGCGGCTGGCCCTCACCGGCGCCGTGGGCGGGACGGTCGGAGCGGAAGCGGCGCGGGCCACGCCCGCCGCCACCGTTGCCGTTGCCGCCGAAGCCGCCACGGCCCTGACGCTGCTTGGCGGCCGGCGCCGAGGGCTCCCAGACCGGGATCGGCTCGCCGCTGGGCATGCGCGCACCGGCGACCTCTCCCAGGCGCGGGTGGCCCGGGGTGGCCTTGATGCGGAACGGCTTGATGCCCGCGCGGCGGGTCATCGCGTCGGTGGAGCGGCGCTCGTTGGGGAGCACCAGCGTCATGACGGTGCCCTTCTCCCCGGCGCGAGCGGTACGGCCACCGCGGTGCAGGTAGCTCTTGTGGTCCTGGGGCGGGTCGACGTGCAGCACCAGGCTGATGTTGTCGACGTGGATGCCGCGGGCCGCGACGTCCGTGCAGACCAGGACGTTGATCGCGCCTTCCTTGAACTCGGCCAGGATGCGGGTGCGCTGGTTCTGGCGCTTGCCGCCGTGCAGGCCGCCGGCGCGGATGCCGACCTGGGCGAGCTGCTTGCACAGCCGGTCGACACCGTGCTGGGTGCGGACGAAGATGATCGTCCGGCCCTCGCGGTTGGCGATCTCGGCGGTCACCGGGAACTTGTCGTCGCGGTGCACCTCCAGCACGTGGTGCTCCATGGTGTCGACCGAGGAGGCGGCCGGGGACATGGAGTGGGTCACCGGGTTGGTGAGGAAGCGGCGGACCAGCTTGTCGACGTCGCCGTCGAGGGTGGCGGAGAACAGCAGGCGCTGGCTGTCGCCCGGCGTCTGCTGCAGGATCGCGCTGACGACCGGGAAGAAGCCGAGGTCGCACATGTGGTCGGCCTCGTCGAGGATCGTCACCTGGACCTCGTCCAGCATGCACTCACCCTGCTGCATGAGGTCGGTCAGACGGCCCGGCGTGGCCACGATGACCTCGACGCCGCGGCGCAGCGCCTCGATCTGACGGCCCATGGACATGCCGCCGACGACGGTCTTCATCCGCAGCGACAGGCCACGGCCGAGCGGCTCGAGCGCGTCGGTCACCTGCATGGCGAGCTCGCGGGTCGGGACGAGGACGACGGCCAGGGGGTGACCCGGACGGGCCTTGGCGCCGGCGATGCGGGTCATCATGGGCAGACCGAAGGCCAGCGTCTTGCCGGAGCCGGTCTGTCCGCGGCCGAGAACGTCGTGACCGGCGAGAATGTCGGGGATCGTGGCCCGCTGGATGGGGAAGGGACTGTCGATGCCCGAACGGGAGAGACCGGTGACCAGCGGCTTCGGCAGACCGAGGAGGGTGAACTCGGACGGACCCGCGGGGGCCTGGGAGATCTCAGCGATGTCGGTGATTTCGGGCAGAACAGCGTCAAGCATGGTCACGAAGACTCGTGCCTTTCGATAGAAGAACGGGGCACGTCACTTCTGCGAAAGGACGAGCCTGGAACGCACGGCCTGAGGCCGCGCTGGATCAACGCCCACATGGGGGCGGTAGTGCGGTGCAAGTCGAGGCGCACCGCACGGGGCGGGTCTAGCTTACCCGCACGCAGTCAAACCACGATCAAGCATACCCGGCGTTCGCAGTGCCGGGTTCGGTCGGGGCGTCCGGCATCAGCCGGTCGCTTGTCCGTCGAATGGAGTCAACACTCCTGGCCGGGCTTTTCTTCCCGGCCTCGGGAATCCTCTCACACAATTGGGCACGGCCCGAACCCAGGGGGTGCGAGCCGTACCGGGAGCCACGTCTCAGACGTTGAAACCGAGCATCCGGAGCTGCTCGCGTCCCTCGTCAGTGATCTTGTCCGGGCCCCACGGCGGGAGCCACACCCAGTTGATCTTCACGTTGGAGACCATGCCCTCCAGGGCCGAGTGCGCCTGGTCCTCGATGACGTCGGTCAGCGGGCAGGCCGCGCTGGTCAGCGTCATGTCGATGGTGGCGACCGGCAGGGTGGCACCATCGGCGCCTTCGGCACCCTCGACGGCCTCGGCGGCGTCCAGGTGGAGCCCGTAGATCAGGCCCAGGTCGACGACGTTGATGCCGAGCTCGGGGTCCACGACGTCCTTGAGGGCCTCCATGACCTCGTCATGGGTGGTGTCCCCGTCGTACGCCGTGGTGGGTGTCTCTACAGCCTTGCTCATTTGGTGCTCCTCACGACCGCGTCCTTGTAGGCCATCCAAGCCAGTAGCGCGCACTTCACGCGGGCGGGGAACTTGGCGACCCCGGCGAAGGCGACGGCGTCGCCCAGTACGTCCTCGTCCGCCTCGACCTTTCCCCTGCCCTGCATGAGCCGGGTGAACTCGTCCACGACGCCGAGGCTGTCGTGGACGGTCGAGCCGGTGGCCAGCTCGTGCAGCACGGAGGCCGCGGCCTGGCTGATGGAACAGCCCTGCCCGTCGTAGGAGACGTCCTCGACCTTGCCTCCGTCGCCCAGTTTCACACGCATGGTGATCTCGTCACCACACGTCGGGTTCACGTGGTGGACCTCGGCGTCGTACGGATCGCGGAGCCCCCTCCCCTGCGGGTGCTTGTAGTGCTCCAGGATCAGCTCCTGGTACATGGACTCGGCGATCATAGGGTCGTGCTCACCTTCTCGTTCGCTGCGCCGTGCGCTCGTGCATCGCCGGGCGCCGTGCGGCGGGCGTCTTTCGCCCGCCGTTCGCCCGTCCGCCGGCTCGACTGCTCGGGCATGGCTAGGCGAACACCTTCCGCACGTGGTGGAGGCCGCGGACCAGGGCGTCGATCTCGGCCGGTGTGTTGTACAGATAGAAGGACGCCCGCGTGGTCGCGGGAATCCCGAATCGCAGATGGAGCGGGCGGGCGCAGTGGTGTCCCACGCGCACGGCCACGCCGAAGTTGTCATCCAGGATCTGCCCGACGTCGTGCGGGTGAATCCCCTCAAGGGTGAACGAGACCGTGCCACCCCGGTCGGCGAGGTCCGTCGGGCCGATCACCCTCAGCCCCGGGATCTCCCCCAGGGCACCGAGCGCGTACGCGGTGAGCTCGCGCTCGTGGCGCACGACGGCGTCCATCCCGATCTCGGACAGGTAGTCGACCGCGGCGCCGAGGCCGATGGCCTCGACGATCGGCGGGGTGCCCGCCTCGAACTTGTGCGGCGCGGGCGCGTAGGTCGAGTGGTCCATCCAGACCGCCTCGATCATCTCGCCGCCGCCCATGAACGGGGGCATCGCCTCCAGCAGCTCACCGCGGGCCCACAGCACGCCGACCCCCGACGGGCCGACGACCTTGTGGCCGGTGAAGGCCAGGAAGTCGACGCCCAGCGCGGCCACGTCCACCCGCTGGTGGGGCACCGACTGGGAGGCGTCGAGCATCATCAGCGCGCCGACCTCGCGGACCCTGGCGAGCACCGGGGCCACCGGGTTGACCGTGCCCAGCACGTTCGACTGGTGCACGATCGAGACGATCTTCGTGCGCTCGGTGACGAGCTCGCCGAGGTTGGACAGGTCCAGGCGGCCCTCGTCGGTGACGGAGAACCACCGCAGCGTCGCGCCGGTGCGCTGCGCGAGCATCTGCCACGGCACGATGTTGGAGTGGTGCTCCATCTCGGAGATGACGATCTCGTCGCCCGGGCCGAGCCTGAAGCGGGGGTCGGTGCCGATGGGGTTGCCGAAGGCGTACGCCACCAGGTTGAGCGCCTCGGAGGCGTTCTTGGTGAAGACGACCTCGTCACGGTCGGGCGCGCCGATGAAGGCCGCGATCTTGTCACGGGCGTTCTCGTACGCCTCGGTGGACTCCGCGCCCAGCACGTGCATGGCGCGGCCGACGTTGCTGTAGTGCATCGCCATGTGCTCGCGCATCACCTCGACCACCTGCGTCGGCTTCTGCGCGGAGTTGCCCGAGTCGAGGTAGATCAGCGGCCTTCCGCCGGGAAGCTCGCGGGAGAGGACCGGGAAGTCCTTCCTGATCCTCTCCACGTCAAGGCCGGTCTCCATCAGGCCGACGCCTTCGTGTAGGCCTCGTAGCCCTCGGCCTCGAGCTTCTCGGCGAGCTCGGGGCCGCCCTGCTCCACGATCCGCCCGGCGGAGAAGACGTGGACGAAGTCCGGCTTCACGTAGCGCAGGATGCGGGTGTAGTGGGTGATGAGCAGCACGCCGGTCTCGTCGGAGCGGAAGCGGTTGATGCCCTCGGAGACCACGCGCAGCGCGTCGACGTCGAGGCCGGAGTCGGTCTCGTCGAGAACGGCGATCTTCGGCTTGAGGAGCTCCAGCTGGAGGATCTCGTGGCGCTTCTTCTCACCGCCGGAGAAGCCCTCGTTGACGTTGCGCTGGGCGAAGGCCGCGTCGATGGACAGGGCGTCCATGCCGGCCTTGAGGTCCTTGGCGAACTCGCGGAGCTTGGGGGCCTCGCCGCGGATGGAGGTGACGGCGGTGCGCAGGAAGTTGGAGACGCTGACGCCGGGGACCTCGACCGGGTACTGCATGGCGAGGAACAGCCCGGCGCGGGCGCGCTCGTCGACCGTGAGCTCCAGCAGGTCGACCCCGTCGAGCAGGACCTGGCCACCGGTGATGGTGTATTTGGGGTGGCCCGCGATCGCGTAGGCGAGCGTGGACTTGCCGGAGCCGTTGGGGCCCATGATGGCGTGGGTCTCTCCGGCCCGCACGGTCAGATTGACGCCGCGCAGGATCTCCTTGTCGGCGACGGTGACGTGCAGGTCGCGGATCTCCAGGGTGGAACCCGAGGGGACTCGGCTCGTGTCAGACACTTTATGACTCCTTCGAGAGCGAGACGAGGACGTCATCGCCATCGATCTTTACTCGGTATACGGGGACGGGCTTGTTGGCGGGCGGCCCGGTGGGCTTGCCCGAACGCAGGTCGAAGCACGAGCCGTGCAGCCAGCACTCCAGAGTGCCGTCGTAGACCTCTCCCTCGCTGAGTTTCACCTCGGCGTGGGAGCAGACGTCGTGCAGCGCGAAGACCTCCTCGCCCCGGCGGACCAGGGCGACGGGGGTGTCGTCGACCTCAAGGCCGATCACTCCCTCGTCGGGGATGTCGGCGAGCTTGCAGACCTTCTCGAACGTCACTTCTCAAGCTCCGCCTCAACCCGGGCGAGCACCCGCTCGCGAAGCTCGGGAACCTCGATCTTCTCCAGCAGCTGCGCGAAGAAGCCCCTGATGACGAGGCGGCGCGCGTCCTCGAAGGGGATGCCGCGGGCCTGGAGATAGAAGATGTGCTCGTCGTCGAGACGGCCCGAGGCGCTGGCGTGACCCGCTCCGGCGACCTCGCCGGTGAGGATCTCCAGGTTGGGCACCGAGTCGGCGCGGGCGCCGTCGGTGAGCAGCAGGTTGCGGTTGAGCTCGTAGGTGTCGGTGCCCTCGGCCTCGACGCGGATGATGACGTCGCCGATCCAGACCGCGTGGGCGTCCTGGCCCTGCAGCGCGCCGCGGTAGTCGACGTTGCTCCGGCAGTCGGGC
The DNA here is from genome assembly GCF_051192615.1 of Streptosporangium sp. G11. Lineage (NCBI taxonomy): Bacteria > Bacillati > Actinomycetota > Actinomycetes > Streptosporangiales > Streptosporangiaceae > Streptosporangium > Streptosporangium sp. G11. The sequence goes on from NZ_JBPJUQ010000032.1 coordinate 13,822, forward strand.
CGGGAGTGGTCGACGAGCAGGCGGTGCTCCAGGTGCTGGCCGGCGTCGACGAAGTAGAGGCCGTTCAGCTCGGCGTCGCCGCCGGGGCCCTCGTAGGAGACCGACGGGGACAGCCTGACCAGGTCGCCGCCGAGGGTGACCACGAAGCCGCGGAAGGTCGCGTCCTTGGCCAGCAGGGCGTGGTGGTGGGAGACGTGCACGGCGTCGTCGGCCCAGTCCTGCAGGCTGACGACCTTGAGCGTGGCGCCCTCGCCCACGACGAACTCGACGTTGTCGGCGTAGACGGCGCTGCCCTGGTGGTCGAGGACGACCACGGCCTCGGCCATCGGCTCCAGCTTCACGACCGTGTGGCCGTACGCGGCGCCCTGGCCGGACCCGGTGAGGGTGATCACGGTCGGCTTGGAGGCGACGGCCTCGCGCGCCACCGTGATCACGGTGGCCTTCTCGAAGGAGGCGTAGGCCTGGGCGCTGACCCGGTCGGCGGGCACGTAGGCCTTGCCGACCCGCTGGTCGTCGCGGCCGACGGTCTCCACGGTGACCTCGGGGGCGGCGTCGACGTGCACGACCACGTTCGCGGAGGCCGCGACGCCCTCGTGCAGGCCCTTGAGCCGGGAGAGCGGGGTGAAGCGCCACTCCTCCTCCCGGCCGGTCGGTACCTCGAAGTCGGCCACGTCGTACGAGGCCTTCTCGTGGAGGGTCGACAGGGGTTTGCCGGTGTCGAGACCCATCAGCCGACGGCTCCTTCCATCTGAAGCTCGATCAGGCGGTTCAGCTCCAGGGCGTACTCCATCGGGAGCTCGCGGGCGATCGGCTCGACGAAGCCCCGGACGATCATCGCCATCGCCTCGTCCTCGCCCATACCGCGGCTCATCAGGTAGAAGAGCTGGTCGTCGGAGACCTTGGAGACGGTGGCCTCGTGCCCCATGGAGACGTCGTCCTCACGCACGTCCACGTAGGGGTAGGTGTCGGAGCGGCTGATCTGGTCGACGAGGAGCGCGTCGCACTTGACGGTGCTGGCGCTGCCGTGAGCGCCCTCCTCGATCTGGACCAGGCCGCGGTAAGAAGTGCGGCCGCCGCCACGGGCGACGGACTTGGAGATCACCGAGGAGCTGGTGTTCGGCGCGAGGTGCACCATCTTGGCCCCGGCGTCCTGGTGCTGGCCCTCACCGGCGAAGGCGACGCTGAGGGTCTCGCCCTTGGCGTGCTCACCCATGAGGTAGACGGCCGGGTACTTCATGGTGACCTTGGAGCCGATGTTGCCGTCGACCCACTCCATGGTCGCGCCCTCGTACGCCACGGCGCGCTTGGTGACCAGGTTGTAGACGTTGTTCGACCAGTTCTGGATGGTCGTGTAACGGCAGCGCGCGCCCTTCTTCACGATGATCTCCACGACCGCGCTGTGCAGCGAGTCGGAGGAGTAGATCGGCGCGGTACAGCCCTCGACGTAGTGGACGTAGGAGTTCTCGTCCACGATGATCAGGGTCCGCTCGAACTGGCCCATGTTCTCGGTGTTGATCCGGAAGTAGGCCTGGAGCGGGATCTCCACGTTGACGTTCGGCGGCACGTAGATGAAGCTGCCGCCGCTCCAGGTGGCCGTGTTCAGCGCGGCGAACTTGTTGTCGCCGACGGGGATCACGGTCCCGAAGTACTCCTTGAAGATCTCCTCGTGCTCCTTGAGGGCGGTGTCGGTGTCGACGAAGATGACACCCTTCTCCTCAAGGTCCTCACGGATCTTGTGGTAGACCACCTCGGACTCGTACTGGGCGGCGACGCCGGCGACCAGGCGCTGCTTCTCCGCCTCGGGGATGCCGAGCCTGTCGTAGGTGTTCTTGATGTCGTCCGGCAGGTCCTCCCAGGAGGCGGCCTGCTTCTCGGTCGAGCGCACGAAGTACTTGATGTTGTCGAAGTCGATCCCGCTGAGGTCTGAGCCCCAGTTGGGCATGGGCTTCTTGCCGAAGAGGCGAAGCCCCTTCAGGCGAAGGTCCAGCATCCACTCCGGCTCGCTCTTCAGCGCGGAGATATTGCGGACGACCTCTTCGGACAGGCCACGTCGGGCCGTCGCTCCCGCGGCGTCCGAGTCGGCCCAGCCGAACTTGTAATTCCCGAGGCCTTCCAGCTCCGGGCGGTCGGTGACAGTCACCTTCCGGTCTCCTTGCTCGATATGTCGATCGTTTCGTGGATTGCCGGCGATTGCGCCGGGTCGGGTGCCGGGGAGCCCGTCGCGCGCTCCCTCGCGCCCGGCCCGGATGTCCTGTGGGGACTCACGTGCGTGGTGCACACGCCGTCACCGTGGGCGATGGTCGCGAGCCGCTGCACGGGGGTGCCGAGGATGCGCGCGAACGCCTCCGTCTCGGCCTCGCACAGCTGCGGGAACTCCGCGGCCACGTGCGCCACCGGGCAGTGGTGCTGGCACAGCTGCTCGCCGCCGAGGCTGGCCTTGCTCGCCGAGGCGGCGTAGCCGTCGGCCGACAGCGCCTCGGCGAGGACGCGGACCCGCTGGTCCTCGGGGACCTCGCTCATCTTCGGCCTCAGGCGGTCGACCAGGCCGGCCACCTGTGACCGGGCGAACTCCGCCACGGCCTCCTCGCCCACGCGCTCGGCCAGGAAACGCAGCGCGCTCCCGGCGAGGCCGTCGTAGGCGTGCTCGAAGGCGCTGCGGCCCGCGTCGGTTATCGCGAACAGCTTGGCCGGTCGCCCGCGCCCGCGCTGGCCTCGCGGCCTGGCGGTGCGAGCCTCGGCCATCCCCTCGGCCAGCAGGGCGTCGAGATGCCTGCGGACGGCGGCGGGGGTGAGACCGAGCCGCTCGCCGAGGGCGGCGGCGGTGACGGGGCCGTGCTCCAGGATGAGCCGGGCGACACGCGCTCGCGTGCTGCGCTCGGCGGACACGCCGGAGGGCCGCGCGACGGCGGCTCCCTCGGTGTCTCGCATCCCGGTCACGTATTTCACAACATCAGTGTGCCGTAATTGCTTCCCGAGTTACAAACCCTGTGTCCAGTCGTCCGGAATGTGGTTCGTCACGCAGGTAAGCCTTACCTAAGCTGGGGAAACGCTCCGCGCGGTCCCTCTCAGGCCGACGAAGGCGGCGAGCGCGGCGACGGTGAAACCGGCCAGGACGACGGCCATCGGCAGGGCCGATCCCTCGCCACCCAGCCCCACCAGCGGAGCAGCGAGCGCGCCGAGCGCGAACTGCAGCACGCCCGTCAGCGCGGCCGCGCTCCCGGCGATCTGCGCGGGCTGGCTGGCCAGGGCGAGCGCGCCGCTGCCCGGCAGGACGAAGCCCGCCCCGCACATCATCACGAACAGCGCGGCGACCAGCACCGGCAGGGGCAGGTGCAGCAGGGCCGTGACGAGCACCCCGGCCGCCCCGGCCACGCTCAGGAACAGCCCGGCGAGGATCAGCCTGGCCGGGTCCAGGCGCCCGGCGAGACGCCCGCCGATCTGCGCGGTGACGGTCAGGCCCAGCGCGTTCAGCCCGAACACCAGGGAGAAGGTCTGCGCCGAGGTGTCGTAGACGTCCTGGAGCACGAAGGGCGACCCGGAGATGTAGGCGAACATGGCCGCGAAGCCCAGTCCCCCGGCCAGGGTGGCGGCCATGAAGGAGCGGTCGCGGAGCAGGTGCCAGAAGGTGACGAGGGTGTGCCGGAGCCCGCCGCTCTCGCGCCGGCCGGCGGGCAGCGTCTCACGTACCCCGGACAGCGCGGAGACCAGCAGCAGGAGCCCCGCGACGCTCAGCGCGACGAACACGCCTCGCCAGGAGGTGTGGTCGAGCAGTTGCGCGCCCGCGATCGGGGCCAGGATCGGCGCGAGGCCGGTGACGAGCATGAGGGTGGCGAAGATGCGGGCGATGGCCGCCCCCTCGTACAGGTCGCGGACGACCGCGCGGACGATCACCAGCGCGGCGCCGCCCGCGATGCCCTGGAGCAGGCGGAATCCGACCAGCCCGTACACCGAGGGCGAGAAGGCGCACAGCAGGGAGGCCACGGCGTAGGCGGCGATGCCGATCAGCAGCGGGCCCCGCCGGCCGCGCGTGTCGCTGATCGGGCCCGCGACGACCTGCCCGACGGAGAACCCGACGAGGCAGGCGGTGAGGGTGAGCTGCACCTCGGCCTGCCCGCTGCCCAGGTCGGCGGCGATGGAGGGGAAGGCGGGCAGGTACATGTCGATCGACAGGGGACCGACCGCCGACAGCGCGCCCAGGATGAGCAGTAGCAGTGTCCTGCGCCGTGCGATCGGCGCCACCTCCGGCTCGATGACGGCCGTGGTCATACCCTTGTCCCCTTTTGATTGCAGGCCACGCCCTCTGGTCACGGGCGACGACGGGCCCACAGGGGCCGAAGCGTCCCAACCAATAGCCGGTCATCCGAATTCCTATATTTCGGAAATTTCCTCGGAAAAACCTTCAAGCGCTGACCGGCCGAGGAGCCGGATGGGCCCAGTTCCGGGCGGGAAACGGGCTCGGGCCGACCCGGGACGCGCGGTCCGGGAACGTGACCGGCGGACACAGTCCCTAAACTCGTGGCCATGGACTCCCCAGCCGTCGAGATCGTCGACCTGGTCAAGAGATACGGCGGGACGACCGCGATCGACGGCCTGACCTTCAACGCCGCCCGCGGCGCGGTCACCGCGGTGCTGGGCCCCAACGGGGCCGGCAAGACCTCCACGCTGGAGATCTGCGAGGGATTCCGCCGGGCCGACGGCGGCGCCGTGAGGGTGCTCGGGCTCGACCCGTCGAGGCCGGAGCTGCGGGCCAGGGTCGGGGTGATGCTCCAGGCGGGCGGCGTTCCCCCCGCGTCCCGCTGCGGGCAGTGGCTGCGGCTGATGGCCCGCTTCCACGCCCACCCGCTCGACCCCGCGGCCCTGCTGGAGCGGCTGGGGCTGAGCGAGCACGCCCGCACCCCGTACCGCAGGCTCTCCGGTGGCCAGCAGCAGCGCGTGTCGCTGGCGGGAGCGGTCATCGGCCGCCCCGAGCTGGTCTTCCTCGACGAGCCGACCGCGGGCCTGGACCCGCAGGCCAGACGTGCCTGCTGGGAGCTGATCGAGGACCTGCGCGCGAGCGGGGTCTCGGTGGTGCTCACCACCCACCACATGGACGAGGCGGAGAGGCTCTCCGACCAGATTGTGATCATCGACCGCGGCAGGGTGGTCGCCGAGGGCACGCCCTCGGCCCTCACCGGCGCCGAGCGGCAGCTGCGCTTTCGCGCCCGGCCCGGCCTCTGCCTGGACGAGCTGCTCGCCGCCCTGCCCGACGGCAGCGCGGCCAAGGAGTCGCCGGCGGGGCACTACATCATCGAGGGGCAGGTCGCGCCCGGCCTCCTGGCCACCGTGACGACCTGGTGCGCCGCCGAGGGGGTGACCGCCGACGACCTCAGCATCGAGCGGCGCACCCTGGAGGACGTCTTCCTGGAGCTGACCGGGCATGAGCTCCGGTGAGTCCCCCCGCGTCCCCGAAATCCCTTGCTCCGGTGAGGCCCCCGAGGTTCCCCGCTCCGGCGGCGCCCTCGAAACCCCTTGGCCACCGCCCCGCGCGCGTCCGGGCGCGGCCCGAGCCAGACCGCAGGCCAGACCGCAGGAGAGCCCCATGACGACACTGGACCTCACGCCGGCCCCCGGAGCCGCGCCGCTGGGCCGGATGGTGGCGGCCCAGACGGGCGCGGAGATCCGGGCGATGCTCCGCAACGGCGAGCAGCTGCTGCTCACGATGATCATCCCGGTGCTGCTGCTCGTCGGCCTCTCCTCCGCCCCGATCCTCGACCTGGGCGGCGGTTCCCGGATCGGCTTCATGACCCCCGGGGTGCTCGCGCTGGCCGTGATGTCCACCGCCTTCACCGGGCAGGCCATCGCGACGGGCTTCGAGCGCCGGTACGGCGTGCTGAAGCGGCTGGGCGCGACCCCGCTGTCGCGGACCGGGCTGATGCTGTCCAAGACGCTCGCGGTGATCGCCGTGGAGGTCATCCAGGTGGCGGTCATCTGCGGGGTGGCGCTCGCCCTGGGCTGGCACCCCGCGGGCTCGCCGCTCGCGGCGCTCCTGCTGGTCGTGCTGGGCACCGCCGCGTTCAGCGGGCTCGGCCTGCTGATGGCGGGAACGCTGCGCGCCGAGGCCACGCTCGCCGCGGCGAACCTCGTCTACCTGCTCCTGCTGGCCTGCGGCGGGGTCGCCTTCCCTCTGGCGAGGTTCCCCGAGTCGGTACGGCCGGTGCTGGAGCTGCTGCCGATCTCGGCGCTGACCGGGGGGCTCCGCGCGGTCCTGAGCGACGGCGCGGGACTGCCGCTCGCCGCCGTGGCGATCCTCGCGGCGTGGGCGGCGGTGTCGCTCTTCCTGACCTCCCGGCTGTTCCGCTGGGAATGACCCGACCAGAGATCATTTAATCGTAAATATCCCCATTTTTCACCGTAAAAGATCAACGGGGATGATCACCAAGATCTACCATCCTCCGGGTGATCATTACCGGAACGCGGTCCTCATCCCGTCCGGCGACACGACATACGGGGCGAATCTGGCCAAGTTTGGCCATGGGGATCGTTGCCACGCTTGTCGCCGTCGCGGGCTCGTCCACGGTCTCCCAGTCGGGGGACGAGCTCGCCACCCTCAGCGCGGCCCGCCGCGGCGCCGGAGGACTCTGGGAACTGGCCCAGCACATCGACGGGCACTTCCTGCCCTACTACGGGTTCATGCACCTGTGGCTCCAGTTCGGGGAGGCCGAGTGGTGGATGCGCCTGCCCTCGGCGCTCGCGACGGGCGCGGCCACCGCGCTCATCGCCGACCTGGGACGCCGGCTGAGCTCGCAGCCCGCCGGACTGGCCGCCGCCGCCGTCTACACCTTCCTGCCCTCGGTCTCCTACCACGGGCAGAACATCCGCTCCTACGCGTTCGCCGCCGCCGCCGCGGTCCTGGCCACCTGGGCGCTGTACCGGGCGATCGAGGAGCCCGGACGGCGCGGCGCCTGGTGGAGGTACGCGGCCGCCGTCGCGCTGCTGGGCTGCACGCAGGTGTTCGCGCTGCTCGTGATGGCCGCGCACCTGCTCGCGATCGGGCTGTACGGGCGGGGCGTCCTGCCCAGGGTGCTGGCCTGCATGGCCGTGGGGTGTGTCCCGGGGGCCGTCTGGGCGGCGGTCGGCTTCGCCGAGCGGCACGCGATCAGCTGGATCACCATGCCGGGGCCCGACGTGTTCCTGGCGCTGCCCAAGATGGCCGGGGGCACCGCCCTGGCGGGGTGCGTGGTCCTGGCCGTCGCGGCGGCCGCCCCGTTCCTGCGCGGGCGGCACGGCGCCGACCGGCTCTGGATCGTCCTGCTGGGCGCCTGGGCGCTCCTGCCGCCCCTGCTGCTGTTCGCCCTGTCCCACCTGGTCTCGCCGGTCTACGTCGACCGCTACCTGTTCGCGACGGTGCCCGCGTACGCGCTGCTGGCCGGGCTCGCGCTCGCCGCGCTGCCCCGCCTGCCCGCCGGGCTCGCGCTGGCGGGCGTCCTGGCGGCCGGGGTCCCCGGCCACCTGGACTTCCGCAGGGAGGACGGGCACCACGAGAACTTCCCCCGGGCGGTACGGATCCTCGCGAGCGAGTCCCGGCCCGGCGACGCCCTCGTCTACGGGCGCTCCTCCCTGCGCGAGGGGTTTCTCTACTACGACGAGACGCGACACGGCGGGAGGGGGCTGCCCGACGACGTGCTGCTCGCCGGGCCCGACCCCCTGCCCGACTCCTTCGGCTACCCGGAGCGCTCCGACGTGGCCGCCGCCGTGGCCGGGCGCGAGCGGGTCTGGGTGGTCTGGCGGGGCGGATCCGAGGCGGCCTCGCGCGTCGGCCGGGTCACCACCCTCCTCAAGGAGGGATTCGTCCGGGTCAAGGCGTGGCGGACGGGCCGCGTGCCCGGCATGACCGTGGCGCTCTACACCCGCGATCCGGCGCCGGACGCCGGATAGACGGCAGGGCGCTCCTTCCGGCGGAGGGGACCGGGCCGCCGTGGGAAGGAGCCGTCCCCTCCGCCGGAGCGGCCCCTCTCTCGGGACCGCCGGATCCCGCGGGACCGTTTCGCAGGGCCGTCTCGCATCGCGGACGCCGCTGAAAATGAGAGTCCCGATAAGTAATGTGTCATGTGCTGCTTTGCACCTGGCATGAGGAGAGTCGTGACCGCCGAAGCCCTGCACGGGCCCGCCGAGCCGTACAAGCCGGGGCTGCCCAGGCCCGGAGCGCTGCTGAAGGCGGCCTCCGACGCCATCCCGCCGTCAGGGCTGGTGATGCTGGCCATCCTGTCGGTGCAGGTGGGCGCGGGCTTCGCGAAGGATCTGTTCTCCCAGCTGCCGCCGAGCGCCGTGGTGTTCCTGCGGATCGCGACAGGTGCGCTGATCATGGGGCTGGTCGTCCGTCCCCGGTTGCGCGGGCTGTCCCGGGCGGACATCGGGGCCGGGGTGGCGTTCGGCGTGACGCTGGGCGTGATGAACCTGTCGTTCTACGAGGCGCTGGCCCGGCTGCCCATGGGCATCGCGGTGGCGATCGAGTTCCTCGGCCCGCTCGGCGTCGCGGTGGCGGCCTCGCGCCGCCGCCTCGACCTGCTCTGGGTCGTGCTCGCCGGGTCGGGTGTGCTGCTGCTGGCTCCCTGGGGCGCGGGGGCGTCCAGGATCAGCTGGGCCGGGATCGCCTTCGCCCTGGTGGCGGCGGCCTGCTGGGCCGGCTACATCCTGCTGTCGGCCTCGGTCGGCCGCCGTTTCCCCGGGACGAGCGGCCTCGCCCTGGCGATGATCGTCTCCTGTGTCCTGGTCGCCCCCGTCGGGATCGCCTCCGGCGGCACCGACCTGCTCCAGCCCGAACTGCTGCTGATCGGGCTCGGGGTGGGGCTGCTGTCGTCGGTCATCCCCTACTCGATCGAGCTGGAGGCGCTGCGCAGGATGCCCAAGCGGGTCTTCGGCATCCTGATGAGCCTGGAGCCCGCGGTGGCCGCGATGGTCGGGCTGCTGGTGCTGGGCGAGGTGCTCCAGGTGCGGGAGTGGGCCGCCATCGGCTGCGTGGTCATCGCCAGCGTCGGCGCCACCCGAAGCGCCCGCTGACCCCGTCCCCGCGCCCCGCGCCCCGGGGCACCGGCGGCCCGCCTGCCGGGCCGTCGCGGCACGGCCGGCCCGTCGCGCGCGGGCCGTCAGGCCGCGCTACTCCTCGGGCCGGCTGGCCCAGATGCCGCGGACGTGCCGGATGTGGTCGCGCATCAGCCGCTCGGCACCGCTCGCGTCGCCCGCGGAGAGCAGCTCGAGCAGCGTGAGGTGCTCGCGGGCTGAGTCGGCGAGGGTGCCCCGCCGGTGCAGGGAGGACAGACCGTACAGGCGGGCCCGGTTGCGCAGGTCGCGGACCACCTCCACGAGGTGGGCGTTGCCCGCCAGGGCGAGCAGGTCCAGGTGGAAGCGGATGTCGGCGTCGACGTACGCGAGCAGGTCGCCGCGCTCGGCGGCGTCGACGATCGCCTGGGCCAGCGGGCGCAGTGTCTCGAAGCTCGGCGCGCGCCCGGCGTCGGCCAGCTGGGCCACCGTGGGCACCTCGATGAGCCTGCGGATCTCGGTCAGCTCGTCCAGATCACGGTCGGACAGCTCGGTGACCCGGAAGCCCTTGTTGCGCACCGCCTCGACCAGGCCCTCCTTGGCCAGGTCGAGCATGGCCTCGCGCACCGGGGTCGCCGAGACCCCGAACTGGGCGGCGAGGACCGGTGCGGAGTAGACCATGCCGGGCCTCATCTCGCCGGTGATCAGGGCCGCCCTGAGCGCGTGGGCCACCTGCTCCCGCAGGCTCTGCCGCTCGCTCACGGCCGGCAGATCGAGCCGGCCGTCCGCCCTAGAAGCCATACCGGAGCCTCTCGTGTCGCTCGCGTCCACGCCTGATCGGCGGAACCCGCCACCCCCATATCCTCCCAGGCCATGCGCGACCCCCCGGACACCCGGGGTCCGATCCCGGGGACACGGCGCCGGTGACGGGTCCGCCGATCATCTCCGCTCGCTCCCCCCGGCTCCGCCGAGATAGGCCTCGACCACCCGGGGGTCACGGCGGAGCTCGGCGGCGGGCCCGTCGAGGACGCACTCGCCGTTCTCGATCACGTACCCGCGGTGCGCGATCCCGAGGGCGGCGACGGCGTTCTGCTCGACGAGCAGCACCGAGGTGCCCTGGGCGTTGATGCCCGCGATGAGCTCCATGACCGAGGCGACCACCAGGGGCGCCAGGCCCATGGACGGCTCGTCGAGCAGCAGCAGCCGGGGCCCGGTGACCAGTGCCCTGCCGATGGCGAGCATCTGCTGCTCGCCGCCCGACAGCGTGCCGCCCTGCTGTGCGCGCCGCTCGGCCAGGCGAGGCAGCAACTCGTAGACGCGCTCGATCCGCGCGCGGACCTCCGCCTGGTCGCGGACCAGGTAGCCGCCCAGCTGGAGGTTCTCGTGGACGCTGAGCGTGCTGAAGATCCTGCGGCCCTCCGGGACGTGCACCAGGCCGCGCGCGGTGATTTTGTGCGGCTTCTCCCTGGTGATCTCCTTCCCGTCGAAGACCACCCTGCCGCCGCTGGGCCGCAGCAGCCCGGAGACCGCGGACAGCGTGGTGGTCTTGCCCGCGCCGTTGTTGCCCAGCAGGGCGACGATCTCCCCCTCGGCGACGCCGAGGGACAGCCCGCGCAGGGCGTGTACGCCGCCGTAGTGGACGTCCAGCCCGTCGATGTCAAGCATTGGCGTCTCCCCCGGCCGTGGTCTCTTTCCCGGCGCCGTCTTGTCCTGCGCCGTCTTTCCCGGCCGTCTCCTCGCCTGCGCCGTCTCGTCTCGCGCGGTCTTTCTCCGCCGTCTCCTCGCCGGCGCCGTCTTGCGCCGCGTCGCCTTTCCGCGCCGTCGCGGTCCCGCCGGGCTCGTCCCTCGCGGCGGTGGTGTCACCACCGAGGTAGGCCTCGATGACGGCCGGGTCGCGCCGGACGTCCTCGGGGCGGCCGTCGGCGATCTCCCTGCCGAAGTTGAGCACGACCACGCGCTCGGAGACCTCCATCACCAGGCCCATGTCGTGCTCGATGAGCACGATGGCCACCCCCAGCGCCTGGATGCGCCGGATCAGGTCCAGCATCTCGGCCTTCTCGCCGTGGTTGAGCCCGGCCGCGGGCTCGTCCAGCAGCAACAGGTCGGGGCGGCGGGCCAGGGCACGGGCGATCTCCGTACGGCGCTGCTCGCCGTAGGGAAGGTTTCTGGCCTGCCCGTACCGGTCGCCGCGCAGGCCGACGAAGTCCAGCCAGTGGTGGGCCTGCTCGGTGCACTCGCGCTCGGAGCGCCGGTAGCGCGGCGTGTGCAGCAGGGCGTCCAGGACGCTCTGACGCAGCCACAGGTGCGATCCGGCGCGCACGTTGTCCAGGACCGACAGCTCGCCGAACAGGCGCAGGTTCTGGAAGGTCCGCGCGACGCCCAGGCCCGCGATGGCCGAGGGCCGCAACCCCGGCAGGTCCCTGCCGCGCAGGGTGATCCGGCCCGAGGTCGGCCGGTAGAAGCCGGTGACGCAGTTGAAGGCCGACGTCTTGCCCGCTCCGTTGGGACCGATCACGGAGACGATCTCCGCCTCGTCCACCGAGAACGACAGGCCGTCGATGGCCACCAGACCGCCGAAGGTCAGGCGCAGGTCGGTCACGCTCAGCAGGCTCACGGAACCTCCTTGGAACGGGCCGGCCAGATCCCCTGCGGTCGCAGGAGCATGAAGGCGATGAGGAGTACGCCGAACAGGAAGAACCGGTAGTCGGCGAGGTCGCGCAGGATCTCCGGCAGGATGCTGATCACGACGGCGCCGACGACGACGCCGGGCACCGAGCCCATGCCGCCCAGGACCACGGCCATGAGCACCAGCGCCGACGACAGGAAGGTGAAACTGCCCGGTGAGATGGCCGACAGCTGCGCGGCGAACAACACCCCGGCCAGGCCGCCCCAGACCGCCCCTGCGATGTAGGCGGCGAGCTTGACCCGGTAGGTGTGCACGCCCATCGCCTCGGCGGCGTCCTCGTCCTCGCGGACGAAGCGCCAGGCCCGGCCCAGGCGGGAGCGGCCCAGCCGCGCCGCGCCGAGGACGGCCAGCGAGACGACGGCCACGGTGACGTAGTAGAAGGCCGCGGGACTCTCGACCAGATGCGGGATGCCGTAGATGCCCGAGGGGCCGCCGGTGACGTCCAGGTTGTTGGCGGTGATCCGGATGATCTCGCCGAAACCGAGGGTCACGATGGCGAGGTAGTCGCTGCGCAGTCGCAGGGTGGGGGCGCCGATGACGATCCCGGCGACGACCGTGACCACGAGCACGGCGGGCACCGTGGCCAGCAGCGGCAGGTCGAAGCGGGTGGCCAGCACGCCGCTGGTGTAGGCGCCGACCGCGAAGAAGGCGACGTAGCCCAGGTCGAGCAGGCCGCAGTAGCCGACCACGATGTTCAGCCCCGCGGCGAGCATCACGGCGATGGCCGCGCTGGTCATGACCGACAGCGCGTACGGCGTGGCGTTGACGAAGGGGGCCAGCAGCGCGATCAGCAGCCCGGCGAGCCCGGCCCAGCGGTTCTGCATCAGCTTCGACGCCCGGCTGGGCGGCCTGTCCGTGCCGAGGCGACGGACCCTCTTCACGGAGGACCCCGCGTTCCCTGCGGGCCCGGTGGGCCCGGTGGCGCCGGTCATACGCGCTCCGTGACGCGCTCGCCGAGCAGGCCAGTGGGCCGCACCGTGAGGAACAGGATCAGCACCCCGAAGGCGAACACGTCGCGCCACTCGCCGCCCAGCCAGAACGTGCCGAACGACTCCAGCAGCCCGAGCAGCAGCCCGCCGAGCATCGTGCCGGGGATGTTGCCGATGCCTCCGATGACGGCCGCCGTGAAGGCCTTGAGCCCGATCAGGAAGCCCATCAAGAAGTCGATCTTCCCGTAGTACGCCCCGGCCATCACGCCCGCGGCCCCCGCCAGCGCCGAGCCGATGAAGAAGGTGCGGGAGATCACCGCGTTGACGTCGATGCCCATCAGCGCGCTGGTGCGCGGGTCCAGCGCGATGGCCCGCATGGCCCGGCCCTCGCGGGTGCGGGTGACCAGCAGGTTGAGCCCGGCCATGAGGAGCACCGCCACGCCCACCAGGACGACCTGCTGCACGGTGAGCCGGGCCCCGAGGATCTCCAGCGAGGTGCCGCCCAGCCGCACCGGGTAGACCCGCGGGTCGGCCCCGGCCGCCGCGCGCATCCCGTACTCCAGGGCGAAGGAGGCCCCGACCGCGGTGATCAGCAGGGACAGTCGCGGGGCTCGGCGCAGCGGGCGGTAGGCGATCCGCTCCAGCGCCACCCCGGCCAGGCCGGTGACGACCATGGTCACCAGGAGCACCGCGAGCAGCAGCGGCAGGGCCATCGAGGAGGACACGCCGCCGAACGCGCCGAGGATGGCGAAACCGGCGAACGCGCCGAGCATGTACAGGTCACCGTGGGCGAAGTTGAGCAGCTTGATGATCCCGTAGACCATGCTGTACCCCAGGGCGACCAGGGCGTAGAACGAGCCGACGAACAGCCCGTTCCAGACGAGCTGCGTCACTTGAGGGCGTCCTGCAGGGCGAACTTGTCGTCCTTGACGACGAGGATCTGGAAGCCGCCGTTGGCCAGGGTGTGCTCGGGGGTGAACTTCAGCGGCCCGGAGAACATCGAGAAGCCGTCGATCGCCTCAAGCGCCGCGATGACCTTGTCGCCGTCGGTGGCGCCCGCCTTGGTGACCGCCTCGGCGGCCAGCCGCACCGCGTCGTAGGCCTGGTTGGAGTACGGGCCCGGCTCGGAGGCGTACTTCTTCTTGTAGGCCTCGATCCAGCCCTCGGCGCCCTGGAGGGTGTCGGGCGTCTGGGTCATCGTGGCGTACAGGCCCTCGGCGGCCTCGTCTCCGGCGATCTCGATCAGCTTGGGGGAGACCGAGCCGTCGCCGACCATGATGGAGTCCTTGTATCCGGCCTGCCGGAGCTGGCGCGCGATCAGGCCGCCCTCCTGGAAGTAGCCGGTCCAGTAGACGAAGTCGGGCTTCTTGGCCAGCACGTTGGTGATGTTGGCGCTGTAGTCGCTCTCCTTCGGGGTGACCGCCTCGGTGATCACGGCCTCGGCTCCGCCCGGGGCCTCCAGGAGGGCCTGGGTACGCAGCGCGATGTCCTTGGAGTAACTGGTGTTGTCGTGCATGAGCGCGACGCTCTTGGAGCCCTGCTTGGTGATCCACTTCTCCGCGGCCGCGGCCTGCTGGGAGCCCGTGCCGTTGATCAGGAAGACGTGCTTGAGCTTCTGGTCGACCAGTTCCTGGGAGTTGGCGGCCGGGATGATCATCGGGATCCCGGCCTTGCCGAAGATCGGCAGGGTGGGTAGCGTCGCACCGGAGCAGTAGCCGCCCACGGAGACGTCGACCCCCTCGGTGACCAGCTTGTTGGCGCCCGCCGCCGCGGACTGGGCGTCGCAGGCGTCGTCGGCGGTCTTCAGCTCCAGCTTGCGGCCGAGCACACCGCCCTTGGCGTTGATCTCGTCGATCGCGAGCTGCGCCGCGTTGCTCATGTAGGGACCGATGGCGGCCTCGCTGCCCGACTGCGGGATCAGCATGCCGAGGACGATCGGCTCGTCCTTCGCGGCGGCCGTCTGGCCTCCGCCGCCGTCACCGAGCAGCCCCTGGCCACATCCGGTGACCAGGAGACCGAGAACGGCCAGCGACGTGAAGCATTTCAGGGGGGTGGCGCGCATGTGCGGCTCCTCACATCTGGTGATGTGTGATATTGCACGTGCAATGTAAGTACACGTCAAGGGCCGAAACAAGACCGTTAACGTTAATACGTCGTTTCCCCTGGCGAGGCGCGACCCATCGGGGACCGCTCCGGGTACGGCGGTGTATTCGCAGCTCGGAACGGGAGCGGATGGCGCCGGTAGCGGTACCCGGCGAGGGCTCCGGGGGCCGGGAATAACGGTCGTCGTACGGCCCCCGCGGGAAAACGCCCCCGGCCGGCGGGCCGGGGGCGAGCGGGCCGGGGGCAGGAGCAGGCCCGAAAAGGCCAGAGAAGGTCGGAGAAGGCCCGAGGACGTCAGAGGAGAAAACCTGCCGGGAACGGATCGCGGGGGTCGAGGAAATACTGGGCGGTGCCGGTGACCCACGCCCGCCCGGTGATGGCCGGGACCACCGCGGGCAGGCCCGCCACCTCCGTCTCCCCCGTGAGCCGCCCGACGAAGCGGGTACCGATGAACGACTCGTTCACGAAGGCGGTGTCCAGGGGAAGCTCCCCCCTGGCGTGCAGCTGGGCCATCCGGGCGCTGGTGCCGGTGCCGCACGGCGAGCGGTCGAACCAGCCGGGGTGGATCGCCATCGCGTGCCGCGAGTGCCCGGCGCCCGCGCCGGGCGCGGTGAACTGCACGTGGTGGCAGCCCCGGATGCCCGGGTCCAGCGGATGGACGGGCTCGTCCCGCTCGTTGATCGCCTCCATGATCGCCAGGCCCGTGTCGAGGATCCGCTGCTTGTGCGAGCGCTCGAACGGCAGGTCCACGGACTCGATGGGCAGGATCGCGTAGTAGTTGCCGCCGTAGGCGAGGTCGTAGACGACCTCCCCGACGCCGGGCACCTTGACCACGCGGTCCAACCCCGCGCTGAAGGAGGGCACGTTGGTGATGGTCACCTCCGTGGCGGCGCCGTCCTCGACCCGTACCTCGGCGACGACCAGGCCTGCCGGGGTGTCCAGCCGGATGGTGGTGACCGGCTCGGCGACCTCGACCATCCCGGTCTCGACGAGGACGGTGGCCACGCCGATGGTGCCGTGCCCGCACATGGGCAGGCAGCCGGAGACCTCGATGTAGAGCACGCCGTAGTCGGCGTCGGGCCTGGTGGGCGGTTGCAGGATGGCCCCGCTCATCGCCGAGTGGCCGCGCGGCTCGTACATGAGCAGGGTGCGGACGTGGTCCATCTCGGCCAGGAAGTGCTCGCGGCGCTTGGCCATGGTCGAGCCGGGGATGACCCCCACTCCCCCGGTGATCACTCGGGTGGGCATGCCCTCGGTGTGGGAGTCCACCGCGTGGAAGATCCTCTTCGTTCTCATCGACTCTCCTCGCGGAAAAGGGTACGGGGCGGGGTCTACCGCAGGCCCTCGGCCAGGGCCTTCTCCGTGGCGGCGCGTACGGCGGCCTCCTGCTCGGGGTCGAGGCCGAGCCTGGGCGGGCGGCACGGGCCGCCGTTGCGCCCGGCCAGGTCCATGGAGAGCTTGATGGCCTGGACGAACACCGGCCTGGAGTCCCAGCGAAGCAGCGGGTGCAGCGCGCGGTAGAGCGGCAGCGCGGTGGCCGTGTCCCCCGCCACGGCCGCCCGGTACAGGGCCACGGTCGACTCGGGCAGCGCGTTGGGGAATCCGGCCACCCAGCCGACCGCCCCGGCGGTGACCAGCTCCAGCAGTACGTCGTCGGCCCCGGCCAGCACGTCCAGGCCGGGGGCGAGCTCGGCGATCTCGTAGATCCGGCGGACGTCTCCGCTGAACTCCTTGACCCCGGCGATCAGGCCCTCGGCGTGGAGGGTGGCCAGCAGCCGGGGGGTGAGGTCCACCCGGGTGTCGAAGGGGTTGTTGTAGGCCACCACCGGCAGACCGGCGCGGGCCACCTCGCGGTAGTGCTCCACCACGGTCCTGTCGTCGGCGCGGTAGGCGTTCGGCGGGAGCAGCATCACCGCGCGGCACCCGGCCTCACCGGCCTGCTCCGCCCAGCGCCGGGCCTCCAGGGCGCCATAGGCGGCGACACCGGGCATGACGCGGTCGCCGCCGACGGCCGCGACCGCCGTCTCCACGACCGAGGCCCGCTCCTCGGGGGTCAGCGTCTGGTACTCGCCCAGCGATCCGTTCGGCACGACGCCGTCGCACCCGGAGGCGACCAGCCACCGGCAGTGCTCGGCGTAGCCGTCCAGGTCGACGGAGAGATCCGCGCCCAGGGGCAGCGCGGTGGCCACCGTCACACCGTGCCAGGGCTTCACGGGGGTCGTCATGGTTCATCCTTCCGAGGGGGTTTCCAGCCGGTGGACGGCCGGGTCCGTGGGAGCTTCCTTACGATCCGGGCGCGGGTCCGAGGGAGGTCCCGTACGGTCCGGGCGTGGCTCCGGACGAGCTCCCGCACGGTCCGGGTCCAGTGAAATCCCCGGCCCGCCAGGCTCCGAAGAGGCCCGTGACCGCGCGGCGAGGTCGCCGAGCCTGACGGGCTGGGCGATCGGGCGCCGGGGCGGCGCGGGGTCCTCACCGGCGAGGCACGCGACCGCGTAGCCGCACATCCTGCCCTGGCACCACCCCATCCCCGGGCGCGCCAGGAGCTTGACGGAGCGCGCGTCGACGGCCCCCATCGCCTGGGCCTCACGTACGGCCGACAGGGGCACCTCCTCGCAGCGGCACACGAGCGTGTCGTCGCGGAGCCAGTCCTGCCAGCCGGGCCGTACCGGGTAGGCCTCCAGCAGGGCTCGCGCGAAGGCGGCGAGCCGGTCCCCGCGCCGGGACAGGGCCGGGTCGGGCGGCACCGGGCGGCCCAGGTCGGCGGCGGCGGACCGGCCCGCGAGGCGCCCCTCCACCTCGGCGAGCGGCGCCCCGCCGACACCGGTGGACTCCCCCGCCGCATAGACGCCGGGCACGCTGGTGCGCATGCCCGCGTCCACCGCGACGACCGGGCTGCCGTCGTGGTCGCGGCGGGTGGCGCAGTCCAGCTGGACCGGCAGGTCGAGCTGGGGGACGAACCCGTAGCCGCAGGCGAGGGTGTCGCACTCGACGGTCCTCGTCGAGAGCGGCCGCCAGTCGCCGTCCAGGCTCGCCACGGTGACATGGGTCAGCGCGGTGTCGCCGTGCGCGGCGATCACCGCCTCGCGGCCGCGGTAGGGAATCCGGTGCCGGGCCAGGCGCGCTCCGTATCCCAGGGCCTCCCCGGCCCGTCCCGCGGCGAGCAGCGGGTGCCTGGCGAGCCCGAACCGGCGGTTGGCCTCGTGGACGCCGAGCACCCGGGCCCCCGCGTCCGCCAGGCCCGCGGCGACGGGGAGCAGGAACGGGCCGGTACCCGCGACCACGACCCTGCTGCCCGCGAGGACCAGGTCGCCCTTGAGCAGCGCCTGCGCGCCGCCCGCGGTGAGCACCCCCGGCAGGTCCCAGCCGGGGAACGGGAGCGGCCGGTCGTGCGCGCCGGTGGCGATCAGCAGCCCGCGCGCGGTCACCGTGCGGGGCCGCTCCTCGCGGTCTCCCTCCAGGCACCGTAGGGTGATCGCCCCGTCCACGCGCTCGACCGCCCAGACCCGGTGGCGCATCAGCACCTCGGCGCGCTCGCGGAGCGTCTCCCACTGGCGGGTGAACCTGCCGAGGCCGTGGTGGAGCGCACCGGGCCGCGCGGCGTGGAACCCCTCGGCGGGGTGGCGGAAGTACTGGCCGCCCGGCCTGGCGGCACCGTCGACCAGCACGACGTCCAGCCCGGCCAGGGCGGCGGTGAGCGCGCCCGCGACCCCCGCGGGGCCCGCGCCGACGACGGCGAGATCGTGAATCCGCGTCATCGGCCGCTCACCCCCGGCGCCTCCGTGCCGGAGACGCCGGGATCGCGAGGCGTGCGCGTGCCCGGGACGTCCCCCTCCGTACCGGAAGGGCCGAGATCACGAGGAGCGTACGCGCCCAGGGCGTCCCTCTCCGTACCGGAGGGGCCGAGATCACGAGGGTCATGCGCGCCCGGGGCGGCCGGATCGCCGTCCGCCCGCTCGTCCGGCCCGGCTCCGGCCTCGTGCTCCGGCGGGCCCTGGGCCGGGGCCGAGGGGCCGCCGGTCGTCACCAGGTCTCCCGGGAGCGCCTCGGTCAGGCAGGCGCGCAGGGACGGGGTCCCGTTGATCGTGACCAGGCAGTCGAAACAGACCCCGATGCCGCAGAACAGCCCGCGCGGGCGCCCGCCGAACCTGGTGGTGCGCCAGGAGCGCACGCCCGCGCCGTGCATGGCGGCGCCGACGGTCTGGCCGGGGACCACCGGGACGGGAGCGCCGTCCACGCTGATCTCGAATCCCGGCTCGGGCCGCGCCCCCACCAGGCGGTACGGATCCCTCATCGGACACCCCCGCGGGCAAGCCACCGATTCCGGCCCGGGGCACAGATCACGGAGCGGGTCACGAAGCGGGTCACGAGGCCTCCCGGGTGAAGCGGTCCGGGCGGAAGGGAGTGAGGTCCAGGTCTGGGCGGAGACCGGCCAGGAGCCGGGCGATCAGGTGGCCGGTGGCCGGGGCCAGGCCGATGCCCGCCCCCTCGTGTCCGCAGGCGTGGTAGAGCCCGGGTGCCCGGGGATCCTCCCCGATCACCGGGAGGTGGTCGGGACAGTAGGGGCGGAAGCCGCAGTAGGCGCGGATCGCCCGGTACGCCGCCAGGGCGGGGAAGAGCTCCACGGCCTGGCGGGCGAGACGTTCGAGGACCGGGACGGAGACCGTGCGGTCGAAGCCGACCCGCTCGCGGCTGGCGCCGATGAGCACCGGCCCCGACGGGGTGCTCTCCACGACGGCGGACGTCTCCAGCCCCTCCGAGTCGCTGGCCACCGCGGTGACGTAGGCGGCGGTGTAGACCTTGTGCCTGATCAGCGGCCCGGCGAGAGGCTCGGTGACGAGGATGAAGCCGCGCCTGGGCAGGATCGGGACGTGTACACCGGCCAGCGCGGCGATCTCGCCGCCCCAGGTGCCCGCGGCGTTGACGACGGCTCCGGCGAGGATGTCCCCCTGGTCGGTGGTGACGCCGGTGACCCGGTCGCCGTCGCGGAGGAAGCCGGTCACCGTGACGCCGGTACGCAGCATCAGGGCGCCGTGGCCGAACCGCTCGGCGCCCCTCCGGATGAGCCTGGCCGCCGCCAGCATGGGCTGGACCTGGGCGTCTTGCGGGTAGAACACGCCTCCGGCGAGCCCCGTGGCCAGGTGGGGCTCGTAGTCGCCGAGTTCCCCCGGGGCGACGGGGACGTGCTCGACGTCCTGTTCACCCGCCAGGTCGGTGAGCGCCTCCAGGATCTCGTCCGTCTCGGCGACCACCAGGCCGCCCTTGGCCTCGAACTCGAACCCCCCGTCAGCACCGTCAGGCCCGTCAGCCCCGGCCAGGTCTCGCCAGAGCCGGTTGGAGAGCAGCGCCAGGTCGAGTTCGGGTCCCGGTTCCTTGTCGGAGACCAGGATGTTGCCCTCGCCCGCGCCCGTCGTACCGCCCGCCACCGCCCCCCGGTCGACGACCACGACGTCCAGCCCGGCGCGGGCGGCGTAGTAGGCGCAGGCGGCACCGACGACCCCGGCGCCGACGACCACGACGTCCGGCATGTCTCACCTCGCTCCCGCGCCTCGGGCTCGGCAGTACTATGTCACATACCTTTTGACGGATCAATGCACCAAAACGGACATCACAGACGTACCCTCGGCTCACGCCCACCCCTACCCACGGGCCCGCGGGACACGCCGTCCCGTGGCGGGCGCCCGCACCAGCCGCCGGTACCCGGGGTCCGAGGCGGGACCGCGCACCTCGCCGCCTAGCATGTGAGCCGTGAACCACCTCCTTGACCAGGCCCGCCGGCATGCCCTGAAGTCGGCGCGGATCGTGGGGCCGCCGACCTTGCCCGCCCTGCGCCGCTGGGCGCTGGCGGCGGTCGTCGTCAACGTCGGGATCACGGTGACGGGTGCCGCGGTGCGGGTCAGCGGGTCGGGCCTGGGCTGCCCCACCTGGCCCCGGTGCACGCCGGAGAGCTTCGTCCCGGTGGCCCACTCCGAGATCTCGCCGCTGAACATGGCGATCGAGTTCGGCAACCGGATGCTGACCTTCCTGGTGCTGGCCGTCGGCGTGGCCTGCCTGATCGCCGCCCTGCGGCTGCCGTCCCGCCACCCCGGCCTGGTCAGGCTGGCCTGGCTGCAGCCGATCGGCGTGGCCTTCCAGGGGCTCTGGGGCGGCCTGGTCGTGCGCAGCGCGCTCAACCCGGTCACCGTGAGCGTGCACTTCCTGGTCTCCATCGGCATGATCGCCGCGGCGTACGCGCTGTACGCCCGCACCGGCGAGGCCGAAAGCGGGGGCCGGGACGAGACCCCGCCCCGGCAGCGGGTCCACCGCACCGTCCGCACGCTCGCCTTCGCGCTCGTCGCCGCCGTGTTCGTCCTGCTCGTCGTGGGCGTGGTGGTGACCGGCACCGGGCCGCACTCCGGGGACGAGATGGCCTCCCGGTTCGGCTTCGACATCGAGACCGTGGCGAGGATCCACGCCGACGTCGCCTACGTCGTCGTCGGCCTCACCTTCGCGCTGGCGTTCGCGCTGCACGTCACCGACGCGCCCGGGTACGCCCGGCGGGCCGCCTGGACGCTGCTGTGCGTGGAGGCGGCGCAGGGGGTCCTCGGATACGTCCAGTACTTCCTGGGCGTGCCCGCGGCCCTGGTCAACCTCCACGTGCTCGGCGCGACCCTGGTCTGGGTCTGCGCGCTGCGGGTGGTGTTCGCGACCGGCCCGCGCGGGCCGGGGGACGCCTCGGAGGCGGTCACCGGCGAGCTCGACGCCGTCCGCGTCTGAGCCGCCCCGCACACCGCCGCCCGTACATCACCCGCACACCACCGTCCGCGTCCGAGCCGCCCGTACACACCACCCGTACGCCCCCGTACGCCGCCGCCCGCACTCGACGCGGTCCCGGTACGGCTGGACAATGATCGGATGTCGTTGTCACGCACGATCATGCGGCGTTGCTACCAGTGGACCGTGCTGCTGAGCGTCCTGGCCATCGCCCCGATCACCTGGGCCTGGCTGGCCAGCTCCGGGCACCGGGCGGTCGCCGACTCCTCCCCCGGCTGGGTGGCCGGGGTTCCCGAGGCCCCGGTGGCGCTGGTGCTGGGGGCGGGCGTCGTCGGGAGCTCCCCCAGCCCCATGCTGGCCAGGCGGCTGGACATCTCCGCGCAGCTCTACCGGGCCGGAAAGGTCGAGGCGATCCTGCTCTCCGGCGACAACAGCCGCGCGGACTACGACGAGCCGACCGTGATGCGCGACTATCTGCTGGCGAGCGGCGTACCGGCCGGGGCGCTGGTCCTGGACTACGCGGGCTTCGACACCTGGGACTCGTGCGTGCGGGCCCGGACCGTGTTCGGCGCCACCAAGGTCACCGTGGTCACCCAGGTGTTCCACCTGCCCAGGGCGGTCACCCTGTGCCGCACGGCGGGCATCGACGCCTTCGGCGTGGGCGACGACTCGTCCAAGCGCTGGGTGTCCACCTACGGCCTCGCGGCCCGCGAGTTCCTCGCCTCGGCGAAGGGGCTCGTCGACTCCGTGCTCCTCGACTCGCGGCCCGTCTTCCCCGGACCACGCGAGACCACCCTGGAGACCGCGCTCCGGCTGGGGTGAACCCCGCCGCGACCGGCCGGGGCCGCCCTACAGGCGAAACGCCCCGTCCTGCGGCGGATGACCGGGACCACCTCCGGGCTGACCGGCGGAGCCGCCCTGCGGATGGGACGGGCCGCCGAAGGCGTGGCCCGCCGGAGCGTTCCCGGCGGCGGGCGGCGCGGGGAACTGGGCGCGGGCACCGGCCATGCACTCCAGCAGCGCCCGCTGCTCCTCGTTGAACGTGCGCTCGTCGATCACGTGGCCCCTGGCCCGCTCGTGGAGCAGGCCGAGCTCGGTGGCCGCGAGCTGGTAGTCGCTCATCGCCCGCAGGGCCGGCCTGCCCCCGTGCTTTCTGGCCCACTGCCGGGCCTGGCGGCGGCTGGGCAGGGACGAGAGCATCGCGACGTCGCCCGAGGACACCAGCCCCGTCGCCCAGTAGGCGGGCAGGTAGGTCTGGATGAGCGCGATGATGCGCTTGCGGTCGCGGAAGATGATCCAGATCAGCACGAACAGCACGGTCATCAGCAGCAGGTAGGCGACAGCCAGGCCGCCGATGCCGACGTAGGAGGCGAAGCCGTTCCAGATGCCGTGCAGCAGCATCGCGCCGATCCATCCGGCGGCGATGACGAAGATCCGCCCCGGTCCCCGGCGCTGCGCCGCGTAGGCCACCGCGACACCGATCATGGAGGTGAACAGCGGGTGCGCGAACGGGGAGAGGATCCCGCGCAGCACCACGGTCACCGCCAGACCCTGCGCGCCCAGCTCGTCGAGCGCGGCCACGTAGTAGCTGACGTTCTCGCTCATGGCGAAGCCGAGGCCGACCATGCTGGCGTAGATGATCCCGTCGGTGGGCCCGTCCAGCTCGGCGCGCTTGAACCTGAGCAGGCCCAGCAGGACCAGGCCCTTCATCGTCTCCTCGACCACGGGGGCGCCGAACGTGGCGGTGACATTGCGCGCGTAGTCGTAGCCCAGCTGGGCGGTGTTCTCGATGTAGAGCAGGTTGAAGGAGTTGATGACCCCGGCGACCAGGACCGCCACTCCCGCGCCCCAGGCGAACGCGAAGAGCAGGTTGCCGCGCGGCTCGGGCTCGATGCGGTCGAGCGCCAGCACCGCGGCCAGCAGCACCGGGACGGGCGCCAGCGCGAGGCCCAGGGCGATGAAGAAGTAGACCGGGTCGCCGTTCAGCACGTCGAAGGAGAACGACACCAGGGCGCACAGCCCCGCCAGGACGAGCCCGGCGATCAGCGCGACAGACGGGCGGTCCCTGAGCACCCAGCGGGGGTCATGGCCGGTCATGTGGCCACCGTAACCGTTGGCGCCCACCCCACGGCTCGAACCGGGAGATTGCCGCCCGAAGGTTGACGGACCGCACCCTGCCACCGGACCCCGGCCGCACCTCGCGGGGAACCCGGTGAACCCGGCCGGCCCGCCCGGCCGCCGCGAATCCCGAAACCATACCGAGCGATGGGCCGCCCTCGCGGCCGGAGCCGGAATCGGGCTCCCAGGGTTTCCCGAAGACCACGAACCATCCTCCCCACGACCAGGCCCACCCCGGGCCGGTCAAGAAAACATGTTCCCCCGGGAGACGTCTCCCCCGCGGCCGGGGCGCGGAAACGGGCGCACCGGAGGAGAACGTACGTGCGAGACGACTCGGACGGGCCTCAGATGGGCGTCAGGCGAACATCAGACGAACATCGAGTCGATGGCGACGGCCAGGAACAGCAGCGCCAGGTAGGCGTTGGACCAGTGGAAGAAGCGCATCGGGCGCAGGTCGACACCGGTCTTGCCCGCGTTGACCCGGCCGAGGAGGCGGTGGACCTCCCACAGGCAGGCGGCGCCGAGGACGGCGGCCACGACGGGGTAGAGAAGGGTGGTCCCGGCCACCGGCCACAGCAGCAGCGAGCAGAGCACCGTGGCCCAGGTGTAGACGATGCTCTCCAGCACCACGCGGCGCTCGGTGGCGACCACCGGGAGCATGGGGACCTTCGCCGCCGCGTAGTCCTCCTTGTAGCGCATGGCGAGGGTCCAGGTGTGCGGCGGCGTCCAGAAGAACACCACGCCGAAGAGCACCACGGGTGCCCAGTCGAGGCCACCGGTGACGCCCGCCCAGCCGATCAGCACCGGCATGCAGCCGGCGAGGCCGCCCCACACCACGTTCTGCGAGGTCCGCCGCTTGAGGATCATCGAGTAGACGAGCACGTAGAACAGGTTCGCGGCCAGCGAAAGGCCCGCGGCGAGCCAATTCACCGTCAAGCCGAGGCCAAGAGTGGACAACACGCCGAGGATGATCCCGAAGATCAGCGCGTTCGTCGGCGGCACCAGGTCGCGGGCCAGCGGGCGGCGCCGGGTGCGGCGCATGGCCGCGTCGATGTCACGGTCGATGTAGCAGTTCAGCGCGTTCGCGCTGCCCGCCGACAGGGTGCCGAACACCAGGGTGTTGACGGCGATCCACAACGGAGGCAGGCCCTTGGCCGCCAGGAACATCACCGGTAGCGTCGTGATCAGCAGCAGCTCGATGATCCGCGGCTTCGTGAGGGCGACGTACGCCTTCACGACGTCGCCGAAGGAGCGCGGCGCGGCCTCGGGGACCGTGCCCGCCTCGGGCGGGGCCGTCGATTGCTTGTCGGTGAGCACCATCTAAGGCGCTTCCAGCACGTGCGGGGTCAACGCGTAACCTCTGATTAGAGCGAATCCGTGAATGCGGGCACCAGCCAGCCTTGAGGACTCACTGTAGTTGCAGGGGTGGCCGGTCCCGGCACGGGGTGCGGAAGCGGCGCGAGGGGACTCCCGCGAGGGGGTGCGCGCCGCCTGCGGGTCACGCTAGCCCCCCTGGATCGACCTGCGCCACGGTGGCGAGGTCGAACCCGTTAGGGTCCGGTGTGGGCGGGAAATACCAGACCGGCGCCATCATCACACGACTAGATCCGGAGATCGAGCACTTGAGCAGTGAACTCGTGCCAGCCCTCGAATGGAGCGACCTGGACCGCCGTGCGGTCGACGTCGTACGGGCCCTGGCCATGGACGCGGTAGAGAAGGCGGGCTCGGGTCACCCCGGCACCGCGATGAGCCTGGCGCCGGCCGCGTACCTGCTGTTCCAGCAGGTGATGCGGCACGACCCGTCAGACCCCTCGTGGGTGGGCCGTGACCGGTTCGTCCTTTCCGCGGGTCACAGCAGCCTGACCCTCTACATCCAGCTCTTCCTGTCGGGTTACGGCCTCAGCCTGGACGACCTCAAGGGGCTGCGCCAGTGGGAGAGCCTGACCCCGGCCCACCCCGAGCACGGCCACACCGTCGGCGTCGAGACCACCACCGGCCCGCTCGGCCAGGGGATCGGCAACGCGGTCGGCATGGCGATGGCCGCCCGCCGCGAGCGCGGCCTGTTCGACCCGGACGCCGCAGCGGGCGCGAGCCCCTTCGACCACAACATCTGGTGCATCGCCTCCGAGGGTGACATCGAGGAGGGCATCAGCCACGAGGTGAGCGCCCTCGCGGCCCACCAGAGGCTGGGCAACCTGACCGTCGTCTTCGACAGCAACCACATCTCGATCGAGGACGACACCCGGATCGCGCTGAGCGAGGACGTCGTCGCGCGCTACGAGGCGTACGGCTGGCACACCCAGACCGTCGACTGGACGCGGACGGGCGACTACGTCGAGGACGTCGAGGCGCTGCACCAGGCCCTGGAGGCCGCCCGCGCCGAGACCGGCAGGCCGTCGTTCATCCGGCTGCGCACGATCATCGGCTGGCCCGCCCCCAACAAGCAGAACACCGGCAAGATCCACGGCTCGGCGCTGGGCGCCGACGAGGTCGCCGCGACCAAGAAGGTCATGGGCTTCGACGTCGAGAAGAGCTTCGACGTCCCCGCCGAGGTGCTGGAGCACGCCCGCGAGGTCGTCGCGCGCGGCCGGATCGTGCGCGCCGAGTGGGACAAGCTCTACCAGAGCTGGCGCGAGGCCAACCCCGAGCGCGCCGCCGAGTTCGACCGCATCTCCGTGCGCAGGCTCCCTGCGGGCTGGACCGAGGCGCTACCGACCTTCGAGGTCGGCTCCTCCGTCGCCACCCGCAAGGCCTCCGGCGAGGTGCTCAGCGCCCTCGCGCCGGTGCTGCCCGAGCTGTGGGGCGGCTCGGCCGACCTGGCCGAGTCCAACAACACCACGATGAAGGGCGAGCCGTCCTTCATCCCCGAGGAGTTCCAGACCGAGGCGTTCCCCGGCGGCCCCTACGGCCGCACGCTGCACTTCGGCATCCGCGAGCACGGCATGGGGGCGATCCTCAACGGCATCGCGCTGCACGGCGGCACCCGCCCGTACGGTGGCACGTTCCTGGTGTTCAGCGACTACATGCGCCCGGCCGTGCGGCTGGCGGCGCTGATGAGGCTGCCGGTCACCTACGTGTGGACGCATGACTCCATCGGCCTGGGCGAGGACGGCCCGACGCACCAGCCCATCGAGCACCTGTGGGCGCTGCGCGCCATCCCCGGCCTCGACGTGGTCCGCCCGGCCGACGCCAACGAGACGGCCGCCGCCTGGCAGGTCGTGCTCGAGCACAACGACCGCCCGGCCGCGCTGGCGCTGACCCGCCAGAACCTGCCGGTCTACGAGGGCACCGGCGACGCGGAGAAGGTCGCCCGCGGCGGTTACATCCTGCGGGACGCCTCCGACGGGCAGCCCTCGGTGGTCCTGATCGGTACCGGCTCCGAGGTCGAGATCGCCATCGGGGCCCGCGAGATCCTGGAGGCGGAGGGCATCGCCACCCGGGTCGTGTCGATGCCGTGCGTGGAGTGGTTCCAGGCTCAGGACGCGGCCTACCGGCAGACGGTGCTGCCGTCGGCGGTACGCGCTCGCGTGGCGGTGGAGGCGGGAATCGCGCTGGGCTGGCGGGAGTTCGTGGGAGACGAGGGTGTGGTGGTCGGCCTGGAGCACTTCGGTGCCTCGGCCCCCTACAAGACCCTCTACGAGCAGTTCGGGCTGACCGCCGAGCGCGTGGCCGCCGCCGCCAAGGCGAGCCTCGCCAAGACCGGAGCCGACAAGGGCGAGACGACGGGAAACTGATCATGAGTGAGATCCTGAAGAAGCTCTCCGAGCAGGGCGTCTCCATCTGGCTGGACGACATCAGCCGCGAGCGCCTGCGTACGGGCAACCTGCAGTCCTTGATCCGCGACAAGCACGTGGTCGGTGTCACCTCCAACCCGACGATCTTCGCGTCGGCGCTGAGCAAGGGTGACGCCTACGACGGCCAGCTGCACGACCTGAAGATCCGCGGTGTCGACGTCGAGGAGGCCGTGCGGGCCATCACCACGTACGACATCCGCTGGGCCGCCGACGTGCTGAGGCCCGTCTACGACGCCACCGGCCAGGTGGACGGCCGGGTGTCGATCGAGGTCGACCCCCGCCTGTCCAGGGAGACCGACAAGACCGTCGCCGAGGCGCGCGCGCTGTGGTGGCTGGTCGACCGGCCCAACCTGTTCATCAAGATCCCCGCCACCGTCGAGGGCCTTCCCGCGATCGCGCAGGCGATCTCCGAGGGCATCAGCGTCAACGTCACGCTGATCTTCTCCCTTGAGCGCTACCGCGCCGTGATGGACGCCTGGCTGAGCGGCCTGGAGAAGGCCAAGGAGAACGGCCTCGACCTGTCGGCCATCGAGTCGGTGGCCTCGTTCTTCGTCAGCCGCGTGGACGGCGAGATCGACAAGCGCCTGGACAAGGCCGGCACCCCCGAGGCCCTGGCGCTGAAGGGCAAGGCCGCGCTCGCCAACGCCCGCCTCGCCTTCGCCGCCTTCGAGGAGGTCGTCGCGTCCCCGCGCTGGCAGGCGCTGGCCGCGGCCGGGGCCCGGCCGCAGCGCCCGCTGTGGGCCTCCACCGGGACCAAGAACCCCGACTACCCCGACACCCTCTACGTCGACGAGCTGGTCACCTCGGGCACGGTCAACACGATGCCGGAGAAGACCCTCGACGCGACGGCCGATCATGGCAGGATCGGCGGCGACACGATCCGCCCCTCCTACGAGGAGGCCTGGAACACCATGGCCGCGCTCAAGGAGGCCGGCATCGACTACGACGACGTCGTGAAGTTCCTTGAGGAGGACGGCCTGGACAAGTTCGAGGCCTCCTGGAACGAGCTGCTGGCGACCGTCGCCGCCGAGCTGAAGAAGGCGTGAGGAACACATGTCAGTGTCCGTAACGTTCGGCGAGGACGACTTCGCCGATCAGGCCGCGGAGACGGTCGGGCAGCTCACCTCCGAGGGGGTTCCCCAGGCCCTGGCCTCCAAGGACCCCGCCCTGTGGGGCCCGGAGGCGCAGGCCGAGGCGGCGGTCCGCCTCGGCTGGCTCGACCTCCCGGTGACGAGCAGGGAGCTGCTCCCCGAGATCGGCGCGCTGGTGGAGCGGGCCCGCGCCGAGGGCCTGGACCACGTGGTCCTGGCGGGCATGGGCGGCTCCTCCCTCGCCCCCGAGGTCATCACCGCCTCCGCCGACGTGCCCCTGACCGTGCTCGACACCACCGACCCCGGCCAGGTGCGCCGCGCGCTGGAGGACCGGCTGGAGAACACGATCCTGGTCGTCGCCAGCAAGAGCGGCGGCACGGTCGAGACCGACAGCCACCGGCGGATCTACGAGAAGGCCTTCCGCGACGCCGGGATCGACCCGGCGACCCGGATCGTCGTCGTCACCGACCCGGGCTCGCCCCTGGAGCTGAGCGCCCGCGAGGCGGGCTACCAGGTGATCCTGGCCGACCCGAACGTGGGTGGCCGCTACAGCGCCCTGACGGCGTTCGGCCTGGTGCCCAGCGCGCTGGCGGGCGCCGACGTCGAGCGGCTGCTCGACGACGCGGCCGAGGTGGCGCCGCTGCTGTCGCGGACCGAGGGCAACCCCGGCCTCGACCTCGGCGCCGCCCTGGGCGCCGCCTCGATCGCCGGGCGCGAC
This sequence comes from Streptosporangium sp. G11, assembly GCF_051192615.1. Lineage (NCBI taxonomy): Bacteria > Bacillati > Actinomycetota > Actinomycetes > Streptosporangiales > Streptosporangiaceae > Streptosporangium > Streptosporangium sp. G11. Next base: position 43,026 of record NZ_JBPJUQ010000032.1, read on the forward strand.
AAGCTCGTGATCGAGGACAGCCTGTCGGAGATCAACGGCCTGCCCGACTGGATCGAGCAGCTGGTCGCCGAGTCCACCGGCAAGTCCGGCAAGGGCATCCTGCCCGTCGTGGGCGCCGACCCGGGTGACGGCGACGACGAGCTGCTCGCCGGGATCGACACCGACGGCGTCGTGACCGTCGTCGGCCCGCTGGGCGCGCAGTTCCTCGTCTGGGAGTACGCCACGGCCGTCGCGGGCCGCGTCCTCGGCATCGACCCGTTCAACCAGCCGAACGTGGCCGAGTCCAAGGAGAACACCGCCAAGCTGCTCGACCAGGCCGAGCTGCCGGTCGGCACGCCGATCCTGGTCGACGGCCCGGTGGAGGTGTACGGCGAGTTCCCCGGCTCCGAGGACGTCAAGGACCTGTCGGACGTGCTCACCCGGCTGCTGGAGGCGATCCCGGACCGCGGTTACCTCGCGGTGATGGCCTACCTCGACCGTGAGGCGGCCTTCGACGCCCCGTACGCCGAGGGCGCCTCGTTCGAGGAGATGACGGACGTGTGGAGCGGGGCCGACCCGGCCACGCTGCGCGGGATGCTCGCGATCCGCACCGAGCGACCGGTCACCTTCGGCTGGGGCCCCCGCTTCCTGCACTCCACCGGCCAGTACCACAAGGGCGGCCCGCAGAACGGGGTGTTCCTGCAGATCACCGGCGTCGTCGAGAACGACGTCGAGGTCCCCGGCAAGCCCTACACCCTGGGACGGCTCCAGCTCGCCCAGGCACTGGGCGACCTGGGCGCACTGGCCAGCCGCGGGCGCCCCGCCGTGCGGCTGCACCTGACCGACCGCGCCGCCGGAGTCGCGCGCCTGCTCGCCGCCGCACGGGAGGTCTGATGGGCCGCTGGAGGTTCGCATGAGCAAGGAGAACTCCCCGGACAGCGGGGAGACCACGCACGCCGAGGAGAGTGTCCCGGCGGCCGTCGCGGGCACGACGGCCACCTCGGCGGCGGGCACGCGGGGAAAGGTGACGCCCACGGCCACCACGGCCACCGCCGCCGCGACCACCGGCATCACCGAGGCCCTGATCGACGCCAACCCGCTGCGCGACCCGCGCGACAAGCGCCTGCCGCGCGTGGCGGGGCCGTGCGTGCTGGTGCTGTTCGGCGTGACCGGCGACCTGGCCCGCAAGAAGCTGCTGCCGGCGATCTACGACCTGGCGAACCGCGGGCTGCTGCCCCCGGGCTTCTCCCTGGTCGGCTTCGCCCGCCGCGACTGGAAGGACCAGGACTTCGCGCAGCTGACCCACGACGCCGTCAAGGAGCACGCGCGGACGCCGTTCCGCGAGGAGGTCTGGAAGCAGCTGTCGGAGGGCATCTTCTTCTGCCGGGGTGAGTTCACCGACGACGGCGCGTTCGACGCGCTGGCGATGATGCTCAAGGAGATCGACCAGACCCGGGGCACCGGCGGCAACTACGGCTTCTACCTGTCGGTGCCGCCGAAGTTCTTCCCGGTCGTGGTACAGCAGATGAAGCGGACCGGCCTGGCCGACGCCCCCGCCGGGTCCTGGCGCCGGGTGGTGATCGAGAAGCCCTTCGGGCACGACCTGCAAAGCGCCCAGGAGCTCAACGCGATCACCAGCGCGGTCTTCCCGGAGAGCTCGGTGTTCCGCATCGACCACTACCTGGGCAAGGAGACCGTCCAGAACATCCTGGCGCTGCGGTTCGCCAACAACCTGTTCGAGCCGATCTGGAACCGGGGTTACGTCGACCACGTGCAGATCACGATGGCCGAGGACATCGGCATCGGCGGCCGGGCGGGTTACTACGACGGCATCGGCGCGGCCCGCGACGTGATCCAGAACCACCTGCTGCAGCTGCTGGCCCTGGTCGGCATGGAGGATCCGACGTCGTTCGGGGCCGACTCGCTGCGCAGGGAGAAGGAGAAGGTCCTCAAGGCGGTGCGGCTGCCGGCGGACCTGTCGCAGGCCACCGCGCGCGGCCGCTACGGGTCCGGCTGGCAGGGTGGCGAGCCGGTGATCGGCTACACGCAGGAGGAGGGCATCCCGCCCGACTCGATCACCGAGACCTACGCGGCCATCAAGCTGGAGATCGCCAACCGGCGCTGGGCCGGGGTGCCGTTCTACCTGCGCACCGGCAAGCGGCTCGGCCGCCGGGTGACCGAGGTCGCCGTGGTGTTCCAGCGGGCGCCGCACCTGCCCTTCAGCAAGGACGACACCGAGATCCTGGGGCAGAACGCCCTCGTCATCCGGGTGCAGCCCGACGAGGGCATCACGGTGCGGTTCGGCTCCAAGGTGCCCGGCACCGCGATGGAGGTCAGGGACGTCTCGATGGACTTCGCCTACGGCGAGTCGTTCATGGAGTCCTCTCCCGAGGCCTACGAGCGGCTGCTGCTGGACGTGCTGATCGGCGACCCGCCGCTCTTCCCGCACCAGCGCGAGGTCGAGCTGTCGTGGAAGATCCTCGACCCGATCGAGGATTTCTGGAGCTCCCAGGGCTCGCCGGAGGAGTATCCGGCGGGCACGTGGGGACCGGCCTCGGCCGACGAGATGATGGCCCGCGACGGGCGTGCCTGGAGGCGGCTGTAGATGACCAGCTTCATGCTCAGCGGCACGAACGCCTCGAAGATCTCCTCGCAGCTCACCCACCTGCGCCACCAGATGGGCACCCCGGCGGTCGGCATGGTGCTGACCCTCGTGGTGGTCTGCAACGAGAGCGACCAGTACGACGCGGTCCGGGCGACGACCGAGGCGGCCAGGGAGCACCCCTCCCGGATCCTGGTCGTCATCCCCCGCGACTCCGAGGAGCCGAACCGGCTCGACGCCGAGATCCGGTTCGGCGAGTCGACCCCGGGCGAGGTGATCCTGCTCCGCCTGTACGGGGAGCTGACCAGGCACGCCGACTCGGTGGTCAGCCCGCTGCTGCTCACCGACACCCCGGTGGTGGCCTGGTGGCCCGCCGACGGCCCCGACGTCCCGGCCAAGGATCCGATCGGCGCGCTGGCCCAGCGCCGCATCATCGACGCGCGGCCGGCGTCCGACTCGGTCAAGGCGATCACCGGCAGGGCCCGTGGTTACGTGCCCGGTGACACCGACCTGGCCTGGACCCGGCTGACGACGTGGCGGAGCCTGCTGGCCGCCGCGTTCGACCAGCCGGTGGGCAAGGTCAAGCGGGGCATCGTGGAGGCGGCGCCCGGCCATGCCAGCGCCCTGCTGCTGGCGGCCTGGCTCAGCGAGCGCCTCGGCGCCCCCGTGAAGGTCTCCGACTCCGCCGGGCCCGGCCTGACCGCGGTCAAGCTGTCCTCGGCCGAGGGCGACATCACCATCACCCGGGGCGACGGCCGTACGGCCATGCTGTCGCGTCCGGGCCAGCCGGACCGCAGGGTCGCCCTGACCCGGCGCCCGACGTCGGAGCTGATCGCCGAGGAGTTGCGGCGGCTGGACCCCGACGAGATCTACGCGGCCGCGATCCAGCGACTCGCCCGGACCCACAAGTCCTGAGCCGTAGGTGCCCCGCGGTCCGCCGCGGGGCACCCGTTTCCTTTCGAAAGAGAAGCACCGATGAGCGTTCCCACTGTGATCATCCACCGCGACGCCGACGTGCTCGCCAAGGCCGTCGCCGCACGGGTGATCGTCCGAGCCGTCGACGCCCAGTCGGCCAAGGGCTCGGCCCACCTGGTCCTGACCGGCGGGACCGTCGGCATCGCCACCCTCGCCGAGATCGCCGCCTCCCCCGCCAGGGACGCCGTCGACTGGCGCAAGGTGGACATCTGGTGGGGCGACGAGCGTTTCCTGCCGGGCGGTGACGCCGAGCGCAACGAGACCGGTGCCCGCAAGGCACTGCTCGACCACCTCGACCTCGACCCCGAGCGGGTCCATGTGATGCGCGGCCCCGACTCCGGCATGACCGCCGAGGAGTCGGCCGAGGCGTACGCCGAGGAGCTTCGCCGGGCCGCGCGCCCCGAGGACCACGGCCCGGCCCCGTCGTTCGACCTCACGATGCTGGGCATGGGTCCTGACGGCCACATCGCCTCGCTGTTCCCCGGCCTGCCCGCCCTGTACGACACCCGCCCGGTGGTGGCGGTGCACGGCTCGCCCAAGCCTCCGCCCACCCGCATCTCGCTGACGCTGCCGGTGATCCAGGGCTCCCGCGACGTGTGGGTGATCGCCGCCGGCGAGGAGAAGGCGGGGGCGGTACGGCTGGCGCTGTCGGACTCGGGAACGATGCAGGTCCCCGCCGCCGGGGCCAGGGGCAGCCGGCGCACCCTCTTCCTCCTGGACAGGGCCGCCGCCTCCAAGATCCCCTCCTCCCTGGGCCGGATCTCCTCTCCCTGAACCGGGTTCGCTGAGAGTCCTCGCAAATGGAAACTCATTTGCGAGGATTTTTCATATCAACGGCCGTCCCATGATTGCGACCACAGCGGCATCCGTGGAGAGATCATGACCGGTCGGCACTCCATTACGATTCTTCATATTTCGAACATGCAGTTTGGAAAGGAGCATCGGTTCGGAGCGAAGGGCATCACCGCCGGAGATCGCGAATACTCCTCGCCGGCGGCACGGCTGCCGGACGACATCACCCGGCTCCAGGCGGAGCACGGCATGCGGCCCGACCTGGTGGTGGCCTCGGGCGACCTGGCCGGATGAACCCTTCCCGCCGAGTTCAGGAAGGTGAGCGAGTTTCTCACCGATCCGGCAGAGGGCCTGAGACTCGGGAACGGCGGGAGGGAGACCGGCGAGTGGGTCACCGAGTTCCAGGGCGGCCTGGCCCAGCTCAACCTGCCCCCGGCCAGAGGTGACCTCCAGCCACCCGGCGCGATTACGGTGTGCGATCAAACCGTTACCGCTACGGTAGATCGCGGCAGGAGGTCTGCCGTACAAACACCGTACGATGGAGAGGAGGTGGAGGTGATGGTGATGACCGCCAAGACACACCGCATCGAGATGCGCGCGGACGCCGCGACCGAAGGGCTCATCGTGCAGGCCGCGCAGGCCTTGGGAGAGTCGATCTCCTCGTTCGTCCTCCGCGCGGCCCGCGCGGAGGCCAGCCGGGTGCTCGCCCGGCCCGATGTCACGCTGATGCCCGCCGAGCAGTTCGACGAGTTGCTCGCGTCGCTGGACGAGCCCGACGAGGCGCCTGCGCTCCGCAGGGCCGCGCAGCGACAGCGCCGCTATCACGAATCGACGTGACCTGGCGATCGCGACCCCTCCACGAGGAGCACGATCTCAGCGCCTTCGACTGCTCGGTCCCGGTCATGAACGAATGGCTGGTCAGGATGGCGCTTCGCGCTCAGCGATCGGACACGGCACGCACCTACGTATGGTCCGCCCCTGACTCCCACCGAGTCGTCGCGTATTTCTCTGTCACCCCCACCGAGGTACGGCGAGCGGAGGTCGGTGGCTCGCTCTCCGGCGGGGTGAGCATCGTGCCCGGCTACCTCCTGGCGAGGCTCGCCCTCGACCGCCGCCTCCACGGCCAGGGCCTCGGCGCGGATCTGCTGGTGAACGCGATTTCCAAGATCGTGTCTGCCTCGGAAACGGCGGGGGGCCGTGTCATCGTGGTCGACGCGATCGACGGCCGTGCCGCCGACTTCTACGCCTCTCACGGGTTCACCCCGGTCAAGAACGACTCCCACCGGCTGGTGATGAAGATGGCCACGGCGCGGGCCGCGCTTTCCGCTTCCTGACCTCCGAAACCCGCGGTGCGCGAGAGCCCGGGCGGGTCAGGAGGCCGTCTCGGGGTGCTGGGCGGCGACGGCGTCGATCTCGGCGCGGATCTCCTTCTTGCCCGCCGGGTCCATGGACGAGGCCTCGACGGCGTTGCGGGCCAGGGTGGTGAGGGTCTCGCGGTCCAGGCCCAGGTGGTGGGCGGCGACGCGATACTCGCGGCTCAGGGTGGTGGCGAACATGGGCGGGTCGTCGCTGTTGAGGGTGACGAACAGGCCCTCCTCGATCATGCGGGGCAGGGGGTGGTCCTCGACGCGGGCGACCTGGCCGGTGCAGACGTTGGAGGTGGGGCAGACCTCCAGGGGGATCCGGGTCTCGCGCAGGTGGGCGACCAGGCGGGGGTCGTCCATGCAGGAGGTGCCGTGGCCGATCCGCTCGGCGCCCAGAAGGTCGAGGGCCTCCCAGATGGTCTCGGGGCCGGTCATCTCCCCCGCGTGCGGCAGGCTGCGCAGCCCGGCGGCGGTGGCGGCACGGAAGGCGTCCGCGAAGACGTCACGATATTTCGGGCGTTCCTGCTCGATACCGGCCAGCCCGAAACCTACCAGCGTGTGGGGAGGTTCCCGGAGCGCGTGGTCCAGGGTGATCCGGGCCGCCTCGGCGCCGTACTCGCCGGGGATGTCGAACACGTACGCCATCCGCACGCCGTGCTCCTCGAGGGAGCGCCGGGCGGCCAGGTCGAGCGCCTCGGTGACCTCGCGCATCGGCATGCCGACGACGTGGTGGGCGTACGGCGTGACGGTCAGCTCGACGTAGCGGCCGTTCTGCCGGGCGAGGTCGGCGGCCAGGCCGAGAACCAGGGTCGCCACGTCCTCCGGCTCGCGGACCAGGGCGTTGACCGCCTGGTAGATGCGGGCGAAGTGCGGGAAGTCGGTGAACCTGTAGAAGGCGCGCAGCTCCTCCTCGTCCGTGGGGACGCCGCCGTCGGGGTGGCGGCGGGCGAGCTCCAGCACGGTGGGGACCGAGGCGGAGCCGACCAGGTGGACGTGGAGCTCGACCTTGGGAAGGGCGTCGATGAAGGTGTCGATCGTCATGCGGGGACCTTACGCACGTCACCCCCGCACCCGAAAGACTTTTACCATGAAACTAACACTAAAATGTAAGTTTCCATCGGGCAGGAGAGGGTGACCCCAGCGAACGGGACGGGAATTGCCCGGGAGATGTCCTCCCGCTCACCGGCCGTCTGACGCATAGTGGGGGCAAGCACCTCGACACCCTTCACGGAGGCTTCCAGTGTTCGAGCGCTTCACCGACCGTGCCCGCCGCGTCGTGGTCCTGGCCCAGGAGGAGGCTCGCAGACTCAGCCACAACCACATCGGCACCGAGCACATCCTGCTCGGCCTGATCCTCGAGGAGGACGGCGTCGCCGGTCGCGCCCTGCGGGCCTTCGGCATCGGCGGTGAGCGCGTCAGGAACGACGTGGAGGAGATCATCGGCAGGGGCGACGAGGTCCCCGGCAGCCACATCCCGTTCACCCCGCGCGCCAAGAAGGTGCTCGAACTGTCCCTGCGCGAGGCACTCGGCCTGCACCACACCTACATCGGCACCGAGCACATCCTGCTCGGCCTGCTCCGCGAGGGCGAGGGCGTGGCCGCCCAGGTGCTGACCGGGCAGGGTGCGCGCCTGGAGGCCGTACGCGCCCAGGTGATCGCGCTGCTCGGGCGACGTAACCCCGATCGCGCGGCGACGGCGGAGGAGGGCTTCCACCTCATGGGGGCGACGCTCTCCGCCAGGCTGGATCGCATCCAGGAGAGCCTGGCCCGGATCGAGCGCAGGCTGGACGCCATCGACGCCTCCCGCGACGACACCGCCGCGCCCCGGGACGACGCCTCCCCCGGCGGCACCACGCCCCGGGACGACGACGCGCGCCGGGACGACACCGCCACGACGCCTCGCGACGACGACACGGCCGGCCCGCCCCGCGCCCCGGAGGCCGGCCCTCAGGAGGGACAGGCCTCCTGAGGCGCCCCGGAGCCGGTGGCCCCGCCTCCCGGCGACGCGTTCAGGACCTCGGAGCGCGTCCCGGCCCCTGGCGCGGAAAGGACGCTCCTTCGAGGCCCGCGGTCCGCCCCCGCGGGAACGCGGATCAACACGAACGACCGCCGAAGAACGCGACCTCCCCGCTTCGGGATCCCTGAGCGATCTCGAAACGGGAAGGCCACGAGACGGGTCAGCGCGGGGATGCCGTCGCCATCGCGCCCACGGCCAGCCTGGCCTCCACCACGCCGGGGTCCTCGGTATAGCTCAGGGTCGCGCCGAGCGAGACCAGGAGCCTGCGCATGCGGACGTTGTCGGACAGCAGGGTCGCCCTGACCTCGGCGAAGCCCAGGTCGCGGGCCTGACGGACGAGCATCCCGGCCAGGGCCGTCCCCAGCCCCCTGCTCTGCCAGCGGTCCTCGATCAGAAACGCCATCTCGGCGATGCCGGGATCCGGAGTGAACATCAGGTTGGCGAGCCCGACGACCTGGCCGTCGTGCCCGGCGACGATCGAGTGGCCCCGGGTGCGGTCGCAGAGCCGGTCGAAGACCTTCGGCGGCAGCACCGGCATCGAGGTGAAGTAGCGGAACCTGCGGGCCTCGGGCGAGCAGCGGTCGTGCAGGTCGCGGACGGCCTCGCGGTAGAGGCGGGTGAGCGGGCGGACGTTGACCTCCACACCGTCGGAGAGCGTGATGTCGCGGTCGCCTCCGGCCTGCTCGACGGGGGGCTGCGCCAGGCGTACGAAGGAGGCCGCGCGGGCGGCCTCGGTCAGGGTGAACGGCAGCTCGGCCCGGCGGACCCTGATCGCGCGGCGCGCGGCCACGGGCACGGTCAGCAGGGTCGGGTCCGGAAGATCGCTCATCTCCGAACCGTAGACCCAGCGGGAGTCGTCGGCGCGCAGCAGCTCTCCCAGCAGCTCCGGCAGGCGCCAGGGCGTCATGCGCAGCCGGGAGGCGAGCAACAGGATGCGGGTGGGCTCGTCGGTCAGCTCGTGGGCGGTGGCGGTGACGACCTGGACCCGGCGTCCCCCGGCGGCCTCCAGCGCCTCGCGTACCGCCTCGGCCCCGGCGGGGATGTCCGTGACGAACTCGTCGACCGTGCCGTCCACGTCGGTCTGCACGCTCAGGCCCAGGATGTTGCCGCCCTTGGCGGCGAGCGCGGCGGCCAGCGAGGCGAGCCGCCCCGGCCTCTCGTCAACGGTCGTACGAATCCTCAGAAACCCCATCAGAATGCTCCCTCTGTTGGGGATAGCCTTGCCTGACACTGTTACGGGACTGCTACACATGAGTGAGCCCATCGTTACGTCTTGGAAGATCACTCATTACGCGGCAGGACGGCGTTTGTACAACGGTTTCCGTTGAAAGGTGCACTCCGGTAGACGGATACAGCAGGATATGAGGCCATGAGCACGCGCGTTCCCCTGGCTGGGGACTTCGTCAACGGAGACGTCTCCTTCTGGTATCGCTCCCTCGGCATCCCCTTGCCCGGAGCCCCCCTCGACGGCGACCTCGACGCCGACGTGGCCATCGTCGGCGCCGGATACACGGGCCTGTGGACCGCCTACTACCTGAAGAAGGCGAGCCCGGGCCTGCGGATCGTCGTACTGGAGAAGGAGTTCGCCGGGTACGGCGCCTCCGGGCGCAACGGCGGCTGGCTGGTCGGCGAGCTGGCGGGCACCCCCGAACGCTACGCCAGGACGCACGGCGCGGACGCGGCCAGGCGGCTGCAGCGGGTGATGTTCGAGACGATCGACGAGGTCGTCGCCGTCGCCGAGGACGAGAAGATCGACGCCGACATCGTCAAGGGCGGCGTCACCACGGTCGCCACCAACGCCGCCCAGGACCGGAGACTGCATCAGCTGCTCGCCCACGAGCGCCACTGGGGCTGGACCGAGGAGGACGTGCGGCTGCTCGACCCCGTCGAGCGGGAGGAGCGCCTGCGGGTGGACGGCGCGGTCAGCGCGATCTGGAGCCCGCACTGCGCCAGGATCCAGCCCGCCAAGCTGGCCAGGGGCCTGGCCGAGACCGTGCGGAACCTCGGGGTGGAGATCTTTGAGCGCACCCCGGTCACCGAGATCGCCCCGCGCGAGGCCCGCACGCCGCACGGCACCGTCCGCGCCGAATACGTCATCCGCGCCACCGAGGGCTTCACCTCCGAGCTGAAGCAGTATCACCGGACGTGGCTGCCGATGAACAGCTCGATGATCGTCACCGAGCCGCTGGGCGCGCTGTGGGACGAGATCGGCTGGGAGGGCCACGAGCTGCTCGGCGACATGGCGCACTACTACATGTACGCCCAGCGCACCGCCGACGGCCGGATCGCGTTCGGCGGGCGCGGCAAGCCCTACCTGTACGGATCCCGCGTGGACGACCGGGGCCACACCCACGAGTGGACGATCGAGGCGCTCTGGGAGCTGCTGACCGGGATGTTCCCCGCGCTCAGGGCCTCTCACGTGGCGCACGCCTGGTCCGGGGTGCTCGGCGTGCCCCGCGACTGGTGCGCCACCGTGCACGTCGACCACACCACCGGCATCGGCTGGGCGGGCGGCTACACCGGCCACGGGGTCACCACGACCAACCTCGCCGGCCGTACCCTGCGCGACCTGATCCTGCGCGAGAACACGGAGCTGACATCCCTCCCCTGGGTGGACCGTAAGGTGCGAGGCTGGGAGGTGGAACCGCTGCGGTGGATCGGCGTGCACACCATGTACGACCTCTACCGCCGGGCGGACGCCAGGGAGAAGGCGGGGCTCGGCCGCACCTCGGTGCTGGCCCGCGTCGCCGACTCCATCACCGGACGCTGAACCGGCGCGTCACCGGACTCTGAGAGCATCGCCGTATCCGAACCCCCCGAGAACGCCGAGAATCCAGGTAACGCCGAGAGCACCGACGCCGAGGAGAGCCATGACCTGCCCGCCCGACCCCCGAGTGGGAACCGAGTGAACGACATCCTCTTCCGCGGCGGCAGGGTCTTCCTCGCCGCCGACACCTTCGCCGAGGCCGTGCTGGTCCGTGACGGCCGCGTCGCCGCCGTGGGCACGGAGGCCGACGTCGTCCGGCTGGCCGCCCCCGGCCACGAGACCGTCGACCTGGACGGCGGGCTGCTGACCCCCGGGTTCACCGACGCGCACATCCACCCCGTGCAGGCGGGTCTGGAGCGCAGCAGGTGCGATCTGGCCGAGGTCTACGGCCTGCCGGAGTATGTGGAGCGGATCGCCGCCTACGCCGGCTCCCACCCCGGCCACGAGTGGATCGACGGCGGCGGCTGGGACATGTCGGCCTTCCCCGGCGGCCTGCCGCACCGCTCCCAGCTCGACTTCGTCGACCGCCCGGTCTACCTGATCCAGCGCGACCACCACGCCGCCTGGGTCAACAGCCGGGCCCTGGAGGTGGCCGGGATCACCCGCGACACCCCCGACCCCGCCGACGGCAGGATCGAGCGCGACGCCGACGGCACGCCGAGCGGCGTGCTGCACGAGGGCGCGATGGACCTGGTCGGCCTGCTCACTCCCCGCCCCACGGCCGAGGATCTGCACAACGCGCTGATGGACGCCCAGGACCACCTGTTCTCCCTCGGCGTCACCGGCTGGCAGGACGCCATCGTCGGCTCCTACGCGGGCTACGACGACCAGCTGCCCACGTACGTCTCGGCGGCGGCCTCCGGCGCGCTGCGGGCCCGCGTCGTGGGCGCGCTGTGGTGGGACCGGGCGCGCGGCGCCGAGCAGATCCCCGAACTGCTGGAACGGCGCCGGTCGGCCGAGGGCCTGGAGCGGTTCCGCGCCGGCTCGGTGAAGATCATGCAGGACGGCATCACCGAGAACTTCACCGCCGCGGTGATCGAGCCCTACTGCCGCTGCGGCGGCACCGGCCTGTCGTACGTCGACCCCTCGCTGCTGAAGGAGTACGTCGCCGAGCTGGACCGGCACGGCTTCCAGGTGCACTTCCACGCCATCGGCGAGCGGGCCGTCCGCGAGGCACTGGACAGCTTCGAGGGAACCGACCCGGCCAACCGGCACCACATCGCGCACCTGCAGATCATCGAGCCGTCCGACGTGCCGCGCTTCGCCAGGCTCGGCGTGACCGCCAACCTGCAACCGCTCTGGGCCACCCACCACGCCCAGATGGACGAGCTGACCCTCCCCTTCCTGGGCGAGGAGCGTTCCGCCTGGCAGTACCCGTTCGCCGACCTGCTGCGCAACGGCACCCTGTTCTGCGCGGGCAGCGACTGGCCGGTCTCCGGCGCCGACCCGATCCAGGGCATGCACGTGGCCGTCAACCGCACCGAACCCGGCGGCTCGATGCACGCGAACTACCCGACGGCGCAGACCCCGTTCCTGCCTGGCCAGAGCCTGACCCTGGCCACCGCGCTGACGGCCTACACCGCGGGCTCGGCCCGGATCAACCACGACGACGACGCGGGCACCATCGTCCCCGGCAACCGCGCCGACCTGGTCGTCCTGGACCGCGACCCGTTCACCGAACCCGCCGCCGACATCTGGCGCACCGAGGTCGCCATGACCTTCGTCGACGGCCAGGAGGTCTACCGCCGCTGACCCGAGGGCTCGGCCGCCTTCTGCCGTCCGCTGTACGCCCGCTTACAGGCCACCCCGTATCAAGCGTTCGACATCGCGCCAGAACTTGTCGAAGGAGGGCGCGTTCTTGCGCGCCAGCGCCATGTCGAAAATCGCGGTCAGGGCCGCCTGGTCAGCCGTTGGACGGTAGGAGGTGCCGTCGGTCTTACGAGCCGACAGCCATCCCTTCGCATCGCGGGGCCCCTCGGGGTCGGCGGGTGGTTCGAGGGGTTCCGCCAGCCCTCGCCGACCCGCGAGCGACGTGGCGGCGGCGAGGAACCACGCCTCGAACTCCCGGTTGTCGAGGACCGTCGAGACCTCCCGGTCGCCGCGTGCCAGCCGGGCCCGCTCCAGGAGCGCGGGACCGGTCGTCGCGGGGCAGTCGTCATCGGCGTCGATCAGCAGCAGGATCCCGCCTCGTCCGTCGACCTGGTAGGAGGCCTGGAGTACGGCGCTCTCGACCCCTCCCGGAGCGACCAGCTTGGAACGCGGAACCCTGCGCGGTGTCGGGATCCGTATCGCCCAGACCGAGAGTTCCTCCGCGATCCTGCGGAGCAGGACCGGAAGCGCGGCGACCTCTCCCTCCCCCTCGACGATGGCGGCGATGGTGACCGCCCCGGTCATTCGACCTCCCCGGTGCCGGGCCGGAGCTGGTTGCCGCGCATCAGCTCTCCGATGGTGGCACGCTGGTCGCCGACGAGGCGACGGCTCACGTCGTCGATCTCACCGATCGTCGTGAGCCCATCCGTCATGGTCACGACGCGTACGGACGCCGGATCGAAGTCGTCGCGGTCGAGCAGGTCCGCGCTCTGCGTGGTGACCACCAGCTGGACGTGCTCGCTCGCCTCGTTCAACGCGTCGAACAACACCCCGGCGGCCGCCGGGTGCAGCGACGTCTCCGGTTCCTCGATTCCCAGCAGGGTCGCCTCGCCTTCGAGTACGGCGGGCTGGAACAGCGCGGCCAGCAGCCCCGCCGCGCGCAGCGTCCCCTCGGACATGGCGTCGGGACCGAACACCAGCCCTCGATCCACGTGACGGGTACGCATAAAGAGCTCAACGGTGGAGTAGGTGTCCAGGAGCCGCTGATCGATCCCCACGGCCCCGGGAACGATGGCGCCCATGTAGTCGTCGATCCGCGCCTTGAACGCCGGATACCGCTGTGCGAGGGCCCCGAGCACCGACCCCAGCCGCCTTCCGGCGTCATCCAGCGTGGTCCCGGCGGACCTGGACTGAACCTGCCGCATCAGGCCCGCGTCCAGGTGGTAGAAGAGCATGCGGCGCAGGCTGCGGTAGACCTCACTGAAAACGCCCTGGGTGGCGGCCAGCGGGAGATAGAGCCGGTCCGGCTCGATACCACCGTCACCTGCCTGGTTGAAGAAGCCATGGGTCATGACGAAGCTGATTTCTTTGAAACTCGACTGCGGCTGGGTGTTACGGACGAAGCACTGCTCTCCCAGCACCAGGAGCGGACGGCGACCGGCGGGGTCCCGGCCGATGGTGAAGCTGTACGTGACCGACAACGGCTCGTCGTCCGGCTGGATCACGAACTCCAGCAAGACGCCGAAAGCCTTCGTGTCCGTCTGGCCTCGTCGGCTCACCTCGTCCAGGCCACCGCGCCTCACCAGGGCGTCGGCGGGCGTCGTCTCCAGCGCGTCCGCCACGAACCTGAGCACGTCAAGGAAATTGCTCTTCCCCGCCGCGTTGGGGCCGACCAGGACCAGGAGTGGCGTGAAGGTGACATCGCACGACGCGATGCTTTTGTAGTTCTCCACCTTCACGCGTCGCAGAAACGGTACGGCCCGCCCCATCACACCCCCGCCATGTCGAGCTGTCCTGTGGCGGCGGCCGTGACCGGCGCCTACCCGCGTTCCACCAGGAAACCGGCGCCACCACGATAGCGGTTCGACCGGTCCGGAGATCGGAAAGGCGGTCCGGTTCCGGGGACCCCCGGACCTCCAGGTGGCGCTGCGCGTGGGATCGGAGAGCATCTCCTCAAGAGGCGAGTTCGCTGTCAAGGTAGGCGCGGAACTCCCGAACCTGAATAGTCGTCCCGTACGGCTCAAGGCGGTCGGAGAACTTCCTGATGCGTTCGACCGAGCGCACGGACGTCAGCGACCTGGCGATCGGGATCGCGGCCCGCGCCGAGTCGACGGCCTGTTCCACCTCACCCATGCCAAGGTACGCCTCGGCGGCGTTCACCCGGTTGATCTGGGCAGAACGGGGACGCTTCTCCATGAACTCGCGTATCGCCAGCTCCGCGTGATCGGCTGCCCGCTCATACTTGCCGAGCAGCTCCCAGCAGAGCCCTGTCTCCGAGGCCAGCTCCGGTTCGTCGTGCCATGCGATCCACGCCGGATCACGGTCGGTACCTCCTTGGGCATACACCCGTTCGGCTTCGGCGAGCAGCTCTTCGACTCGCTTCGCCTGGTGTGCGTCCCGGCTCTCGGACGGCATCGCCTGCAGGGCGGTTGCCCACGCTTCCCTGACCAACAGCAACCCCATGACCTGGGGCGGCGCCTGCGCCCGGCGGGCCGCGTCCACCGCGGCACGGGCGAGCCACACCGCCTGGGAAGTGTGCTTCAGGTATATCGCCTGCTGGGTCAGACTGGTCAGCACCCACGCGCCCGTCAACGCGTCGCCACCGGTTTTCGCCAGTTTGAGTGCCTGACCGAAGTAGTGCTGAGCCTGCCCATGGCGGCCGAGATCAAAGGCCGTCCAGCCTGCCATCTGAGTCATCGCCGCCGCCGCCGTCATCAGCGCGGCCCCGACCTTGTCGTCATAACGGCCACGCAGCATCGGAGCCACCGTGCTGTGCAGGTAGTCCACAACCGCCGGGCGTATCATCCCCGCCCCGAAACGGTGATCCATCTCCCCGAACGCCTGCCGCGCCTCGACGATCCGCCGGACGTCCGACAGCCCCACCGCCGTACCGGAGCCCTGGTAGGCCGCTGAGATGTTGGGGGCGCCGTAGCTCCACTCCGACAGCCATCCGCCCAGTGCCGCCGGGACGAACGGCAGCGCGGCCAGCACGTGTCGCCGTTCCGGGTCCACATCGCACCTCCACAGTCGTCCGGCCGCCTCGACGGTAGCCCCGAGGGACAGGTCGCTGAAGTCCGGCACCAGCCAGGCTTCCGTATCGACCGGAGCAGTGCCCTCGATCCACCGTTCGACCTCGGTCGGGTCCACCCCGAACACCTCGGCCATCCGCGCCCGGTAGACCGGCCGGATCTCCTGACGCCCCCGCTCCCACCGGCTCCACGTCGTCGCCGACACCCACAGCGCCGCCGCGATCTCGTCCTGGCTCATGCCCATCCGCCGGCGAGCCCGCACCAGCTCCGGACGTCCCTCACCACCCACGGCAACCTCCATCACCCGGAGCGACGAATCATCGACCCATTGTCGACGAACGCGGCTCGCGCGGCTCGCCCGCCGACGGAAACGACCAGGAAACGACCAGCCGACAGGGTGATCCAGACGGCGTGCGACAGCGACGGCTCCCCCACGCACCCCGCGCGGGGCATCGCAACGTCCACGCCGGAACCTGGCCGCCGCCCATCCCGTGCCGTTTCCTGCTGGAACAGTCACCGAGAGCGATGGAGCGCGCACATGTGGCCAACCTTCCCCGGCCCGGCGGACCCGCCCGGCGTCCCGAGCACTTCCCGCCGGGAGATCATCGTCACCGGCGTGGGAGCCCCGGAGGAGGCCCTCGGCGAGATCGGCATGCTGGTGGCCGTCCTGCGTCCAGGCTCGGCCTCCCGCCGGGCCCGCGTCGTCGTGCGCGAGGTGCTGCTGGCCGAGGGCCTGCCCGGCGACGACGTCGCCGACACCGAGGCGATCGCGGCCGAGCTCGCCGCCAACTGCGAACGGCACGCCCGTCCGCCGTACGAGATCCGCGTCTTCAGCCTGGCGGGCGTCCCCGCGTGGTGCGAGCTCGTCGACGGCGACCCCGACCTGGGCTGGATCCCCGCGGTCCTCGACCACTCCCGTCCGCAGGCCGCGCCGGACCCGCTCGCGGAGAGCGGCCGTGGCCTGCCGCTGGTCCGGGAGCTCTCTCGGGGACACTGGGCTATCCCACGACGATCTTCACCACCGGCGCACCGGCCAAGGCGGTCGCCTTCACCCTCCCCACCCGCTGGGGCACCCGCCTGACCTGCCCGCCACTGCTGCACCTGGGCCGCCGCTCGGCCCGTCTCCTCCGGGAACCGTGACCCCTCGGTTCCACCCGCGCCGTCCGGAACCGCTCCGGGACGGGAAACCCGGCAGGGGCGTGGCTGGCGGTCCCGGCGTCCTCACGCCCCCCGCCGCCCCGGCGGGCGCGGCGATCTTATGGTGGGAGACGAACGCGACCCGAGGAGATTCCGTGAACGATCTGCCCATCTGCGTCACCTGCGGGGTCCAGTACGCCGGCCCCCGGGAGAGCTGCCCGATCTGCGAGGACGAGCGGCAGTACGTCGGCTGGGAGGGGCAGCGCTGGACCTCCCTGAACGAGCTGCGCGCGACCGGGCACAGGGCGCTGGTCGCCGAGGAGGGCACCGGGGTGGTCGGGGTCGGCACCGACCCCGCCACGGCCATCGGGCAGCGGGCGCTGCTGGTCCGCACGCCCGGCGGCAACGTGCTGTGGGACATGGTCACCCACCTCGACGACGAGTTGGTCAGGCAGATCACCGAGCTCGGCGGGATCGACGCCATCGCGATCAGTCACCCGCACTTCTACGGCTCGATGGTGGAGTGGGCGCACGCCTTCGACGCGCCGATCCACATCCACGCGGCCGACCGTGACTGGGTGGGCCGCCCCGACGACTCCGTCGTGTTCTGGGAGGGCGACACCCACGAGATCCGCGAGGGGCTGACGCTGATCAACGCGGGCGTCCACTTCGACGGCGGCCAGGTCATGCACTGGCGCGACGGCGAGGAGGGCCGGGGCGCCCTGTTCTCCGGCGACATCCTCCAGGTGGTCCAGGACCGCCGCTGGGTCAGCTTCATGTACAGCTACCCCAACCTCATCCCGGAGCGCCCAGGCACGATCCGCCGCGCCCTGTCGCTGCTGGAGCCGTACCCCTTCGAACGCGTCTACGGCGGCTGGTGGAAGCGGATCGTGCACACCGGCGGCGCCGAGGCCGTCCGCCGCTCCGCCGACCGCTACCTGTCCTTCGCCCTGGACGACTCCCGCCGGTGAGACGGACTCCTCACGCTAAAACACACTCCCGCCGGTGAGACGGGCTCCTCGCAGCGGGCACCGGAATGAAACCCCCGCGCGAGGGGCCGGAGCGGAGCCCCGGGTGAGAAACCGGGAAGGGATCCCGGCCTCTCACCCGGGGAGATCCCGGGAACCTCGAAGCCCCGGCTCAGAAGTACTTCGAGGTGAGGTCGGCCGTCGGCCACGAGGTCACCGCGCGCGCCGCCTGGCCGAGGAGCGGGTCGATCACGTCGAAGTCGGGCGACCCCTCCTCCTCACGGCGGTTGAACGTGGCGCAGTAGGAGATTCCGCCGCTCAACCGGGCCAGGAAGGCGAACGTGCCGGGCATCGAGCCCGTGTGCCAGGTGTTGACGCCGCTGCCCGAGGTACGGATCCACCAGCCGCCGCCGTACCAGGCCCCGCCGGAGTTGACGCCGGTCTCCGGCTTCGCGAACAGTTTGGCGATCGAGGCGGCGTTCAGGACCGGACCGGCGGCGTCGAAGACCGTGGCGAACTTCACCATATCGACCGCCGAGGCGATCCAGCCGCCGTTGGCGTCCTGGTTGGGCATGTTGAAACCGCCGTAGGGGTACGGCACGACGGCGCCGGAGCCGTCCACGACGGACTTGTTGGTGAACTTCGAGACGTAGTTCACCTCACTCGTCGGCGACTCCGCCCGCAGGCTGCGTCCGAGCCGCATCCGGGTGACCCCGGCGGGCGCGAGGAGCCTCTGCTTGACGTACGACTCGTAGCTCGTACCGGAGACCTTCTCGATGATCCGCCCGAGCAGCGCGTACCCGTAGTTGCTGTAGACCATCTTGGAGCCGGGGTCGAAGTCGAGGGGACGAGCCGTGGAATAGCGGATGATGTCCGCGTGGCCGACCGGCAGCGGCACGCCGAGCGCGGCCGAGATCGTGTGGTCCAGCCAGAGCCGGTCCCTGGAGACCGCGCTGTCCCAGCCGCCCAGGTGCTGCATGAGCCTCAGCACGGTCACCTCGGCCAGCCGGGGGTCGGCCGCCCCCGAGAGCCCGAGCAGGGTGGTGACCGGGGCCGAGAGGCCGAGCTTGCCGTCCTGGACCAGCCGCATGATCGCGGCGGAGGTGATGTGCTTGCTCAGGCTGGCGACGCGGAACAGCGAGGTCGGCTGCACGCGCGCGAGGACCGGCGTGCCCTGGGCGTTACGCACCGAGTACGTCCCGTACCCGCGCGCCAGCAGGATCTTGCCGTTCCGCGCGACCGCGAGCTGCGCGCAGCCGATCTGGCGCTCGGTGACGTACTTCTTCATCACGTCGTCGAAACCCTTCAGCGCCGCCGGGACGACCCCGCTGACGAGCGGCTCCCCCGCCGCCCGCGCGGGCCCCGCGCCCAGGGCGAGGGCGGGTACGGCCCCCATACCCGCCTGGAGAAGCCGGCGGCGTGTGAGCCCGGTCATGCTTGTCGTCACTGGTGACCCCCGCATCACGTACGTATCAGGAAAACCCATATATTACGGATCTTCCTGGGTGCACGGATGCGCGTCACGCCAGCGTGGTCTGCCCACCTCTCTCACGCCCGGGGCGGCGCTCGGCCCGTCCCCGGCCACCGGATCCCTCTGACGCAGTCAAGGACGATCTACTCGAAAAGGGTGTGCCGCTCGCCGCGCCGACGTCTGCGGGCGATTCTGATCCCGATCACCACGATGTCCGCGACGGCGACGGCCGCCAGCACGGCCAGGGCCACGGCGAGCACGGTGATCCCGGCCCACGCTGAGAGAAGGGCCAGAGCCGCGCACACGACAAGGCCGAAGCTCGCCA
Source organism: Streptosporangium sp. G11 (assembly GCF_051192615.1). Classification (NCBI taxonomy): domain Bacteria; kingdom Bacillati; phylum Actinomycetota; class Actinomycetes; order Streptosporangiales; family Streptosporangiaceae; genus Streptosporangium; species Streptosporangium sp. G11. The sequence continues at coordinate 62,261 of NZ_JBPJUQ010000032.1, forward strand.
GGAGAAGCCGCAGATTCAGCGCGCTCTTCGGGTGATCGTGCGTTCCTGTCTTCTCATCCATAAGGTCACCTCCGGGCAACCTCGCTTCCCCTCGATCTCCATGTTCGCGCGAGGGGGTATGTCCCATTTCGTACCCAGGACATCCCTTACGACCCACGGCGACCCCATGGTGATCACACGCTTCACCGCAGGTCGTCGCCCCACAAGGGGTAGCGGCACACCGGGCCCGCCGGGGCTCACCACCCGGTCTCCATGTCGCGAAGATGTTATTAGCTAGATTTGTCCTTTCTTGGGCTGTTTGGCGCTTATATGCGGGTATGCAGGGATAAATCCACCTGCACAGGAAATCGAATTCGCATGAAATCGGTAAGGGGGAATGGGTCATGACGAGACCCGCAAGCCTGGAGCACCACCCCGATCTCATCGAGATGCGGGAAAGGTACGAACGAGCGGGCTCCACCTCGGTAGCCCAGGTCATCGACGGACTGGGCCTTCTGGCGGGCCTGTATCTGGCGATCTCCCCCTGGGTGGTCGGTTTCAACGGCCTGTCCAGGCTCACCGTGAGCAACCTCGTCACCGGCATCGCCGTCGCCGCCCTGGCCCTCGCCTTCGCGTCCGCCTACGGCCGGACGTACGGGATCAGCTGGGTCGTGCCGGTCATCGGAATCTGGACCATCCTGGCACCCTGGATCACCGGCTCGGCGACAAGGGGGAACATCTGGAACAACGTCATCACCGGCGGCATCATCTTCCTGCTCGGCCTGGGAGCGGTGGCGGTGGGCTCCAGGGGAGTGCCCGGCATGTCCTCGAAGAGGGACATGTCCAGGGGAGACACGTCCAACAGGCCAGACATGCCCGGTAGGCCGGACATGCCAGGCAGGCCCTAAGGTCGGGGTGGCACCGGGCGGCGGTGAAGGATCACCCCGCCGGTGCGAGCCCCCCTCCGTCACGCTCCGGAGGGGGATGCGGCACGGCTCGAACAGGGAAACCGGCAAAGATCAGGCCCAGGCGGGCGTCGGGGTCCGTCGGGGTCCGGAGGCGGGAAGCAACGGCGGGGACCCGGGTGACCGATAGCGGTGGGCGCGCTCAGCGCGGGGTGAAGAACAGGTCGCTCTCACCCGGGGTGAACTCAAGGCGCATCGACTTGTCCTCGCCCAGCTCGATGACGCGGTCGCCGGCGTCGATGCCGTCGTCACGCGACCAGGTGGCCGGGAGCACCAGCACTCCCTTGGCGGTGCGAACGAGGAGCTTCAGGCCCTCGCAGCGGTAGCGGAAGGCGATGTCCTTGCCCTTCAGCGGCCTGCAGGTCACACCGGCCGGGAACAGGGGATCCTTGTTCGCGTAGACGACCACGCCTCTCCTGCCCTCCAGCCTCACCGCGGTCAGGTGCGCCTCCTGCGTGCCGACGTGCTCGGCGTACTCGTCGGTGGCCGCGAAGATCCCGACGACCACGAGGAGCGCGACGAGGACCACCGGCAGGGTGCGCACCCACAGCGGCGGGCGGTCGGTGACCTGCGCCGGGTGATCGGCCCGCCACCAGTGGCGCCACAGGAGACCGCAGTAGATGAGTAGCCCGACCCCGCAGGACAGGAGGGTGTCGCGGGTCACCAGGGGGGATGCCCGCACCACCGGGTCACCGGCCGCGGCGAGCGCGTCGAGCGCGACAAGGGCGCCCGCGCCCACCACGGCCGCGACGCCGGCGCGCATGACCTTCCTGTCGGGCGCGGCCCTCTCGTGATCGGCGGGACCGCGCAGGCGGCGGCTCCCGAGCCTGCGCCGGACGAGGAGCAGGATCACGCCCGCGAGCGCAACGGCACCCGCCGAGGCACCCACCTGGGCGAGCGCAGGGACCTTCCCCGCCAGCCGGTTGAGCGGAGCGCCCGCCCAGACGAGCAGGGCGAGGACGGACGCTCCGGTGAGCGCGACGGTCGCCACCCGCACGGCGAGACGCCCCCGGGGCCGCTGTTGTCCGTGAAGGATCAGCCGGTGCGCTCCGATGACGAGGAGGCCCAGCATGACCAGGACGAGCACGACCGTGTAAACGGAGGTCGCGCTGCGCAGCAGGTATTCCTGGACGCTGAAACCCAGCATGCTGCTGTCGATGCCGAAATAGACGGCGTAGGTCTGGGTGCGCCTCCAGCCGAAATAGAAACCCAGCGCGGTGAGAAAGGTCGCCGGAGCGGCGATCAGCCCGACGGCTTCGACCACATCACGGATCATGAGTGGCCCGTCCGCCTGCCCAGGCTCCTCGGCGGAATCAGCCGTAGATGAGGCTGTCGACATCTATCCCCATGATTTTTATCCACGGCACGAGCTCGGGCGGCGGTCTCTTCCTTCCGCAAACCGGTTGTGTTATCCGCCCGATTCCCGAGTTATCGGCCTCGGCTATTTCCACCTTGGTCGTGGTACATCGCCGTATCCACTCCCTCTGGGCGACGACCCACGCGTTGACGGCCGCCACGATCTCCGGCGGAACGACGGGGGACGGGGGTGGAGGCGGTGGCGGAGGAGGCGGCGGGGGCGGGGGCGGAGGAGGGGGAGGCTCGACGGGCTGGCCCGAGTCCGTGGGCTGACCTGAGTCCGTGGGCTGACCTGGGCCGTCGGACACCTGCGAGACGGAGACGTCGGGAGAGGGCGGGGGGTCGGACGGCACGAGGTCCGACGTCGGCACGACGGTGGGCACCGGCACGCCCTCCACGACGTCGATGGCCTTCTTCTCCGCCCTGTCGCGCTTGTCCTCCGCTTTCACCGCCGCGCGGTAGGCGCGCTTCACCTGAGGCGGCGCGTTCTCGGGAAGGGTGAGGCCCGTCGAGGTCTCACCGTCACCGGGATCTTCACCGTCCGACCCCGAGACCCCCTCCCCACCGCAACCGGCGAGAAGCAGGGGAACGGATATGCACAGAGCGATGAAACGCACCCTTACATCGGGATTTCCATTCACGCTTTATCCCCCCAGAAGCCCGAGAGTTAATTCAACCCGCAATATCGGACAAAAAGGAAGATGGGTTCACAAGTGCAACAGAACAGCGTTGATATGGACTCCCGAAACGCACCGGCGGTCTCGCCCCCAAGCGTAACCGCCGCCATTTCCCTGCGTTCAGGGTAACTTTCCGGGTCGCGCGGAGTAAACCTCTTTTCACCCACCGTCCGCCACCACGCCGGTGACGGCGAGACCACTTCCCCTGACGACGGCTCCTCCTCCCGGCCACGGCCCTTCCCCGCAACGGCTCCCCTCCCCGCCGCGGCCCTCTGACGACGGCTCCCCTCCCGGCCACGCCTCTTCCCTGACGACGGCTCCCCTCCCGGCGACAACCCCCTGGCCACGGCCCTCCTCCCGGCGACAGCCCTCCCCAGGCCACGGCTCTCCCGACGGCGCGACTCCCCCGGTCTCCGGAGCCATGGCACGCGAAAGGCCCCCGTGGGGGTCTCCCACGAGGGCCTTTCAAGCATGCGTGCCGGTCCTGCCGGACCGTACGCGCGCGAGGAACCTGCTAGTAGATCGGGCGCGAGGAGGAGCGCAGCCGCTCCAGGGCCTCGGCCAGGATCTGCGCGCCGTCCTTGTCGCTGCGGCGTTCCTTCACGTACGCGAGGTGCGTCTTGTAAGGCTCGTTGCGCGGCGGCGCGGGCGGGTTGGCCTCGTCCTGACCGGCGGGGAGACCACACCGGGGGCAGTCCCAGAACTCGGGAACGGCCGCGTCGCTGGCGAAACTGGGACGCGTCTCATGCATGTTCGCGCACCAGAAAGGCACCCGCACACGGGGGGCCGCCTCGCCGCGCTCCGCCTCCCCCATCGGGCCGGCACCCACACGGCTGCCACGGATCGCGTTGCCACTACCCACGGATGAACTCCTTGCTCGATGGCCCCGCCGCTTGGGGATGCGGGGACTGAACCACTGTCACGCCTGTCGAAGCCGGGTCAGGGCCGCAGAAGCAGGCCCAGCGCGATGATGCAGACGAACCAGACGACACCGGTGATGACGGTGAGCCTGTCAAGGTTGCGCTCCACCACGGAGGAGCCTCCGAACGACGACGAGAAACCGCCACCGAACAGATCCGAGAGACCACCGCCCTTGCCCTTGTGGAGCAGGACGAGCAGCATCATCAGCAAGCTCGACAGGATGAGGGCGATGGAGATTCCGATTGTCACCGTTGACCTGTTCCCTATGTGCGCGTGACCCGCGTCCGGGCACGACCCTTGTGTACGCCGAAGGCGTGACGATTCAAACTTGCTCTAAGAGGGTATGACGTGGTGTCAAGTCGTACCCACCGAATGACTCAGTCAGCTCGACAATTCGCCAAAACGGCAAATCTTGACGAACTCCCCAGGGTCGAGGCTCGCGCCACCGATCAGGGCACCGTCGACATCAGGCTGCGCCATGATACCCGCGATGTTGTCAGACTTGACCGACCCACCGTAAAGGATACGGACACCGGCGGCCACTTCGGCGTCGTACAGCTCGGCGAGTCGCACCCGGAGTGCCCCGCAGACCTCCTGCGCGTCGTCCGGGGTGGCCACCTCGCCGGTGCCGATCGCCCACACCGGCTCGTAGGCGAGCACGACGGAGGCGGCCTGCTCGGCGGTGACCTTGCGGAGCGCACCGTCGAGCTGGGCGACGCTGTGGGCCACCTGGCCGCCGGCCCGGCGCACCTCCAGGCCCTCCCCCACACACAGGATGGGGGTGAGCGAGTGCCGGTAGGCCGCCTGCACCTTGGCGTTGACGACGTCGTCGTCCTCGCGGTGGTACTGGCGGCGCTCGGAGTGTCCCGCGAGGACGAAGGTGCAGCCGAGCTTGGCGAGCATGGCACCGGAGATCTCACCGGTGTAGGCGCCGCCGTCGTGCTGCGACAGGTCCTGCGCGCCGTAGACGATCCGCAGCTTGTCGCCGTCCACCAGGGTCTGCACGCTACGCAGGTCGATGAACGGCGGCAGCACGGCCACCTCGACCCGGTCGAAGTCCTTGTCGTTCAGCGCGAAGGCGAGCTTCTGGGTGTGCGCGATGGCCTCGAGGTGGTTGAGGTTCATCTTCCAGTTGCCTGCCATGAGCGGCTTACGAGGTGTGCTCATCGTTCGCTCACCACTCCCTGTTCACTGCGCGGACGGCGTCGGTCGTCGACCGGCCACTCCGCTCACCGCGTGGGTTCACTTCTACCGCTCCAGCGCCACGAGTCCGGGGAGGGTCTTGCCCTCCAGGTATTCGAGGCTGGCCCCGCCACCGGTGGAGATGTGCGAGAACCCGTCCTCCGGCAGGCCGAGCCTGCGCACGGCGGCGGCCGAGTCTCCCCCGCCGACGACCGTGAAGGCCTCCGAACCGATCAACGCCTCGGCGACCGCGCGAGTTCCGCCCGAGAAGGCGTCGAACTCGAAGACGCCCATCGGGCCGTTCCAGAACACCGTCTTGGCGTCGGCCAGCCTGCCCGCGAACAGCTCGCGGGTGCGCGGGCCGATGTCGAGCCCCTCGCGGTCGGCCGGGATCGCGGTGGCGTCGACCACCTCGTACTCGGCGTCCTCCGCGAACTCCGTGGCCGCCAGCACGTCGACCGGGAGGACGATCTCCACGCCGCGCCTGCCCGCCTCGTCGAGGAAGCCCCGCACCTTGTCGAGCTGGTCCTTCTGGAGCAACGACCCACCCACCTCGTAGCCCTGGGCCGCCAGGAAGGTGTAGGCCATGCCGCCGCCGATGAGGAGCCGGTCGACCTTGGTGAGCAGGTTGCCGATGACGCCGAGCTTGTCGGAGACCTTGGCGCCGCCGAGCACCACGACGTACGGCCGCTCGGTCTCGTCGGTCAGCTTTTTGAGCACCTCGACCTCGGCCAGGACCAGCCGGCCCGCGGCGTGCGGCAGCAGGCCGGGCACGTCGTAGACGCTGGCGTGCTTGCGGTGCACCGCGCCGAAGCCGTCGCCCACGTAGACGTCGGCGAAGGCGGCCAGCCTGGCGGCGAGGTCGGCGCGCTCGGCGTCGTCCTTGGACTCCTCGCCCGGTTCGAAGCGCAGATTCTCCAGAAGGGCCACCTGGCCGTCCTGAAGGGCCTCCACGACGTCCTGGGCGGACTTGCCGACCACGTCGGTCGCGAAGGCGACGTCGGCGCCCAGGAGCTCACCCAGCCGCTTCGCGACGGGGGCCAGGGAGTATTCCGGGTTCGGCTTGCCCTTGGGGCGTCCCAGGTGCGCGACGACGACCACGCGGGCACCCCTGCCCGCGAGCTCCTTGATCGTCGGCACCGAGGCGCGGATGCGGCCGTCGTCGGTGATGACGTCCCCCTCCAGGGGGACGTTGAGGTCGGCGCGCACCAGGACGCGCCGACCGTCCACGTCGAACTCGGAGATGTCCTTCATCAGAGGTCGGCGCCGACCAGCTCGATGAGGTCGACGAGGCGGTTGGAGTAACCCCACTCGTTGTCGTACCAGCCGACGACCTTGACCTGGTTGCCGATCACCTTGGTGAGGGCGGAGTCGAAGATGCAGGACGACGGGTCGGTCACGATGTCGGAGGAGACGATCGGGTCCTCGGTGTAGGTGAGGTAACCCTTGAGCTCGCCCTCGGCGGCGGCCTTGAGGGCGGCGTTGACCTCCTCGACGGTGGTGTCGCGGCCGACCTCGACGGTGAGGTCGGTGGCCGAGCCCGTGGGGATCGGCACCCGCAGCGCGAAGCCGTCGAGCTTGCCCTTGAGCTCGGGCAGCACCAGGCCGATGGCCTTGGCTGCGCCGGTCGAGGTCGGCACGATGTTGATCGCGGCGGCGCGGGCGCGGCGCAGGTCGCTGTGCGGGGCGTCCTGCAGGTTCTGGTCCTGCGTGTAGGCGTGGATCGTGGTCATCAGACCCTTCTCGATACCGAAGGTGTCGTTGAGGACCTTGGCCATCGGCGCCAGGCAGTTGGTGGTGCAGGAGGCGTTGGAGATGACCGTGTGGTTGGCCGGGTCGTACTTGTCGTGGTTGACGCCCATCACGACGGTGAAGTCCTCGTTCTTGGCCGGAGCCGAGATGATGACCTTCTTGGCGCCGTTCTCGGCGTGCACGCGGGCCTTGTTGGCGTCGGTGAAGAAGCCGGTCGACTCGACGACGACGTCCACGCCCAGGTCGCCCCAGGGCAGCTTGGCGGGGTCGCGCTCGGCGAACGCCTTGATCGTCTTGCCGTCCACGATGATCTCGTCGGCGGTGCTCTTCACCTCGTACGGCAGACGGCCGAGGATGCTGTCGTACTTCAGCAGGTGGGCGAGCGTGGCGTTGTCGGTCAGGTCGTTGACCGCGACGATCTCGATGTCCTTGCCGCTGGCAGCGACCGCGCGCCAGAAGTTGCGGCCGATGCGGCCAAATCCGTTGACGCCTACGCGGATGGTCACGGTGCCGATCTCCTCGTACGTCGGTGCGCCGGTCTCTCGGATCGGCGACTTGGGGCTGGCTGAAACCTCAAACACGAACCTTATCGGACCCAAATTGGCCTAGACCACTTGAGGGGGGCCTCCGTTATTGCTTAACCCACGAACAGGTATCGCACCATTCAAGTAAAGTGCCCGACTCGTCACCGTAAATACCTCCGACCCCAAGAGGAACTGCCATGACAGACAACGATCCGCACCTGGCGAACGGGCTCCTACCAGGCATTATCGCCGGTCTCCTCGCGACCCTGGCCGGCGCCGCGGGCTACGGCGCGCTCATCGCCTTCAGCGGCTACGAGATCGGTTTCGCCGCCATCGGCGTCGGTCTCCTCGTCGGCCTCGCCATGATCGCGGTCAGGCCGACCAGCCCGGTGCTGCCCCCGCTGGCCGCCTTCTTCTCCCTCGCCGGCGCCGCGCTCGGCCAGATCGCCGGGGCCGTCGTCGTCTGGGCGCGGCTGTCGGGCGAGGACTACGGCTCCGCTCTCGTACGGATCCTCGACGCCTTCCCCGACGCTCTCAGGAACGACCCGATGTCGCTGCTGTTCTGGGTGGTGGCCGCCTACGCGGGCTTCAGCTTCGTGAACAGGCGCGTCAAGACCGCCCGCGAGGCCCACGACGCCCGCGCCGCCTCGTCCGTCCCGCAGCCGGACAAGGCCGCCGAGCACGTGAACTACTTCGAGCCCAAAAAGCAGCCCTGAGCGAAGGCCCTACGGGGCCAGCATGTCGACGGTGAGGTTGGCCTCGGTGTTGGGGATGCCGATGTCCTGGGCGCGCTTGTCGGCCATGGCCAGCAGGCGGCGGATGCGACCGGCGATGGCGTCCTTGGTCAGGGGCGGGTCCGCGAGCTGGCCGAGCTCCTCCAGGGACGCCTGCTTGTGCTCCACCCGCAGTCGACCGGCGATCACCAGATGCTCGGGGGCCTCCTCCCCGAGGATCTCCAGGGCCCGCTGGACCCTGGCCCCCGCGGCGACCGCGGCGCGGGCCGAACGGCGCAGGTTGGCGTCGTCGAAGTTGGCCAGCCGGTTGGCCGTCGCACGGACCTCGCGGCGCATCCGCCGCTCCTCCCAGGCCAGCACGCTGTCGTGGGCGCCCAGCCGGGTCAGCAGCGCGCCGATGGCGTCGCCGTCGCGGACCACCACCCGGTCGACGCCGCGCACCTCCCGGGCCTTGGCGTGGATCTTCAACCGCCGCGCGGACCCGACCAGCGCGAGCGCCGCCTCGGGCCCGGGACAGGTGACCTCAAGCGACATGGAGCGCCCCGGCTCGGTGAGCGAGCCGTGCGCCAGGAACGCCCCCCGCCAGGCCGCCTCGGCGTCACAGGTCGCCCCCGCCACGACCTGGCGGGGCAGGCCCCTGACCGGACGCCCGTGGTTGTCGATCAGACCGGTCTGGCGGGCGAGCGCCTCCCCGTCGCGGTAGACCCGCACGAGGTAGCGCGAACCCTTGCGCAATCCGGCCGGGGCCAGCACGAGCACCTCCGCCTTGTGCCCGAAAACCTCGCCGATGTCCTTGATCAGCCGCCGGGCGGTGACGTTGGTGTCAAGCTCGGCCTCGATCACGATCCGGCCGCTCACCAGGTGCAACCCGCTCGCGAACCGCAGCAGCGTCGACACCTCGGCCTTACGGCAGCAAGGCTTCAAAACCGGCAGCCTGCTCAGCTCGTCCTTGACCACACCTGTCATCGCCATGCGCGTTCGTCCTCCCCCATACAGACCCCATGCGGCCCGAGATAAATCGGGCTCACAGAAGTTTCTCGCACTCCTGAGCACCGCTGACCAGGATCAACGCTTCTCACGGAAAATCTCGTCCAGGACGGAGGCAAGACGTTGTGCATCGTGTCGCGGGGAGCCGTCCTCGTCCGCCACGGAGGCGAGGACCAGCCGCCCGCCGAGGTCGGCCGCGGCCTTCTCCAGCTCCTCGCGGTCGTCGATCACCCCGGTGTCGGCGACGACGACGTCGATCTCCAGGGAGGGCGCGTGCTGGCGCAACACCTCCAGGTGCTTCTGGGGGGAGAAACCGTCGGTCTCCCCCGCCTGCGGGGCGAGGTTCAGCGCGACCAGGCGGCGCGCGCGGGTGGCGTGCAGCGCCTCGGCCAGCTCGGGCACCTTCAGGTGGGGCAGCACGCTGGTGAACCAGGAGCCGGGGCCGAACACCACCCAGTCGGCGTCGAGGACCGCCTGGACGGCCTCCGGGCACGCCGGCGGGTCCTCGGGGAGCAGCGAGATGGCCCGGACCCTGCCGGGGGTGAGCGCGCAGGCCACCTGGCCCCGCACCGTGCTCACCCGGCCGTCCAGCTCGACCTCGGCGGCGATGTCGAGCGGCACCGAGGACATCGGCAGCACCCGCCCGTGCGCGCCGAGCAGCCGCCCGAGCCAGTCGAGCCCGGCGACCGTGTCGCCGAGCCGCTCCCACAGCGCCACGATCAGCAGGTTGCCGATCGCGTGGCCGTGCAGGTCGCCCTCGCTGCGGAAGCGGTGCTGGACGACCTCGCTCCAGGTGCGCCCCCACTCGTCGTCACCGCACAGGGCGGCCAGGGCCATCCTCAGGTCTCCCGGAGGGAGCACGCCGAGCTCACGGCGGAGACGGCCGCTCGACCCTCCGTCGTCGGCGACGGTGACCACCGCCGTCAGCTGGGAGGTGACCCTTCGCAACGCCGACAGCGAGGCGTACAGCCCGTGTCCTCCACCCAGCGCGACGATCTTGAGACCCTCGTTCACTCCCGGCCCACATCCCGATGGCTCACCTGCACCTCCATGCCACCCTTGTCGCGCAGCCGGCCGCCGATCTGCTCGGCCATGGCGACGCTGCGATGCTTGCCGCCGGTGCAGCCGACGGCGAGCGTGGCGTAGCTCTTGCCCTCGCGGGTGTAGCCGGAGGCGATGATGCTGAACACCTCCTCGTAGGCGTCGAGGAGTTCCTTCGCACCCGCTTGGTTGAGAACGTACTCCCGTACGGGAGTGTCCAGTCCGTTCATGGGGCGAAGTTCGGGGACCCAGTGGGGGTTGGGCAGGAACCGGCAGTCGACGACCAGGTCGGCGTCGACGGGCAGACCGTACTTGTAGCCGAAGGAGACGACGTTGACCCGCAGGCCGGGACGGTCCTCGCCACCGAAGAAGGCGACGATCTTCCCGCGGAGCTCGTGGACGTTGAGGTTGGAGGTGTCGATCACCAGATCGGCGTTGGCCCGGACCTCGCGCAGGATGCCGCGCTCGCGGGCGATCCCGTCGACCAGGCGGCCGTCGCCCTGCAGCGGGTGCGGGCGGCGGACGTTCTCGAACCTGCGGACCAGCTCCTCGTCACTGGCCTCCAGGAAGACCACGCGCACGGCGACGCCGCGCCCCTCCAGCTCCTCGATCGCGCTGTTGAGGTCGCTGGTGAAGGCCAGGCTGCGCACGTCGACCACCGCGGCCACCTTGTCGGCGGCCAGCTTGACCCGCCCCGCCTCCTCGGCCATGGCGAACAGCAGGCCGGGCGGCAGGTTGTCGATGACGAACCACCCCAGGTCCTCCAGGGCCTTGGCGGCGGTGCTCCGCCCCGCCCCCGACATTCCGGTGACGAGGACGAACGCGGGCGCTCTTTCGCTCATGGGTACTGCCCCTTCAAGGCCGACACGATCGTCTCGGCCGTCGAGGGGCCGATCCCGGGAACCTCGCAGATCTGCGCCGCGGTCGCCTCCCGCAGCCGTTTCACCGATCCGAAATGCTTGATCAACGCCTGCCTGCGGGCCGGGCCGAGACCGGGGACCTCGTCCAGAGCGCTTTCCTTGACGCTTTTCGACCGCTTGGATCGATGGTAGGTGATGGCGAAGCGGTGAGCCTCGTCGCGCACCCGCTGAAGAAGGTAAAGGGCCTCGCTGGAGCGGGCGAGGATCACCGGCAGGTCGTCGCCGGGCAGCCAGACCTCCTCCAGCCGCTTGGCCAGGCCGCACACCGCCACGTCGTCCACGCCCAGCTCGTCGAGCGCCCTGCGGGCCGCCGCGGCCTGCGCGGGGCCGCCGTCGACGACGACCAGGTTGGGCGGGTAGGCGAACTTGCGCGGCCTGCCGGTCTCCGGGTCGATGCCCGGCGTCCGCAGCCCCTCACCCGGCCCCTCCCCCGCTTCCTCGGCAGGCTCTTCGAGCGGCCCTTCCGCGGGCCCGGCCTCGGCGCCCGCGTCGAGCTCCCCGGTGGCGGAGCGCTCCTCCAGATAGCGCTTGAACCGGCGGGAGATCACCTCGTGGATAGAGGCGACGTCACCCTCGGTGGAGCGCACGGAGAACCTGCGGTATTCGCTCTTGCGGGCCAGGCCGTCCTCGAACACCACCATGGAGGCCACCACGTCGGTGCCCTGGATGTGGGAGACGTCGTAGCACTCGATGCGGAGCGGCACCTGGTCGAGGTCGAGGGCGTCGGCGATCTCCTGCAGCGCCCTGCTCCGCGCGGTCAGGTCGCTGGCCCGCCTCAGCTTGTGCTGCTTCAGGGACTCGACGGCGTTGCGCTCGACGGTCTCCATCAGCGATCTCTTGTCACCGCGCTGGGGGACCCTGATCTCCACCCGCGCCCCGCGGTGCTCGCCGAGCAGCTCGGTGACCGCCTCGGTGTCGGGGGGCAGGACGGGCACCAGCACCTCCCTGGGCAGCGCCTCGGCGGCCGCGTCGCCGTACATCTGCAGGAGGAACTGCTCGACCAGCTCGCCCGGCGTGACCTCGTCGACCTTGTCGACCACCCAGCCTCGCTGGCCCCTGATGCGCCCGGCGCGGACGTAGAACACCTGGACGGCGGCCTCCAGCGGATCCTCCGCCAGGGCGACCACGTCGCAGTCGGTGTTGTCGCCGAGGACCACGGCCTGCTTCTCCATCGCCCGCTGCAACGCCTGGAGGTCGTCGCGCAGCCTGGCGGCCCGCTCGTACTCCTGCGCGACCGCGGCCTCGCGCATCTCGCGCTCCAGCCGCTTGATGAACCGGCCGGTGTTGCCCGCCATGAACTCGCAGAAGTCGTCGGCCAGCTCCCGGTGCTCCTCGGCGGTGACCCGGCCGACGCAGGGGGCGGAGCACTTGTCGATATAGCCCAGCAGGCAGGGGCGGCCGATCTGGGCGGCCCGCTTGAACACCCCGCTCGAGCAGCTCCTGATCGGGAAGACCCGCAGCAGCAGGTCGACGGTCTCCCTGATCGCCCAGGCGTGGGAGTAGGGGCCGAAGTAGCGGGTGCCCTTGCGCTTGGCGCCGCGCAGCACCTGGACCCGGGGGAACTCCTCCGCCATGGTGACCGCGAGGTAGGGGTAGGACTTGTCGTCGCGGTATTTGACGTTGAACCGCGGGTCGTACTCCTTGATCCAGGAGTATTCGAGCTGGAGCGCCTCGACCTCGGTGCCGACGACCGTCCAGTCGACGTCCACGGCGGTCGTGAGCATGGTCTGGGTGCGCGGATGCAGGCTCGCGAAGTCGGCGAAGTAGGAGTTGAGTCGCTGGCGCAGGCTCTTGGCCTTGCCGACATAGATGACCCGGCCGTCGGCGTCCTTGAACCGATAGACGCCTGGGGACTCGGGGATGGACCCCGGCTTCGGCCGGAAACTCGCCGGACCACCCACAGATCTCACCACACGGAAAGCCTATCGGCCCGGACCGACAGCTTTCCTTACAGCTTTCCGCACGGCTTTCCCGCACGGCCCGCGTCACGGTCCGCGGCCGGGACACGGCCTCGCGGCACAGCGGCGCCCGCCCCCGGGACCCCCTTGGACGTTCCAGGACACCGTCGGACACCCCTGGACACCTCTGGACACGGCCTCACACGACGGCGACGCCGCTCCATCGGTGGCCCGGCACCGCACGAGGGCCGCCACGCGGCGCACGGCCCCCCGCCGGAACGTTCCTCCGGCGGGGGTTCGCGGCCGGGTTCAGGCCAGGACGATGGAGTCGCCGTCCACCTTGATCGCCTTCTCCTCCAGCGGCTTGGTGGCCGGGCCGTTCGCCACGGAGCCATCAGTGATCTTGAACTTGCTGCCGTGGCACGGGCAGTCGATGGTGCCGTCCGCGATCTTGTCGACGTCACACCCCTGGTGGGTGCAGACGGAGCTGAAGGCCTTGAACTCGCCCGCGGCCGGCTGGGTGATCACGATCTTCTCGTCCTTGAAGACCTTGCCGCCTCCCTCGGGGATGTCCGCGGTCTTGGCCAGGGCGTTCGCGGAGCCGCCGCCGTCGGCGCCCGCGCTCGTCTCGGCCGCCTCCGGCGCCTGCGAGGAGGCGGTCGAGGAGGTGTCCCCGCCCTCCGCCGCCGGCTCTCCGTAGCCCGCGCACGCGGTCAGCACCGCGGCCATCCCGGCCCCACCGGCACTCAATATCACCGTACGACGCGTCGTCTCAGTCATGTATATCCTCCAGATCATTATCTTCAGGTACGGCTGGCACCCCGATGACGGTTCAGCATGCCGTACATCGCGTCAGGAGAATGTGAAGAATTACCGCCTCAGGCCCTCTTTCCGGACCATTCGGAGAGTGCCTGCCGGCCCCCCCGGCCGCGGGCTTCCTGCCCGGCACACCGGAACCGGCGGATCCGCGCCCTCCCCCGGGGAGAGGGCGGCGCCGACCGTCAGACCATGATGATCCCGTCGCCCTCGACCTTCAGCGCGTACTGGACCAGCGGCGCCTCCGCCGGGCCCTTGAGGCACTTTCCCGAGTCGGCGGCGAACTCGCTGCCGTGGCAGGGGCAGCGGATGACGCCGTCCCCGACCCTCCCGACCGCGCACCCCCGGTGCGGGCAGCTCGCCGTGAACGCCCTGAACACCCCCGAAGTCGGCTGGGTGATCACGATCTTCCACTTGGTGATCACTTTTCCGCCGCCCACCGGGATGTCGGCGGTCCGCGCGATGACCTTCCCCTTGATCCCCGGCGGCACGATGGCGGCGGCGGACTCCCCGCCGCACCCCGCCAGCGCCGCCCCGCACGCCACGGCACCCGCGGCGGCGATCACGCGCCTGCGCGCGGGCATGGCGGAAGTCTCCTGCGTGCTCATCACGGCCCTTCTCGCAACGTCGTCCCCGTCGGAACAGGGCTCCCGCGTCAAGGGTATTGACGCGGGAGCCCGGTCCCGAATCCGGCCTTCAGCTGCCGAGGATCTTGCGAAGGAAGCGGCCGGTGTGGCTCTCGTCGACCAGGGCGACCTCCTCGGGCGTCCCGACGGCGAGCACGCTGCCGCCCCGGGAGCCGCCCTCGGGGCCCATGTCGATCAGCCAGTCGGCGGTCTTGATCACGTCGAGGTTGTGCTCGATGACGATGACCGTGTTGCCCCCGTCGACGAGCTTGCCCAGCACGCCGAGCAACCTGCGGATGTCCTCGAAGTGCAGGCCGGTGGTGGGCTCGTCGAGCACGTAGATCGTCCGGCCGGTGGAGCGGCGCTGCAGCTCGGAGGCGAGCTTGACGCGCTGGGCCTCGCCGCCGGACAGGGTCGTGGCGGGCTGGCCGAGCCTGACGTACCCCAGGCCGACGTCGTTGAGCGTCTTCAGGTAGCGCTTGATGGCCGGGATGGAGTCGAAGAAGCCCAGGGCCTCCTCGATCGGCATGTCGAGCACCTCGGAGATCGTCTTGCCCTTGTAGTGGACCTCCAGGGTCTCCCGGTTGTAGCGCGCCCCGTGACAGACCTCGCAGGGCACGTAGACGTCCGGCAGGAAGTTCATCTCGATCTTGAGGGTGCCGTCTCCCGAGCAGGCCTCGCACCGGCCGCCCTTGACGTTGAAGCTGAACCGGCCCTTCTGGTAACCGCGGACCTTCGCCTCGGTGGTCTGCGCGAACAGGTCGCGGACCTTGTCGAAGACGCCGGTGTAGGTCGCCGGGTTGGACCGGGGCGTGCGACCGATCGCCGACTGGTCGACGTGCACGACCTTGTCGACCAGGTCCATCCCGTTGACCCGCGCGTGGCGGCCGGGGACGGTGCGCGCGCCGTTCAGCTCCTTGGCCAGCGCGTTGTAGAGGATGTCGTTGACCAGGGTGGACTTGCCGGACCCCGAGACCCCGGTGACCGCGGTCAGCAGCCCCAGGGGGAACTCCACGTCGACGCCCTTGAGGTTGTGCTCGCGGGCGCCCTTCACGGTGATCTGCCGCTTCTTGTCGCGCTTGCGGCGGGTGGCGGGGATCGCGATCGACTTGCGGCCGGACAGGTAGGCGCCGGTCATCGAGTCTTCCGAGGCCAGCAGGTCGGCCACGGTGCCGGAGACGACGACCTGGCCGCCGTGCTCGCCCGCCCCGGGGCCGATGTCGACCACCCAGTCGGCGGCGGCGATGGTGTCCTCGTCGTGCTCGACCACGATGAGCGTGTTGCCCATGTCGCGCAGCCTGATCAGGGTCTCCAGCAACCGCTGGTTGTCGCGCTGGTGCAGGCCGATGGAGGGCTCGTCCAGCACGTACAGCACCCCGACCAGGCCGGAACCGATCTGGGTGGCGAGCCGGATGCGCTGCGCCTCACCACCGGCGAGGGTGCCGGAGGCCCGGTCCATGGTCAGGTAGTCGAGACCCACGTCGAGCAGGAAGCCCATCCGGGCGTTGATCTCCTTGACCACCCGCTCGGCGATGTGCATGTCGCGGTCGGACAGCTTCAGCCCCGCCAGGAACGTCGCGCAGTCGCCGATCGACATCGACGAGACGTCGGCGATCGAGCGGTCGTCGACCGTGACGGCCAGCGAGACCGGCTTGAGCCTGGCCCCCCGGCAGGCCGGGCACGGGATCTCCCGCATGTAGCCTTCGTACTTCTCGCGCATGCCGTCGCTGTCGGACTCGCCGTGGCGGCGCTGCACCCAGGGGATGACCCCCTCGAAGGCGGTGTAGTAGGAGCGCTGACGGCCGTAGCGGTTGCTGTACCGGACGTGGACCTGCTCGTCGTGGCCGTACAGCAGGGCCTTCTGCGCCTTCTTGGGGAGCCGCTCCCACGGAGTGTCGAGACCGAACCCCATGGTCAGGCCGAGCGCCTCGACCAGGCGGACGAAGTAGTCGCTGGTGTGGCCGCCGGCCCACGGCGAGAGCGCGCCCTCGCCCAGCGGCCTCTCCGGGTCGGGCACGATCAGGTCGGGGTCGACCTCCATCCGGACGCCCAGGCCCGTGCACTCGGGACAGGCGCCGAAGGGCGAGTTGAACGAGAACGAGCGGGGCTCCAGCTCCTCGAACGACAGGTCGTCGTAGGGGCAGTAGAGGTGCTCCGAGTAGAAGCGCTCGCGGTTCGGGTCGTCCTCGGGCAGGTCGACGAACTCCAGGGTGATCGTCCCGCCCGACAGGCTCAGGGCGGTCTCCACCGAGCCGGTCAGGCGGCTGCTCGCGCCCTCCTTCACGGCCAGGCGGTCGACGATCACCTCGATGTCGTGCTTTTCCTGCTTCTTCAGCGTCGGCGGCTCGTCCAGCCGGACCACGGTGCCGTCGACGCGGGCACGGGCGAAGCCCTTGGCCTGGAGCTGGCTGAACAGCTCGGCGTACTCGCCCTTGCGGCCGCGGACCACCGGGGCGAGCACCTGGAAGCGGGTGCCCTCCTCCAGCTCCATGACCCGGTCGACGATCTGCTCGGGGCTCTGCCTGGCGATCGCCCGCCCGCACTGCGGGCAGTGCGGCTTGCCGATGCGCGCCCAGAGCAGGCGCAGGTAGTCGTACACCTCGGTGATCGTGCCGACGGTGGAGCGGGGGTTGCGGCTCGTCGACTTCTGGTCGATCGACACCGCGGGCGAGAGCCCCTCGATGAAGTCGACGTCGGGCTTGTCCATCTGCCCGAGGAACTGCCGCGCGTACGCCGACAGCGATTCGACATACCGGCGCTGACCTTCGGCGAAGATCGTGTCGAAGGCCAGGCTGGACTTGCCCGAGCCGGACAGTCCGGTGAAGACGATCAGAGAGTCTCGCGGAAGATCCAGCGAGACGTCCTTGAGGTTGTGTTCACGTGCACCACGCACGATGAGGCGGTCAGCCACAGCAGTCCCGACGTCGTTGGTAGAGGGTTGGAAGCAGTCGCGGGAAGACTAGCGAGAGGGGCCGACAATTTTCCGGAACAGCGTCCGAGGTCGTTTTCCCGCCCTCTCCAGACTACGGTCTCCCCCTGGATATGGCAGGTCGCCCACGGTTTCAACGATGTGAACACCCCCCTTATGCCCCCGCATGCCCCCGCTCTGCCCGCCGGGCGGAATGATGATGGTGACGAGGGCGAGGCGCGCGTCGCCCCGCCTTCCCGCGACCCCGTCCGAGGAGAATCCGTGACGTACACCGGTGATGTGCAGGTCGGCGGCCCCGCCGACCTGCGCGAGCTGCCCGCCCTGACGATCGCCAAACTGGCCGTCGGCCCGTTCGACAACAACGCCTACCTGGTCCGCTGCACCCAGACCGGTGACGGCGCGCTCATCGACGCGGCCGCCGAGCCCGACCGGCTGCTGGAGCTCATCGGCGACCGGCCGATCAGCAAGATCATCACCACTCACCAGCACGGCGACCACTGGCAGGCCCTTGAGGAGGTCGCCAGAGCGACCGGCGCCTCGGTGATCGCCCACCCGCTCGACGCGGGGGCGCTGCCGGTGCCGGTGGACCTGGAGGTGGAGGACGGCGACGACGTCACCGTCGGCGTGGTCAGCCTGGAGGTGATCCATCTGCGCGGGCACACCCCCGGCTCGATCGCCCTGTACCACCCGGGCCACCTGTTCACCGGCGACTCGCTCTTCCCCGGCGGCGTCGGCAACACCAACAAGGATCCCGAGCGGTTCGCCCAGCTCTTCGCCGACGTGTCGGAGCGGATCTTCGACCGGCTGCCGGACGACACCTGGGTCTATCCGGGCCACGGCAAGGACACCACGCTCGGTGCCGAGCGCCCCTCGCTGCCCGAGTGGCGCGAGCGCGGCTGGTGACACCCCCGCCGGGCGGCGAGGGGCCGGCCCCTCGCCGCCCGGACACGGCCGGTGACCGCTCGCGACGAGAAGGCGGGCCTCAGCCGCCGAAGACCCGGAGGATCCGATCCGCGGCCTTGGACGGATCCTCCACCCGCTCGACCAGATCGCCCCAGGACCAGCGGTAGAACCAGCCGTCGGGCAGCGAGACGCAGTCGAGGGTCTCGCTGAACATCGCCGCCTCGGGATCGGTGACCCGCAGCGACGGCGGGCTCCGCTTGAGCGTCACGCTCATGCCCCTCAGCTCCAGCTCGCGGGCGAGCATGCCGAGGAAGTAGGTGCGCGTGTGCTCATGCGGCTCAGCTGCCATGAGGCAATTGAACGCAGCCGCGCCGGGCAGGGGAAGCGGATGGGGACATTCCACGACGAGAACGAATCCCGGCATGGTGCGTTCGCGACCATCCACCGCCCCCGCTCCGCCGGGAGACCGGCGTGAGCGCGCTCCGGGCGGTCAGCCGACCCCCGCGGACGCCTTGCGCTGCTCCTTGCGCTTCTCCCGCTTGAACATCAGGACCCGCAGCGGGATGGTCGCGACGATCGTCATCTGCATGACGGCCCCGACCTTGATCAGCGTGTCGCCGCCGGCCAGGCCCGCGACCCAGATGGTCAGGCAGGCAACGTTGATCATCATCCAGGCGAGCACGGCGGCGGCCAGGTTGCCCTTGGGCTTGGGGTACTCGATCCGGCTCACCATGAGGTACGCCACCCCGAAGACGGGCAGAATCGTCCAGATCGACGGCGGGAACAGCAGCACGACCGAGACCACCGTCATCGCGCCCATCGGGATGGGCAGCCCCATGAAGTCGCCGCTCTTGGTCTTCACGCAGGCGAAGCGCGCGAGCCGGATGACGCCGGCCAGCAGCACCGACGACGCCGCGGCCATCACCAGCAGAAAAGGAATCTGCTGGTTGAAGCCCGCCCATATGACCACCATGAAGGCGGGAGCGAAACCGAAGCTGATCACGTCGGCGAGGTTGTCCAGCTCGGCACCCATGGCCGAGGCGCGGAACTTCCTGGCCACCAGTCCGTCGAACAGGTCGCAGGTGGCGCCGATCAGCAGGAGCACCACCGCGGTGCCGAAGAACCGGGGGTCGGCCGCGAAGGGCTTGTCCTGCTGCAGCGCGCTGATGGCCGACCAGGCGAGCACGCACACCGCGAGGAAGCCGCAAAGGGCGTTGCCGAGGGAGAGGGAGTCCGCGGCCGACAGGCGGAACGCCTTGCCCACGGGTCCTCGCGGCTCGTCGTCCTCCTCGTCCATCGGCCAGCTCGCGTCAGCCGTGGTCAAGACTCGTCACCCCCGCGACCGTCTTCTCGCCCACGGAGACGGCCGGGGCGATTCCCTCGGGAAGGTAGACGTCGACCCGCGAGCCGAGCCTGATCAGGCCGATCCGCTCGGCTCTGGCCACCTTCGCCCCCTCGGCCACGTAGGGCACGATGCGGCGCGCGACCGCGCCGGCGATCTGGACCAGCTCGACGTCGCCGAGCGCGGTGTCCAGGTGCCAGACGACCCGCTCGTTGGTGTCGCTGTCCTTGTTGAACGCGGGCAGGTAGCCCCCGGACACGTGCTCCATCGAGGTGACGGTGCCGTCCAGCGGCGCCCGGTTGACGTGCACGTCGAGCGGGCTCATGAAGATCGCGACCCGGGTGCGGCCGTCCGGCCACGGGTCGATGCTCTGCACCACGCCGTCCGCGGGCGACAGGATCCGCCCGGTGCCCGGAGTGCGATCCGGGTCGCGGAAGAACCAGAGCATCCCACCGGTGAGCGCGGTCAGCGGAACCGCCGCCAGCGCCCAGCGCCGGTCACGACGGGTGAGCAGGGAGGTCACGGCGGCGGCGGCCACGGTCGGAAGCAACCACGGGGAGACGCCACGTGCCAGGCCCAGCGGACCTGGCATGTGGCTTGCTGAATCGTGGGACACAGGGAACCTTTGTGATGTCTTGCGGCATTAGACCGGTATGTCTACCCGCTCTGGGGCAGGATGTTACCCATCTCTTAGCCCTTATAAGGCGCAATGAGACAAGCAAAGCGCCTCACACGCCGATTCGCTAGCCCTGCTCGACACTCGCCGGGGTGGTGTTTTCCTTGCCCTCGCGGATGTCACGCCGAGCCTTGATCAGGCTGAGCACGGTGGTGACGATCATCGTGACGACGATGACCGACAACGACACCCAGATGGGCACCTCGGGAGCCCAGGAGACGCCGCTGGAGTGCAGAGCCTCAAGGATCAGCTTAACCCCGATGAAACCGAGGATGAACGCAAGACCGAAGCTGAGGTAGACCAGCTTCTGGAGCAGGCCTCCCAGCAGGAAGTAAAGCTGGCGCAGACCCATCAGGGCGAACGCGTTCGCGGTGAAGACGATGAAGGCGTCGGTGGTCAGGCCGAAGATCGCCGGAATCGAGTCGAGCGCGAACAGCAGATCGGTGGTGCCGATGGCGATCATGACGATCAGCAGCGGGGTGACCAGGCGCCTGCCGTTGACCTTTACGATGATCTTGGAGCCCACGTAGTCGTCGGTGTGCGGCAGCACCCGCCGGGCCCAGCGCAGCACCGCGTTCTCCTGGAGGTGCTCCTCCTGGCCGAACTGGCGGACGAGCTGGACGGCCGTGTAGATCAGGAACAGGCCGAAGACGTAGAACAGCCAGCCGAAGTTGGCCAGGGCCGCGGCGCCGATCGCGATGAAGATGCCGCGCATGACCAGCGCCATCAGGATGCCGATCAGGAGCACCTTGTGCTGGTACATCTTCGGCACCGCGAAGCGGGTCATGATGATGTAGAAGACGAAGAGGTTGTCGATGCTCAGGCTGTACTCGGTGAGATAACCGGCGATGAACTGGCCCGCGGGGGTGGGGCCCGCGAAGATCCACAGGCCGATGCCGAAGAGCACCGCCAGCGTGACGTAGAAGCCGACCCAGAAGCCGGCCTGCTTGAGGGAGAACTCCCGGGGCTCGCCTCGGTCGACTATCCACAGGTCGAAAGCGAGGATGACGAGGAGTCCGCCGATGACGGCGAACCATGCCCAGACAGGAACATTCACAACTGATAAACCTCCGGCGGCGCGCACGACAGACTGCCGGAGGTCTCTCCCGCCCGCGTGAGACAAGGTCGACGTGAAGCGGGTCGACGATGAGCGGACCGACAGCCCCGGGGGCCTCGTGGAGCGAGGCAACACCGTGATGACGAGACTGCCGCGAAGGGATACTCCCCCCCTAACCACGCCAGTATAGGCGTCCGGCATGGTGGCGCCTAATCCAACATCGCGACGCCTCCGCTTGTTCCTCCCGGCTCCGGAACCGCCCGCCGGCGGCCCTTTCGCGCTCTCCGGGCTCTCCGGAAGCCCACAGGCACCCCTTCACCGGCCCCCAGGAGGAACCCGGCATATGCCCCAATCCCTTCGCCTCCGGGGGAAAGCGCGGGTATCGCCCACGCTCTCAGGAGAGCCCCGAGTAGACCGTGAGCACCGCCTCGAGCGCCTCCGGCTCGCCCGGCAGCTCACGACCCCGCCGGGCGGCGGCCCCGGCCAGCTCCTCAGCGAGCCCGTCGTCGGCGAGCACCCTCGCGACCGCGTCGCGCATCGCGGCGATGTCCCCGTACGGCACCAGCAGCCCGGCCTCGCCCACCATCGCCGGAATGCCCCCCACGGCGGTGGCGACGACCGCCGTGCCCGCCCGGAGGGCCTCCTGCACGGTGAGCGGCTGCCCCTCCCAGCGGCTCGGCACCACCAGCGCCCTGGCCACCCCGAGCAGATCCCCCACGTCGGCACGGTTGCCGAGCAGCCGCACCGGCAGGTTCTCCCGGTCGATCCGCCCCTGCAACTCCCCGCGCAGCGGCCCCTCCCCCGCCACCAGGAACACCGCCTCGGGCACCGGCTCCCCCGTGACCCCGCCGCGCACGGGCCCGGTGGGGGCCGGACCCGGTACGGGCCCCGCGTCCCCGCCAGGCCCCCGCAGGGCCTTCGCGACGTCGAGCAGGGTCTCCAGCCCCTTCTGCTGGGCGAGCCTCGCGACCGTCAGGAAGATCACCCGATCACCCGTGCCGAGCTCTCGCCTCACGTCCTCGGGATCGCGCCCCGAAGGCGGCAGCGGGGGCGCGGGAACGACGGCCGCCTCGACGCGCCC
Source organism: Streptosporangium sp. G11 (assembly GCF_051192615.1). NCBI lineage: Bacteria > Bacillati > Actinomycetota > Actinomycetes > Streptosporangiales > Streptosporangiaceae > Streptosporangium > Streptosporangium sp. G11. The sequence continues at coordinate 84,627 of NZ_JBPJUQ010000032.1, forward strand.
GGCCCCCAGGCGGGCCATCCGCTCCCCCAGGTCGGGGGAGACGACCAGGACCCGGTCGGCGCCGCGGGCCACGATCCGTTCCAGGAGGCCGTAGACAGCGCCGATGGCGCCGCCCGCGGTGGCGGCGTTGTGCAGGGTCACCACCAGGCCGGTCCCGGTCCCGGCCAGCGCGATCGCCGCCAGGGCCCCGGCCCGCAGCCCGTGGGCGTGCACGGCGTGCGCCCCGCGCAGCGCCCGAAGCGCCAGGACCGCCCGCAGGTCGTCGAGCGGGCGAGGCCTGTCGGAGATCGGCACGGGCACGAAGCGCGCGCCGAGGGCGGCGAAGCCGAAGGCTCGCTCCGTGCTCGGCGGACCCGCCACGACCACCCGGTGACCGCCGCGCACCAGCCCCCCGGCCAGCATGGCCACGTGCCTGCCGACCCCTCCCGCACTCGTCCCCAGCACCAAGGCCACACGCGTCCCCTGATCAGCCATCGGAACGGCTCCCCTCCCCCACGGGCCCGCGACGGAGCCTTGCCGGCAGCGCCCGGACGTCCTGTCTGTCGATGATCAGCGCCACGAGCGCGAACGCGGCCACACCGGCCACCGCGGCGGCCAGCCCCACCCCCACGGACGCCGGCACGGACACCGTGCCGAAGGCGCCGACCAGGGCCAGTCCCGCCGCCCAGGCCGCGGCGCCGCCGGCCAGGGCCGCCAGGAGGGTGCGCGGTGTCCCCGCCAGCGCGGCCGCCCCCCTGGCACGCAGCACCGCGACGGTCAGAAGCAGCCCGCCGACGGTCATGCCGACGGTGCTGCCCAGCGCCAGCCGCCCGACCACGTCGGCCTGATCCCCCGCGGTGTGGGCGAGCACGACCTGGGCCACCAGCGCGACGGCCCATCCGGTCACCGAGGCGACGGCCGCCGACCGGCCCCGCTCGCAGGCGTACAAAATGCGGGCGAGGTGCAGCATGAGCGCGTACCCGACCAGGCCCGGCGCGAACAGCGCGACCCCCATGGCCATCACGGCGGGCTCGCCCCCCGCCGTCCCCTGCAGGAACACCCTCGACACCGGTACGGCGACCGCCGCCATCACCCCGGCCGCGAGCCCCGTCACCAGGAGCACGGCCCGGGTCGTGGAGGAGGTCAGGGCGTCGAAACCCGGTGTGTCCCCCTCGGCCGCCCGGGTGGACAGCACCGGGAACGAGCTGGTGGCGATCGGCATCACGAGCACCGCGTACGGCAACTGGTACAGCGCCCAGGCGTAGGTGTAGGCGGCGATCGCGCCCTCGCCGCCCAGGCCGTTGGCCAGGCGGATGACGACGACCAGCGCGACCTGCTGCGCGACCAGCACTGCGAGACCCGCGGTGGCGAGACTCCGCGCCCTGGCCGCGACGCCCGGCGGGAACGTCAGCGAGGGCCGCAGCCTGAGCCCGAGCCTGGCCACCGGGACGACGACGGTGAGCACCATCGCGGCGGCGGCGACGGTCGCGCCGAGGGAGAGCGACAGCTGCCCGGCGCCGCTGAGCTCCGACAGGTCCCTGGCGGCCTCCTCGTTGACCGCCTCGAACAGCAGGTTGGAGGCGACGATGAGCAGGCTGGAGACCAGCGGCGCCAGGGCGGGGCCCATGAACCGCCGGTGGGCCTGCAGCACCCCGTACAGCACCACGGCCAGGCCGAAGAAGATCATCCGAGGGGCGAAGACGACGAGCAAGCCGGTACCGGCCTCGACGACGCCCGCCAGGTCGCACGGGGCGGGATCGCCCACGAGCAGCGCGACGATCGGCCCGGCGAACGCGACGATGAGCAGCGTCAGCGGCACCAGGACGAGCATCGCCCAGGTGAGCAGCGCCGAGGTGGTCCTGCCCACCTCCGCCCTGGCCTCGGGGTCGTCGTCGGCCCTGGAGGCCGCCGAGGCCAGCACCGGCACCACCATCCCGGCCAGCACTCCGCCCGCCACCAGCTCGAAGACGATGTTGGGCACGTAGTTGGCGGTGTTGTAGGCGGTGCCCAGACAGCTGTTGCCGACACTCTGCGACTGGACGAGATAGCGGCCGAACCCGACGAGCCGGGCCAGGACGGTCACGACTCCGATGAGGAGCGCCGCTCCCGCGACCCCCCGCGCGATCCTCGTGCTCATCGGGGGGTAGGTGCCTGCTCCACAGGACGACGGCCCAGCATGTCGACGCGGTGCAGGAGAGGGTTGCCCGCGATCACCTTGGTGAAGCTGATCTTCTCGGAGGCCGCGGTCAGCGCGACCACGGTGCCGAGCACGGCCAGGCGTCCGGGACGCCCCAGGGTGACGGCGGCGGCCAGGCCGAGGAGCGCGCCCAGCGCGTTGGCCCCCGCGTCGCCGAGCATCGCCCGCTCGCCGAGGTCCTCGGGCAGCAGCGCGGCGGCGGCCCCCATGGGGAGCGCGACCAGGGTGGCCGGGACCGGGTCGTCCTTGAGCAGGCCCGCGGCGAGCAGTGGCGCGCCGGCGAGCAGCCCGACCTTGACGGCGCGGCCGGGCCGCAGGTCGAAGAGGTTGGCCAGGTTGGCGCTCCCGGCGATCAGCACGCCGTTGACGGCGATGTCGAGGGGGTCGCGGGAGGTGACGGCGGCGGCGGCCAGGCCGGTCGCGCCGATGCCGAGGATCTTCACGGCCCCGCTGGTGACCTCACCCTTGGCCAGGGCGCTCAGATGCCCCTTGAACCCCTTGGACGAGGCCGCGCCGTACAGGTCGTCGTAGGCGCCGAGGCCACCGCCGCCCGCCACCGCCAGCAGCGCCGCCACGCGGACCCCGCCGGGCAGGCCGGGGATCACGGCCGCGGCGGCACCGGCACCGGCGACGAACGCCGGGCCCTCGAGCAGGGTGATCGGCTCACCCCGGTGGTTCGTGCGGGCCCAGGTCTCCGCGTCGCCGACCGGGGGCCTGCGGGTGAAGGCGGCGTACGCGGCACGCGCGGCGACCGCGCCGAGGAACGCGCCGGCGAGGGCACCCGCGAGGGCGCGGGGAGAAGCGCGACGAGCCATCGGGTCATCCTCCGGTGGTGGCCGTGGCGGCCGTGGTGGCGGCCGTGGGGGTCGGCGTCGCGCTGGGCTCGATGCCGGAGACGCCGGGGCCGATGCCGTACTGGCCGGCCAGCCCGGTGAGTTGCTCTCGGAGAGCGTAGACCACCACGACCCGTCCCGAGGGCATATCGGCGGTGTCGACGCTGGAGACCTTCTCCGTGAAGGCCGCGTCCTCGCGGAGCGCGGCGATGACCCCGCCGGGCGCGGCGGAGGTCTGCGTACCGGCCAGCACGGTGCCCTGGCCCGCGTCGTCGAGGCCGAGCGCCAGCGTCACGAGCGCGCCCGCCTGCTCGCCCGCGGTCTCCCCGGCGTACGCCTCCGCCGGGGCGAGCACCAGGGCCACCTCCGCGCGCTTGGCGGGCTCGTCGGTGACGGTGATCAGGCCACCGCGCTGGAAGGCGTCGAGGATGCCGGCCCCGGCCGGGTGCTCCTTGCCCACCTGGCTGGAATCACTGGTCAGGATCGCGCCGGCGAGCACCTCGGCCGCCTTGTCGTACGCCGTGTCCTCGACGGAGAAGACGGTCTCGGCGGCCTTGGCCCCGACGGCCAGCTTGTCGACGAAGCCCGCCTGGGCGGGATCGGTGAACCGCTCGGTGAGGGTGACGCGGCCGGTCACGCTCCCCCCGGCCTCCTCGATCACCTGCTGCGCGGCCTCGCGCACGCTCGTCGTGCTGCCCGGGGCCTCGACGATCACGATGCTCTTGCCGACGAGCGCGTCCTGGACCAGCCGGGGGGTGTCGGCGGCCACGAAGGCGTCGTTGACGGCCTCGCGCTTCTGCAGGGCCTCCACCTGGTCGCGGAGCTCGTTGTTGCCCTCGCGGAGCTGGTTGGCCAGCGACTCGCTCGCCTTGATGACGGGGTCTTCGAGCAGGGTGGTGCCGAGCACGATGCCGACCGACAGCGCGAGGAAGATCGCGACGATGGAGACGAGGTGATAGCGGAAATCGATCACGAGAAGAGTCCGACCAGCCAGAAGATGAAGCCGCTCCAGACGTCGCGGACGCTGTCCAGCCAGATCTTGCCCACCGGGGAGACGACGATCGCCACTCCCATGGTGATCAGCGTGGTGGCGACGAGCAGGAGCAGGGACGGTGTGGAGATCCGGCTGCGGTAGAGCCGGCTGACGCCTTTCGCGTCGACGAGCTTGCTGCCCACCCGCAGGCGGGTGAGGAAGGTGCTGGCCATGCCGGAGCGGCCCTTGTCGAGGAACTCCACCAGGGTCGCGTGGGTGCCGACGGCGACGATCAGATCGGCGCCCTTGTCGTCGGCGAGCAGCATGGCGATGTCCTCGCTGGTGCCGATCGCCGGGAAGAGCACCGCGGTGCGGCCCAGCTGCTGGACCCGCTCCAGCCCCGGCGCCCTGCCGTCGCGGTAGGCGTGCACGACCAGCTCGGCGCCGGTGGTGAGCGCCTTGGTGGAGACCGAGTCGAAGTCTCCGACGATGATGTCGGGCATGTACCCGGCCTCCAGCAGCGCGTCGGCGCCGCCGTCCACCCCGATCATGATCGGGCGGTATTCGCGGATGTAGGGGCGGAGGGCGGCGATGTCCTCCTTGTAGTGGTAACCGCGCACCACGATGAGGACGTGCCTGCCCTCCATGACGGTCCGGACGTCGGGGACGCCGATCCCGTCGATGAGGAGGTCGCGCTCGCGGCGGACGTACTCCATGGTGTTGGCCGCGAACGCCTCGATCTGCACCGTCAGCCCGGCCCGCGCCTCGCTCATCGCGGCCTGGATGGACTCCGCGGTCTGCACGTCGCCCTTGCCGACCACCTCGTCGTCGAGATGGACGACGCCCTCGTGCAGCCTGACCAGGTCGCCGTCCTTGATCCGCTCGAACAGCTCGGGGGTGGCGTTGTCGATGAACGGCACCCCGGCGTCGACGATGATCTGCGGGCCCAGGTTGGGATAGCGGCCGCTGATGCCGGAGGCGACGTTGACGACACCTGCCGCGCCGCACGCGACAAGCGCCTCCGCGCTCACCCGGTCAACGTCAACGTGATCGATAATCGCGATTTCCCCGGCCCTGAGGCGCTTGGTCAGCCTCTTGGTCCGCCGATCGATTCTCGCCACTGCCGTCACCCCGGGAAGGTCTGTGACCTTCCTGCGGCGGAGGTACCTTGTGAGCCTGTCTTGAAGCCCGTTAATCGGCACCTTCATCACGCCCATCCTGCCAGAGGGAACGACCGCGAGAGCCAAACAGCTGGCAGCGTGTCAGATACGTCACCCGAAACCCCCGGTACCCGCTCCCCCGGAACATGAGAATTACTCCTTCAATCCCCTACGTACTCCCTCACTCCTTTATCCGGCTTATTCAGCCCATTTCAGATCACGCCTTGTCGGCGGCGGCGATCGACAGGAGCTCCTCCGCGTGCGCGCGGCCCAACTCCGAGTCCTCGAGCCCGGCGAGCATGCGGGAGAGCTCCCGCGCCCTGCCGTCCTTGTCGAGGGCGATCACGCCGCTGCGCACCACGCTGCCGTCGTCGGCCTTCTCCACGACGAGATGCTGGTCGGCGAAGGCCGCGACCTGCGGGAGGTGGGTGACGACGATCACCTGGGAGGTGCGGGCCAGCCGCGCCAGCCTGCGGCCGATCTCCACCGCGGCCTTGCCGCCCACGCCCGCGTCGACCTCGTCGAAGACGAACGTCGGGACCGGGTCCGCACCGGCGAACACCACCTCGATGGCGAGCATCACCCGGCTCAACTCACCGCCGGAGGCGCCCTTGTTCAGCGGCAGGAGCGGCGAGGCCGGGTGCGGCGCCATGCGCAGCTCGACCTCGTCGACGCCCTGCGGGCCGAACTCGGGGGCGACGGCGACGGCCACCACCACCCTGGCGTGCGGCATGGCCAGCGCGGTGAGCTCCTCGGTCACGGCCTGCCCGAACCGCTCCGCGGCCGCCGTCCTGACCCGGGTCAGCTCGGCGGCCAGCTCGGTGAGGAGCCGGGTGACCTCCTCCTGCTCGCGGGCGAGCTCGCCGATGCGGTCGTCGTCGCCGTCGAGCTCCGCCACCCGGGCGGCGGCCCGCGCGGCCCAGGCGAGCACCTCCGCGGTGTCCTGGCCGTATCTGCGGATGACGTGGATGAGCACGGCCCGCCGCTCCTGCACGACCGCGAGCCGGCCCGGGTCGGCGTCGACCGACTCCGCGTACGCGGCCAGCTCGGTGGCGACGTCGGAGATCAGATAGCCCGCCTCCGCGAGCCGGTCGGCGATCCCGGCGAGCGCGGGGTCGAAGTCGCGCACCGCCTCGACGGCCCCGCGGGCCTCGCCCACCAGCGCGATGGCGTCCGGCATGGCCTGCTCGCCCGACAGCGGGTCGCCGAGCAGTGCCCGGTGCGCCGTCTCCGCGGCGCCCCTGAGGGAGTCGGCGTGGGAGAGCCGCTCCTCCTCCTCGTGCAGCTCGATCTCCTCGCCGGGCTTGGGATCGGCCTTCTCGACCTCGCGGAGCCCGAACCTGAGCTGCTCGGCCTCCTGGGCGCGCTCCCTGGCCCTGGTGGTCAGCTCGTCCAGCTGCTCCGCGATCTTCCTGTGCCGCTTGTAGGCCTGCTCGTAGGCGCGCAGCGGCTTGACCAGTTCCTCACCGGCGTAGCGGTCGAGGGCGGCCCGCTGGCGGCCCGGCTGCAGCAGCCGCTGCTGGTCCATCTGGCCGTGCACGGCCACCAGGTCCTCGGCGAGGTAGGTGAGCGTGCCGACGGGGACGGTGCGCCCGCCCAGCCAGGCACGGCTGCGCCCCTCGATCGAGACCGTCCTCGAGATGATCAGCTCGCCGTCCTCGACCACGCCGCCCACGTCCTGCACCTGCTGGGCGACCCGCCCCGCCGGGTCAACGATCAGCGTGCCCTCGATGGTGGTCTTGCCGGAGCCGGGACGGACACGCGCGGGGTCGGCACGACCGCCGAACAGCAGCCCCAGACCGGTCACCACCATGGTCTTGCCCGCGCCCGTCTCGCCCGTGACCACGGTGAATCCCGGCGCCAGCACCAGGACGGCCTCGTCGATCACGCCGAGCCCCTGGATGCGGACCTCCTCGACTCTAGGTCGCACTGGTCCCTCCCGTCACATCGAATTCACCGAACATCAGTGCGGTGCGCGGGCACGATCCTACGCGCTCAAGGCGTCGCCCGCCCGGACGAACTAGGGCCTCACACGGCCACGCCACCCCTGTACGGGGAGATCGAACTTGGCGACCAGCCTGTCGGTGAACGGCGCCCCGGTGTCCTCCAGGCCGTGCAGCCGGGCCAGCCGTACCGGCAGCTCCGCCCGCCTGAGCTCCACCCTCGCCCCGGCGGGCAGGTCGAACCTGCGGCGGCCGTCGCACCACAGCACCGCGCCCGCCGTCTCCGTCTGGATCTCCAGCGCCAGCTTGGAGCGGGGCGAGACCACCAGGGGGCGGGCGAACAGGGCGTGGGCGCTGATGGGGACCAGCAGCAACGCCTCCACCTCCGGCCACACGACCGGGCCCCCGGCGGAGAAGGCGTAGGCGGTCGAACCGGTCGGTGTGGCGCAGATCACTCCGTCACACCCCCAGCGCGACAGCGGGCGCCCGTCGATCTCGGCGACCACCTCGAGCATCCGCTCGCTCTTCTCGACGGTGGCCTCGTTCAGTGCCCAGCTGTCGGCCAGCAGCTTGCCGTTGAGGCGAGCGGTGACCTCGATGGTCATCCGCTCCTCGACGTCGTAGCGGCCGTCCACCACGCTGTCGACCGCCTCCGCCAGGTCCTCCACCTCGGCCTCCGCCAGGAAGCCCACGTGGCCGAGGTTGACCCCCAGCAGCGGCACCCCCGCCGGTCGGGCCAGCTCGGCCGCCCGTAGAAGGCTGCCGTCGCCGCCGAGCACGATCATCACCTCGACGTCGTCGACCGCCGTCGACCCCGCGGGAACCACGTCGGCCCCCGCGCAGGCGATCTCGTCGGCCTCGGCGCTGAGGACGCGCACGGTCAACCCGGCGTCCACGAACCGCTGGATCACCATCCGGGCGCTGTCGACGGCCGCCGCCCGCCCGGTGTGCGCGGTGACCAGCACGGTGCGCTTGGCAGTCATCGACTCTCCTTGAACGTGGAGACCCTCGCCTCGAGGTGGAGGAGGAAACGCGGCGCGGCGCCGCACGATTCGGTACCGTGCCCGGCGATGGCGATGATCATGCCACCGCGGGGGTGACCGGCGATGTCCTCGCCGACGGGACGGCGGAGAGGTGAAACGCCTGTGGAGCTGGTGTAGGACCTCAAGGGTTTTCTCCTGGCGGGCGACCGGTGGTGAATCGGGCACTCTCACGGATGACCGTGGGAGTGCCCTCCGTTCGGGGAGGGGAGGATGTCAAGTCTCCACTTTCTCGGGTCGCCGAGGCACCGGCGGCGCTCGGGCCGGGGTCGTCGAGGCGCCGGGGCACCCGGATCACCGGGTGGCCGGGGCCGTGGCCGGATGGCCGGGCGGCACCCCACCGGCACCCTATCGAGGGCCTTCCTCCACCGCTCGCCCGATCTCCGCGTCAAGATCGGGGACCGGCGGAGCGCCCTCTCCCTTGCCCAGCCAGATGACGTACTCGACGTTGCCGGACGGGCCCGGCAGCGGGCTCGCGGTGACCCCTCGCACGGTCAGGCCGAGCGTTCGCGCGGCCCCGGCCACGTCCCGCACGGCCCCGGCGCGAAGCTCCGGGTCACGGACGACCCCGCCCGCGCCGACCCGCTCCCTGCCGACCTCGAACTGGGGTTTGACCAGCATCGCGAAATCGGCCCGCTCCGCGGCGCACAGAGCCAGGGCCGGCAGTACCAGGCGCAGGGAGATGAAGGAGAGGTCGCCGACGATCAGCGTGGGAGCCTCACCGACCATGTCGGGTTTCAGGTCCCTGACGTTGACCCGCTCCATGACCGTGACCCTGTCGTCGGTCCGCAGCGACCACGCGAGCTGGCCGTACCCGACGTCGACGGCCAGGACGTGGGCCGCTCCGGCGCGCAGCAGCACATCGGTGAAGCCTCCGGTCGAGGCTCCCGCGTCCAGGCAGCGACGTCCCTCGACGGTGAGACCGAGGGGGCCGAAGGCCTCCAGCGCGCCAAGGAGCTTGTGCGCGCCCCGCGAGACGTAGTCGGGCCCCTCCGCCGCCTCCACGACCACGATCGCCGAGGCGGTGTCGACCTGGGTCGCGGGTTTGGCGGCCACCTGGCCGCCGACGCTGACCCGGCCGGCCTCGATGAGCTGGGCCGCCTGTTCCCGTGACCGCGCCAGCTTCCGGCGGACGAGCTCGCTGTCGAGGCGTGTTCGCCTGCTCACGGGCGCCGGTCCGAGGTGCCGTCGGCCGAGGCCTGCTCCTGCCCCTGTCCTTGCCCTGGGAGACCGTGTGCCAGGCCCGGTCCCCGCCGGGGAACGCCGTCCGGGGAGGCCGGTCCCTGTTTCGGGAGAGCCGGCCCTCGCCCGGGAACGCCGTCCGGGGAGAACGGCCCCTGCCCTGAGAGACCGCGTGCCGGGGATGGCCCCTGTCCCGGAACGCCGCCCGGCGAGGCGGCCACCCGCCCAGGGAGGCCCTCGACCTCGGCGACTTCCCGCCCCGAGGTGCCGTTCACCGCGGCGAGCGCCTGCTCCAGTCCGGTGAACACCCCCTCGAAGACGTCCGCGTGCGCGGAGACGGGCAGGGCGCCGAGACGGGTGAGCCCGCCCAGCGCGGTGTCCGCCCGCTCGTCGCCCGTCTCGCCCGTCTCCTCCAGCAGGTCCGTCATGCGCCCCCTCCGGAACCGCTCCTGGCCACCTCGGCCGTCATGGTCGTCGTGGCCGTCATGGCCTTGTCATGGCCCGTCATGGCCACCTCCGCGGCCCTTGCCGCCGTACGAACACGGCTTCCGCCGCACGGGCACGACGCTCGCCGGCGCCGCGCCCCTGGATTCCCCGACCGTATCGGAACCCGCGCCCCTCGTCGCCTTGGCGGGCCTTCCCGTCTTTTCCGTGCCCGTACTCGCGGGCTTCCCCTCTGTCGCCTCCCCGCGCCACCCCACGAACCCGGCCGCCGCCGTCCCTTCCGGCGCCTGCCGGTCCGGCGCGGGCCGGTTCCGGGGGAGAGCCTGTCCCGGGGAGGCCGGATCAGGGAGAGCCGGTCCTGGGGAAGCCGGATCGGCGCGGGCCGTTCCGGCGCGGGCGAGAATGGAAGGGGTTCTCCAAAGATGGGTAAACCGTGAACTATCGCGGGGACCTCGCTCGTTGTCATCCCATTAAGGTCGGCGACCGCCGGCACATACCCCCGCGATGTTTTGAACACCATGGCAGAAGCCTCTTTCTCCGGCACGCCCCCGTGCCGGATTGCATGCCTTACCCATGTGGAACGCTACCGTCCGTACCTGAAAGGGATTCGGATCGGTCAGGGAGAGAAGGGAGCGCCACGCGATGGCGACCGTCGACGAGTGCCGAGTGGCACTGCGCAAACTCGGCGAGCAGTTCGACGAGGTTGACCAGGAGAGCCGCGCCAAGCACGTGGTCGAGCGCAGCATCAGCTGCCACATCAAGGATCTCGGCGTCACCTTCTACGGCCGCCTCCACCACGGCGGCCTCGGCCCCTTCGAGGACCTCTCCCCGGACGACGGCAGGGAGGCCGAGGTGAAACTGACCATCGGCAGCGATGATCTCGTCTCCCTGGTCAACGGGGAGCTCGACATGGGGCGGGCCGTCTTCGGTGGCCGGGTCAAGGTCGACGCGAGCTTCGGCGACCTTCTCCGCCTGCGCAAGCTTCTTTGAGGATCCCGCCCGGGGGCGGGATCACGCCGATGGAGCCCCGGAGGTCGGCGACGGCCGGCTCGGCCACGACTCCCAGCCGGCGGCGCGGCATCCCGTCGGAGCGCGCGAGATCACATGGGATCACGCTGGATCACGCGGGACGGGAGCCGCGAGGGCTGAGGCGGCCCTCTCAGCCGGAGTGCGAGGTTCGCGGCGAGAGTGAGTCGAGTGCCGCCTTCACAGCGTCCTCGTCCGCCCGGTTCTCACCCGCGGCTTCCCAGGTCGCGGCGGAGGCTGCGCGGAGCCCGTCGAGCGGCTCGCCCCCGCCTTCGAGGGTGAGCGCGCCCTCCTCCCAGCGGGCCGTCCAGCCCTCGCAGGTCCACCCGTCCCCGATCCGCCGCACCTCGGGGTAGGGCCGGTGCAGGTCGGCCAGATCAGCGGCAACATAGGTGGGCCGGTGCCGGGGAGCGGCGGTCAGCACGTCGAGCGGGCCCGCCACCCCCGTCAGGACCAGCAGGCTGTCCACCCCCGCGTTGGTCGCACCCTCGATGTCGGTGTCCAGCCGGTCACCGACCACCAGGGGCCGCTGCGATCCGGTACGGAGCATCGACTCGCGGTGCAGAGGCGGCTCGGGCTTTCCCGCGACGATCGGCTCCACCCCGGTCGCCGTGGCAATGACCCTGATCATCGCGCCGTTGCCGGGAAGCTCGCCCCTGCCGGTCGGCATGGTCGAGTCGGCGTTCGCGGCGACGAAGAGTGCCCCCTCCTTCACGGCGAGTGTCCCCTCGGCCAGCAGGCCATAGGAGAGATCGGGAGCGATGCCCTGGACGACCGCGACCGGGCTGTCCAGGGCGGTGCTGACCGGCCGCAGTCCGTGGGCGCGCAACGCGGAGCGCAGCCCCATCCCACCGACCACCAGCACCGCGGCGCCGGGTTCGACCCGCTCGGCCACGAGCCGCGCGGCCGCCTGGGCTGAGGTCACGACATCCTCGGGGGTCGCCGGAGCGCCCAGCGCACGCAGGTGCTGGGCGATGGCGGCGGGGGTGCGTGAGGCGTTGTTGGTGACGTAGGCGAGGCGCACACCACGCTCCGCCGCCCGGCGCAGGGCCTCGGGAGCCGCCGGTACGGCGTTGCGCCCGAGATACACCACCCCGTCGAGGTCAAGGAGAAGAGTGTCATACGGGTCGATCAGCGTATTCGTGTCCACTGGCCCATTTCATCACCCACGTTCCACCACCCGCACAAATCCCGGGCGACAGAGCCGCGTGGATCACATCCGGCGAACCCATGCCGATCACATCGGGCGAGCACCCGCGGGCCACACCGGCAGGCAGGTACGGACCACGTCCGAGGACGTTCGGGATCACATCCGGGGGCGTGCGGGATCACATCCGGGAACGTGCAGGATCGCGTCGGCGGACTCGTGTGGACCACATTCAGGGACGCGCGAGACCACATCCAAGGGCGGGCGAGACCAAACCGGCGAACTCGTATGGACCACATCCGGGGGCATGCGAGGCCACATCCGGGGCGTGCGAGACACATCGGTGGACTTGTATGGATCACACCTCGTGGATCACATTCTGCGGGCACGCAACGTGGCGCGGACACTTTTCAACGCGGAAACGTAGTGCCGCAGGTCGGGCCGCATCGCGACGGCGATGGCCAGCGGTTCCTGAGCCCCCTCCATGTCCCCGGTACGCCACAGGGCCAGCCCGAGTCCGAAATACGCGTAGTCCTCGGCCGGATTGGCGTCGATGATCCAGCGAAAGCTGTCGACGGCGTCGGCGTACTGCCGGGAGTTGAACTGCGCCCGGGCGAGAGCCTCACGGATGCTCCGCGACTCCGGCTCAGCGTCGGCCGCCCGCTCCAGCAGCGCGGCCGCCGCCGCCGGACTGCCCTCGGCCAGCAGCCTCATCCCTCGTTGAAACCATTCGTAGACGTCCCCGACCGGAGCGCCCGTCTCAGGGCTGGGGGAATCAGACGGACCGCCACGTCCTTGGACCATTATGTGAGGCCTCCTTCATCGACAGACGACAGATCTGGCCGACTCCCTGACGGACCGGGCACCACCACAGACTCGAAGCGGCCCCCGGCCGTTTCAGGCCTTTATGGCAGCATGCCCTCTATGGCGAATCCTGAACTGCCGATACCCGACGGGCTGGTGCTGCGCCCGTTTCGCGGCGTACGGTTCACGGTCGACGATCTGGCCGGGGTCACCTCACCGCCTTACGACCTCATCGACGAGGCCGGCGTGCGAAAGCTGCTCGACACCCACCCCAACAACGTGGTCCGTTTGATCCTTCCCGGCACCGACCGCCACAGATACGCCGAGGCGCGGGAGACGCTTCACCAATGGCTCTCCTCCGGGGTGCTGGCCGCCGACAGGACCCCCGCGGTATACGTCTACGAGCAGTCGGGCCCCGGGGTCCTGCAGCGTGGGATCATCGGCGACGTGGGCCTGGCCGGTCCGGAGCTGCACATCGTCCTGCCTCACGAGAACGTGATGCCTGGACCGGTCGCCGACCGGCTGGCGCTGATGCGCACCACGGAAGCCAACCTGGAACCCATCTTCCTGCTCTACGACGGTGCGGGCGGCGCCACCACCCGCCTCGTCGACCATGTCGCCGCGTCCCGCCCTCCGCTGGCGGAGGCGGAGACCGGAGACGGGGTCAGGCACCGGCTGTGGGCCGTCACCGACGCCGGGGAACTCGCCTCCATCGACGCCGACCTCCGTCCTCGCCAAGCCCTCATCGCCGACGGGCACCACCGCTACGCCACCTACCTCGCGCTCCAGCGGGAACACCGCACCGCCCCCACGAGTGGCGCCGCCCCGACCACGGCCGGTGCGGCAGAGACGTTCGTGGAGCGTGTGGAAACCGCGGGACGGGCGACGCCGGCGGAGCCCGTGCCCGTGACACCGGCGGAGTTCGCGAATTCCGCGGGATCGGTGACACCGGCGACACAGGGGGAACCCGTGGGATCGGGGGGGCCGGCGACAGAGGGGGAACCCCTGACACCAGTGAGACCCGGGGCATCGGAGACATCGACGGACCCCGTGAGACCCGTGGGGGCGGTGACACCGGCGAGTTCCGTGAAGCCTGAGCCATGGGATTTCGGTCTTGCGCTCCTGGTGGACTCCAGTGCCTATCCGCCTGATCTGAAGGCCATCCACCGGGTCATCCCCGGACTGCCGCTTGAGGAGGCGCTGGCCAAGGCCAAGGGCTCGTGGCAGGTGCATGAGCACGCGAACCTGGCCGAAGGCCTGACCGCGCTGGAGGAGACCGACGGGCCGGCCTACCTGCTGTCCGACGGCGGGTTCGCCCACCTTCTCACCGATCCTGACCCCGACCAGCTCGAACACGCCATGCCGTCCGAGCGCTCGGCCAGGTGGCGGGCCCTGAACACCTCCATCCTCGCGGAGTTCCTCCTGCCCAAGGTGTGGGGGATGCGGGACGACGAGTTGTCGGTGCGCATCGTCCACCACGACCCGGAAGCCGCCGTACGGCTCGCACAGGCTTCGGGTGGGACCGCGGTGCTGCTGCGCCCGCTGGCGGTCGACGACGTGCTCGCGGTCGCGGCGCAGGGGGAACGGGTGCCTCGCAAGTCCACCTCCTTCGGCCCGAAGCCCAGGACCGGCCTGGTTCTGCGCCTGCTCACCCCGACACGGGCACCATCCGCGGACAACCTGCCCCTCGGGAAGCCCGGACCCTGAGAATTCAAGGAGCCGGAGCCCTGAGAGGAAGCGGACTCCTGTCACCCGCCCGCTCCGGAGACCACACCCACACGCCGTAGGGACGGCACCACCTGCGGGCGGCCCGGGATCGACCGAGGGGCTCCGAGACTCGAGATCCTGGAGGCCCGTCCGAGATCTCGGAATCCAGCATGCTCCGGAAGAAAAACACCGGTCATCCGCCCACTCCGGAGGCCACGCCCACACGCGTCGCGGGGGTCGCGGGGTAGGACACCACCTGCGGGCGGCCCGGGGTCAACACCTCCGCGATCTGGGAAACCGACACCCGCTCGCCTTCAGGAGCGAGGTCCGCTGGAGCCAGGGCGGGGCCGTCAGGCCCGCCCTGAGCAGGGTCCGGTCCAACCTGGGTGAGGTCTGGTCCGGCCTGGGCGAGGTCTGGCCCAGCCGGAACGGGACCCTGTCCGGCCTCAGCGGATTCCAGTTGGGCCGGAGCGAGGCCCGACCCGGCCGGGGTGGAAGCCGGTCCGCCTGAGGTGAGGTCAGGCCTGGCCGGGGTGAGCCGCGGCTCCGCGCCCTGTCCCCCAGCGCCCTTCCCCACGTGCAGAAGTGAGCGCACCGACCGGGCCGGGGCGGGCACGGGAACCCCCTCGTCACCGGTCAGGATCGTGGTGACCTTACGCTCGATACGTCTCACCGAACGCGCCTCGACCTCGTATCCGGACGATTTGGCCCCTTCGCTTCCCCACCAGCGGCGGCGTAGCGAACCCGTCACCTCGACGATGTCATCGGGCAGCCAACCGGCCACGGCCTCGATGACCTCCGTCTCGAACGACGCGCACGGAATGGTGTCGACCCGGGCGCCACGCCCGCGGTGCTGCCGCCGGACGATCAGCCGCCAGGTGCCGAGCGTGCTCCCGCTCTGCAATGACCTGATGTGGGCCGCCTCAGGTAGACGGCCCACGAGAATGACCTCGTTACGATCCATACGATCCTCCCTCGATCCTGCCGGTCGAGGACGACTCTCTACGATGTGAGCTGCGCCGGAACGGCCGAATACCGTTCTGTGGATGCCGGTTCCAGTTATGAGGTGGCCTGTGGACAACATCACCGCTCTCGGCGGGGACGTCTATGAGATCGACACGAGGATGGCCGGATACTCCAGCATCACGGCCGGATACCTGATCCTCGGAGACCGTCCCTGCCTGGTGGAGACCGGCACCTCCACATCCGCTCCCGTGGTGCGCGACGCCCTCACCTCGCTGGGCGTCGGCCCGGGAGACCTCGCCACGGTCGTCGTCACGCACATCCACCTGGATCACGCGGGCGGGGTCGGTGACATCGCCGGTTTCTACCCGGACGCGGAGATCGTGGTTCACGAGAAGGGCGCCCGGCATCTCGCCGACCCCTCCAGGCTGATGGCCAGCGCGCGAATGGTCTGGGGTGACAAGCTGGACATCCTGTTCGGCGAGCTTTCCCCCACGGAGGCCTCACGGATCCGTGCGCTCGGCGACACCGACACGATCGACCTCGGCAACGGGCGTTCCCTGAACAGCCACTACTCGCCGGGGCACGCCAGACACCACGTGGGACTCATCGACTCGGGCACCGGAGACCTCTACGTCGGTGACGCGGCCGGGGTCTACCTCCCTGAGACGGGCGATCTGCGCCCCGCCACACCCCCGCCGGACTTCGACCTGCAAACCGCGCTGGACTCGATCGCCCTGTTCAAAGCGCTGGGCCCGCAGAGGCTGCTCTTCAGTCACTACGGACCGGTCGCGGATGTGGAGGAGATCCTGGGGCGCTCCGCCGAGGAGCTTCGCGTCTGGGTCGACCTGACCCGTCAGGCCCACACGGAGGGCATGGACCTGGATCACGCGGCTGCCATGGTCAGGGAACGCACCCTCGACCGTTACGCGGCCCTGAAAATGGACGAGGCGACCGCCGAGCAGTTCGAGCTGCTGAGCGGCGCCCCGTCCAATGTGGCTGGAATCCTGCACTGGCTGGACCGGGTCCAACCGTAAAGGTGTGTCCCGTAAAGGCCGGAACCACCAAAGGCGCCTTTCACCGCATTCCGGGTGCACAGCTCGTGCACCCGGAATGCGGTGAAAGTTCCAGAACTACTTCTTTTCGGCCTTACCCCGGCCCCGGCCCTGCTCGTCGTCCTCGTCCCGATCCTCGTCCAGGTCGTCGTCTCCGTCGGAGTCGACATCGGGGACGTCGCTGAGGATGTCGCCGAAGTCAGGCTCGATGAAGGCCGGACCGACAGCGCGCTCCACCTTGCCGGGCTTCTCTTCCACCTTCTGCTCGGCATCGAGCGTCTCGTCCTTGGAAGAGACGTTCTCGCGAGAGTTCTCTTCGTCGGAAGAGCCTTTGTCGGCAGCGAGCCGGTTCGCGCTGAACTCTTCGTCGAAGAGATCGTCTTCGTCCTCGATCTCCGCGTCTAGAGCGGCGACGTCGTCGATGTCGGCGTCATCGTCGATATGGACGTCATCGGCGTCGTCACCCTCGTCACCGGCGTCGTCCCGGAGGCCGACGCCGCCGTCGATGATTTCCCCGTCCTCGTCGTCGTCCTCTTCGAGGTCCTCGATGACAGTGCCCGTCAGCTCCGCGTAGCGCTCGGCCGCGTCGGTCTCACCGTCCTCGTCGAAGGCCATCGCCCGGCCGAACCACTCGGTGGCCGGCCCCTCGTGACCCGCCGTGGACAGCGCGTCGGCGTAGGCGAAGGCGAGGCGGGCCGACCAGGGCTGGGGACGGGTGTCACGCAGCTCGGGAAGGCGCTGGAGGGTGATGACCGCGGCGTCGTTCTGGCCGAGATCCCTCCGGGCGCCGGACTCCACGATGGCGAGCTCGATCTTGCCGATGCGGTCGAGCCGCTCGGCCTCCTTGGAGCGGACCAGGTCAAGGGCACGCTCGGGACGGCCAAGGCCACGCTCGCAGTCCGCCATGATCGGCAGGAACGAGTCGGACCCCGTCATCCGGCGAGCCGCGCGCAGATCGCTGAGCGCCTCGGAGAAGTGACCGGCGCGGTAGGCCGCGATGCCGACGGCCTCGCGGATCACCCCGATCCTGGCCGCGAAGCGGCGGGCGACCTTCGTGTGCTCGTACGCCCGCTCCGCGTCGTCCTCGCCGAGGGCCCTCTCGGCCGCCACGAGGTGGCGGGAGATCAGATCCGCGAGGTCGAGCGGAAGGGAACGCAGTTCTTCGCGGATCTCCTTGTCCAGCTCCTCCGCGGTGATGTCCGGAGCGAGCTCGGGCAACTCCTCACGCTGGCCGCTGGGAGCCTCGTCGCGACCGCCGGGCCGGTCATCCCGGCCGTAGCGGGTGCGGGATCCCTCACCGTCGCGGTCACGGTTGAACGGAGGACGCCCACCACCGGGACGGTCGTCACGGTTGAACGGCCTGCGCTCACCCCGGTCATCGCGGTTGAACGAGGGCCGGTCACCACCGCGGTCGTCGCGGTTGTAACTGGGGCGATCGCCGCGGTAACCACCGCCGGGACGGTCGTCACGGTTGAAGGGCTTGCGCTCACCATCCGGGCGCGACTCATAGCGGCTACGGGTCTGGTCGCGGTCACCGTACGAGGGACGGCCCCCACCGCGGTCATCGCGGTTGAACGACGGCCGGTCACCACCAGGACGGTCGTCACGGCCGGCGGGAGGACGACCCGAACCCCGATCATCACGGTTGAACGGAGGACGCCCACCCCGGTCGTCACGGTTGAACGGGGGACGATCTCCCCCACGGCTGTCACGGTTGAACGGCGGACGCCCACCACCGGGACGGTCGTCGCGGTTGAACGGCGGACGCCCACCACTATCGGGACGCGAACCGTACTGACCACGCGACTGATCGCGGTCACCGTACGAGGGACGGCCCCCACCGCGGTCATCGCGGTTGAACGACGGCCGGTCACCACCAGGACGGTCGTCACGGCCGGCGGGAGGACGACCCGAACCCCGATCATCACGGTTGAACGGAGGACGGTCACCCCCACGACTGTCACGGTTGAAGGAAGGACGATCACCACGGTAACCACCGCCGGGACGGTCATCACGGTTGAACGGAGGACGGCCACCACCGGGACGATCGTCACGGTTGAACGGGGGACGGTCTCCCCCACGACTGTCACGGTTAAAGGGAGGACGCCCACCAGCAGGACGGTCATCACGGTTGAACGGCTTGCGCTCACCACCGCGGTCGTCGCGATTGGCCGGAGGACGGCCGGAGCCGCGGTCGTCACGGTTGAAGGACGGCCTGTCGCCGCGGTCACGGGCTCCATAGGAACCACCGCGGGACTGGTCACGGTCACCGTAGGGGCGCTGGCCCTCGCCACGCGGCCCTGAGGACCTCTGCCCGCCACCCGGACGGTCGTCACGGTTGAACGGAGGACGGCCGGACCCGCGGTCGTCACGGTTGAAGGACGGCCTGTCGCCACGATCACGAGAGCCGTAAGAACCACTCGGGCGCCCCTCTCGGCGCTCACCGTATCGGGGACCGTCGCCCGGACGTCCCCTGTCACCACCTGCGCGATCGCTGCGGTGGCCTCCCTGGCCACCGGATCCGCGGTTTTCGCCCTCTTCGCGTCGGCCCGCGCCCTCAGGCCCGTTGTCACTGTTCACTTCTGGTCCATTCGTTGGCTCACTCTGCGAGCGCATCCCATCTCCTCGATCGGAGGGGACGATTCGCTGTGCGGGCGGTCTCCGGCCGCGGGGTGCGCCCCGTTCGCTATCGCTGCCCCGCCCTATCGTGGTCTGGCGCGACGAAGGCCACCCGCTGGTGGGGTGGCCCGGCCCCTCCAGCCTAGCAAGCCCACGAAAGTCCACACGCCCTTCCCCCATGCCCACAAATGATCATCGACATCACGGCGGGGCCTTTGCGGGGATCCTTGAGAGAACTGCGGAGCCATATAACCCGCCGGCCACCACGATGGCCCAGGAGCCGAAGGCCACTCAGTGAACGCCTCCAAAACGCCAAAAAAATGACCTTCACCCGCAGTGGAAGCCCTACCTCCTGGAAACCTTGAACGCCGGGCAGCCCCGACGCTCCAAACCTCTGAAAGCAGGAACCCCGAGGCCTCGAAAACCCCAACGGCCCTGAGGAAACCCCGGCGCCCCTGACGCTCCCGAAAAACCAGGCGCCTCCGGGAAACAGCCCGGAAAGGGGCTCGGAAGAGGGCGAGAAAAGGACCCGAAAAGGGTCCGGAACGGGGAGGCCATGAAGACCCGAGAAAGACCCAGGAAAGACCCGAAAAAGACCTGTGAAAATACGAAAGGCCCCCACCAATGGTGGGGGCCCTTCGAAAAGATTGTCCGGCGGTGACCTACTCTCCCACACCGTCCCCGGTGCAGTACCATCGGCGC
>NZ_JBPJUQ010000033.1:0-104219 GCF_051192615.1 Streptosporangium sp. G11
CGGGGTGCAATTCACCTCTTGGGCCTTCACCCAGCGTGCCAAGGCCTCCGGCCTGGTCCCGTCCATGGGTTCGATCGGTGACTGCTTTGACAACGCCGTCATCGAGTCGTTCTGGGGGCGGATGCAGACCGAGCTGCTCAACCGCAAGCGATGGAAGACCCGGATCGAACTGGCGAACGCGATCTTCGAATATCTAGAGATCTTTCACAACCGGCGACGACGACACAGTGCCTTGGGGATGCTCACCCCCATCGAGTACGAGATGCTCTACCCGAACGTCCAGTCGGCATGAGAGTCAACCAAGCCGACTCCACCGAACTCGGGGTACATCAGAGCCTCCACCGAACCCGGATCGCTTCAGCGCCTCCCATGCCGGTCGCGTGACACCGCGCTTGCCCGGCTCCTTTTCCATGACCAGTTCGTCGTAGCCGCCGGCCGTCAGGGCGTCGAGCTGGAGCTGCGGGTTCTGATCACGCGTGGAGACTCGTGCGTACGCCCGAACGGTCATCAGCTACCTCCACCGTGTCCGGATACGTCTACTTTCCCGGACCGCCCGGCACGTCCGATGCGTTATCGCGCAATCACGTTGTGCGATCTTCTCGGATGATCGACGATGCAGGTATGCGCGGACGTGTGCTGGTATGGGCCGGGGCCGTGATCGCGGTGGCGGCCTTGGTAGGGCTGGGCGTCCACCTCGCCCGCGTGGGGCTGGATGAGGCGGACAAGCTGGCCAGCGTGATCGGGTCGTTCGTCGCGATGGCCGGGCTTGCCGTGGCGGTGTACGGGCTGATCTCCGGCCTGGAGCTCCGCCGCCGATCCGCGGAGTCCGAGCGGTCGACGGCCCGGGACGTCCCGGCCCCCTTGGACCAGGCGGTGGATGAGCTGGCTCTCGCCGTGCGCCAGCAGTGGGGCAACGAGGCCGCGATGCGCGGGTTGCACCAGCCGTCTCCGCTGCGCGTGCGCTGGTCCAGCACCGGCCGTCCGGTGGCGGCGAGCCCGGCGGCGGTGCTGGGCGAAGGCGTGGTGGGCGGGCGGCCTGTCCGGCTCCGGCTGCGCGGCGACGTGTCCGAGGCGGCGGCGATGTTCCTGCGGCTGCCGAAGCGGCAACTGGTCGTGCTTGGTGAGCCGGGTGCGGGAAAGACGGTGCTGGCGATCCTGTTCACGCTGGACCTGATCGAACGTCGGGGACCCGTGCCGGTGCTGCTTCCGGCCTCGTCATGGAACCCGCAGGCCGAGCATTTGCACGGTTGGATCGCCCGGAGGCTCGCCCATGATTTCCCGGGCCTGAGGAGTGCCGGCGCGTACAGATCCGACACCGTCGCGCGGCTCATCGAGGACGGGCGGGTGCTGCCCGTCATCGACGGGCTGGACGAGATGCCCGCCGCCCTGCACACGTTGGCGCTCCAGGCGATCGATCACGCCGTCGCGGGCCGCAAGGCGATCGTCATCACCTGCAGGACCGGCGAATATGAGACCGCCATAGCGTCCGCCGGGCGGCCGCTGGCCACCGCTGCCGTCGTTGAGCTTGGCACGGTCGGCATTCTCACTGCCGCCGCCTTTCTGACGGCAGGAGCTTTACCCGGTGACAACCGCTGGAGCCGGGTTCTCGACCATGTGTCCGGCCACCCGGCCGCTCCGCTCGCGCAGGCGCTCTCTACTCCGCTCATGCTCTCCTTGGCCCGTTCCGCCTACGCGGGCCCTACCGCCGACCCCGCCGAACTGCTCGATGAGCGGCAGTTCCCGGATCGCGGCGCGGTCGAGCGTCATCTCCTCGACGCTTTCGTGCCCGCTGTCTACCGTCACCTCCCGGTGCCGCGGCCGCACCCGCCCGGAACAACAATGCGGGCGTACCGCGCAGGTCAGGCACACCATTGGCTGGTCTTCCTGGCATCTTTCCTCCAGCAGCGGGCCAGGCGCGACCTGGCGTGGTGGCGTCTGCACAGGGCTCTCCCACCGGTCGGCAAGCGAGTCGCCGTCGGCTGCTGCGCCGGGCTGTTCGCCGGGCTGCTGTCCGGAGTCGTAGCTGGACTGCGGGAACTACTCTGGTTCGGGCTCCCTGGTGGTTTGGCGTCCGGCTTGAGGGTGGGAAGTTTCGTGGCGCTGCTGTCCGCAGTGCCTGCCGGGCTGGCGGCCGGTGTCATGGCGCCACCGTTCGAGCCGATCCGGCTCAGTGCGCGGCTCAGTGGGCGGCTCGGGCAACTGGTCGTGGAGCTGCGGGGCTTCGGCTGGTCCGGCCTGCTGTCCGGTGTAGTACTGGGGGCTTGGGTCATGGTCTTGGAGCAGGTGCTCCTCGGTCGTCCCTCCGGAGACTTGTCGCACGGGTTCGTGGTGACGGCGCTGATGTTGGTGATCGGGCTTGTGCTCGGGTTCATGCAGTGGCTGCGCCTGCCGGCCGACCAGATCCATGCTGTGGGCCCGCAGGAAGTGCTGCGGGCCGACAGGGACGCCGCCGTCGTACTGGCGCTGGGCGGCGGCGCGGGCATCGGGGCGGCGACGGGGCTGGGTTTCACGTACTTCGGAGGGGACGGCTTCGTCGTCGCCCTCTGGTCGTGTGTGGTCGTTGGCGTGCCCATGGGGTTTGTCGCGGCGTGGCCCTGGTATTTGCTCAGCGCCGGTTGGCTCGCTCTGCGCGGAAGGCTCCCCTGGCGCGTGATGGCGTTCCTTGACGACGCGCACCGGCGGGACGTGCTCCGCAAGTCCGGCACGTTCTACGAGTTCCGGCACGCCCGCCTTCAGGACCGCCTCGCCGGCCGGCCGTTCCTGACCGACGGAGGGCAGGGAAGCGAGTTCGCCGCCACCGCGCGACAGCACGGGTCTCGGCGGTCCTGGTGGAGGGCTCGACTGACCGCGAGGCTGCTGCGCGGAGAGCTGTTCGAGTGGACTACGGACCGGGCGCGTGTGGTCATCGTCCTGGCTCAGGAGGAGGCCCGCGCCTTCAAGCACGACTACATCGGATCGGAGCACATCCTACTGGGCCTCATCCAAGAGAACGACGGCATAGCGGCCAGGGTGCTGAAAGGCATGGGGGTTTCCTTGGAGGAGGTCCGCTGCGTCATCGAGGAGGTCATCGCGGACAGGGGCGCGCCCGGCCACCCCAGAGTCCGTGCCGGGCATGTCAAAGAGGACGCGGCAGTCGAGCGGGGGGAGCCTGTTTCGTTCACGTCGCAAACCAGGAAAGTGCTGAAGCTGGCGCTCTGCGAAGCGTTGCGCCTCGGACACGACCACATTGGTACGGAACATCTCCTGCTCGGACTGATGAGAGAGGGCGAAAGCGCTGCGAGTCAGGTTCTGCTGAAGTCTGGCATCGCTGTGGACCGTGTCCGCAGCCAGATCGACCGCGAACTCGCACGGCATGGCGCGGTCACCGGTCAGGACACGTCCCCGAGTGGATGAAGCAACCGCCCGATCCTGAGAGCTGAGGCAAGCCGCGCCTGCCGATGCCCCCGCGGGCCGATCCGATCTCGGTCGTCCGGAAAGGTGTGCCTTTCTGGACACTCCAGCGACCAGGCACGATGCCGTCCAGAAACCCCTATCCCGAAAGTCGGTCACCACCGCCGTTCCCGTCACGGGGCAAACAGGACGCGGGACTCAAGATCGAGGCAGGTGGTGGGAGCGGCGGCTGGCGGGTTGAGGTCAAGTATCCAGTCACCGAGCCTGCGCAGCAGGGTGACGGAGGAGATCCGGTTCTGGCGGATGGAGATCGAGGCGCGCGAACTCGGCAGGCGGCTGAGCAGTAGCGGCTGCGACGTCCCGTCGCAGGCCGGCTGACGGTCGGCCCGCGTTCGGGAGCCTCGCACGGAGTTTCGTTACATGGTGCCGCTGGCGTGGCGCTGCGTGCGGGAGTTTCGTCACGCGGGTCGAACAGGGCCTCGTGGACGTTGAGACGGCGATTGGACGACAGCACTTGAAATCCGGGGCACGATCCCTGCGGTCTGATCACGGCAGGAGGTCGCGCCAGCGTTCGGCCGACGCCAGAGCGTCCAGGCTGATCCGCTCCAGGAACGCACCGCCCCTGGCCAGGCGGCGTCCCACTGGCGTGTCGAGCCCGAGCGTCCGCCCCGCCGCCTTCGCGATCTCCGCCGCCGCGAGCGTCTGCCGCGAGCTGATCATCGTCGAGCGGTACCAGGCGTCGTCGTCGACCACGTAGATGTCGTGCCGCCGCTGCGGATCACGTTCGCGCCTGATCAGCCCCTGCCGGGCCAGGTAGCCCACTGCCATGGAGACCGAGGCGGGACTGACTTTCAGCCCACGCGACAGCTCGGCCGCAGTGAGCCTGCCGTCCTCGCTCAGCCACAGGCCGATGAGCACGCGCGCCATCATTTTCGGCAGGCCCATCCCGATCGCCATCTCGACGGCTCCCTCTTCCACCTCGAAGACCTTGCGGTCCCGGGGTTCGGCCGAACGTGCCGGGGTGCCGCGCCGCGCCCGCCGCGCCGCCGCCTGGTGCGCCCGCTCGGGGCGGTAGTCGCCGGGGCCGCCGTTGCGGCCGACCTCACGGCTGATCGTCGAGGTCGGCCGGTCCAGCCGCCTGGCGATCTCGGCGTAGGAGCGGTCTTCGGCGAGGCCGGTCGCGATGCGCCGGCGGTCCTGCAGGGTCAACCTTCCTTCTGACATGACACCACTATTGCGTTCGACATCACACAACGCAATGTTTCATTGCATTCAGCTTCAGGGCCAACGCATCAATTTATCGACTTTGACCTGTCCTTATGCGCATTGATCGATTGACAGAATTTCTGAAAGCAACGTAGCTTTCAATTGTGATGAACACGTACTATCGCGATGAGCCGGTCACTCCGTCCCTCGACCGCTCACCCGCCTGTCCCTTCGATCCCGCCCCTTCGCTCACCGCCCTGCGCGCAGAGCGGCCGATCGCCCGTATGGCCGCGCCCGAGGGCGCCCCCGGCGTCTGGATGATCACCGGGTACGACCTGGTCCGCCAGATCCTCGCCGACCCGCGGTTCAGCTCCCGTTACGAAACCCACTACCACCCCCTGGCGGGCGGGCACCTGCCGCCCGCCCCCGTCGGCGACCTGACCGGCATGGACGCCCCCCGGCACACCCGCTTCCGCAAGCTGCTGGCGGGCAAGTTCACCGTCCGCAGGATGAACCTGCTCACCGAGCGGGTCACCGAGATCACCCGTGAGCGGCTCGACGCGATGGAGCGGCAGGGGCCGCCCGCCGACCTCGTCGAGGTCTTCACGCAGCCGGTTCCAGCGCTGATGATCTGTGAGCTGCTCGGCGTGCCGTACGAGGACCGCGACCGGTTCCAGAGCTCCACCCGGGCCCTGCCGGACGCCGGGACCGCTGAGGCGCAGTACGCCGCCTTCGTCGAGCTCGGCACGTACCTGCGGGAACTCGCGCTCGCCAAGCGGGCCAAGCCGACCGACGACCTGCTCAGCGACCTGGCCACCGGCGGCGACCTGACCGACGAGGAGCTCGGCGGCGTGGCCGCGTTCCTGCTCGGCGCCGGGCTCGACACCACCGCCAACATGCTCGCGCTCGGCACCTTCGCCCTGCTGCGCAACCCGGCCCAGCTCACCGCCCTGCGCGGCGACCCCGACCTGGCCGCCGGCGCCGTGGAGGAGCTGCTGCGTTACCTGTCCGTCGCCGCCACCGGTATGCGCGGCGTGCTGGAGGACGTGGAGCTCGGCGGCAGGCAGCTCAAGGCAGGCGACACGGTCGTCATCGCGATCAACGCCGCCAACAGGGACCCGGCCAGGTTCGCAGGCCCCGACGTGCTCGATCTGCGCCGCGCGGCCGCCGGGCATCTGGCCTTCGGCCACGGCGTCCATCAGTGCCTCGGTCAGCAGCTTGCCCGCATCGAGATGCGTGTCGCGTTTCCCGCGCTGCTCATCCGCTTCCCGACGCTGCGGCTCGCCGTACCGGCTGAGGACCTGTCGCTGCGCACCGACCCCTCGCAGGTGTACGGCGTGCACAGCCTGCCCGTCACCTGGGATCGGGGGTGAACGCGATGCGAACCTTCGTCTCGGTGACGGGGCTGCGTAAGTCCTACGGCGCCCACCGCGTCCTGGACGGCATCGACCTCACCATCCCGCAGGGCACCGTCTTCTCGCTGCTCGGCCCCAACGGCACGGGCAAGACCACCACGGTGCAGATCCTGTCCACCCTGATCAAGGCCGACGCGGGCGAGATCCGGGTCGCCGGGTACGACCTGGCCAAGGAACCCGACAAGGTGCGTGCCGCGATCGGCGTCACCGGCCAGTTCTCCGCGATCGACAGCTTCCTCACCGGCGAGGAGAACCTGCGGCTCATGGCCGACCTGCTCCACCTCGGCCGCGCCAAGGGCCGCGAGCGCGTCCGCGAACTGCTGGAGCGCTTCGACCTCACCGACGCCGCGCGCAAGCCCGCGGTCACCTACTCGGGCGGCATGCGCCGCCGGCTCGACCTCGCCATGACCATGGTCGGCACGCCCAAGCTCATCTTCCTCGACGAACCGACCACGGGCCTGGACCCGCGCAGCCGCCGCACCATGTGGCAGATCGTCCGGGACCTCGTCCGGCAGGGCGGCGTGACCATCTTCCTGACCACCCAGTACCTGGAGGAGGCCGACGAACTCGCCGACCGCATCGCGCTGCTCAGCCAGGGCCGGCTGGTGGCCGAGGGCACCCCTGAGGAGCTCAAGCGAATGGTCCCCGGCGGCCACATCGTCGTGCGCTTCGCCGACCCCGACGGGTACCGCAGGGCGGCCGGCCACGTCGGCGCCACCTCCGGCAACGACGCGGCGCTCACCGTCCAGATCCCCGACTCCGGCGGAGTCAGGACGCTGAGGAAGCTCCTGGAGTGGCTGGACACGCATGCCATCGACGTCGCCGAGCTGTCGGTGCACACCCCCGACCTGGACGACGTCTTCCTCGCCCTGACCCAGGAGCCCTCGGCCAAGGAGCCCTCCCGATGAGAGCGATCACCGACTCGGCGACGATGCTGCGGCGCCAGGTCAAACACATCTGGCGCTACCCCACTCTGATCCTCACGTTCGCGTCCGTGCCCGTGGTGTTCCTGCTGCTGTTCGTCTACGTCTTCGGCGGCACCATGGGCGCGGGCATCGGCGCCGACCGCGCCGCCTACGTCGGTTACCTCACCCCCGGCATCATGATCACGACGATCGTCGGGGCCGCGCAGGGGACCGCGATCTCGGTGGCGACCGACATGACCGAGGGCATCATCGCCAGGTTCAAGACCATGGCCATCGCCCGCGTCTCGGTGCTCACCGGGCACGTACTCGGGGCGATGGTGCAGACGTTCCTCGCGATCGCCATGGTGACCGTGGTGGCGTTGCTGATCGGGTTCCGCCCGTCCGCCTCGGTGCTGGACTGGCTCGGCGTGGTCGGTGTGCTGGCCATGTTCACCTTCGCGATCACCTGGCTGTCGGTCGCGCTCGCCATGGTCACCAAGAACGTGGCCACGGCCAGCAACCTGCCGATGCCGCTGATGCTGCTGCCGTTCCTCGGCAGCGGCTTCGTCCCGACCGAATCGATGCCGGCCGGTTTGCGCTGGTTCGCCGAGCACCAGCCCGCCACCCCTGTCATCGAGACGCTGCGCGCGCTGCTGGCAGGGCGTCCGGCCGGGTCCGGCTTCCTGGAGGCGGCTGTGTGGAGCGCGGGCATCGCCCTGGTCAGTTATCTGTGGGCACGCAGGCTCTACAACCGGTGAGGTTCACCGGGGCTTGCCCGGGCTCTCCCTTTCAGGCGCCGGCGCCACCGTCCACCGGCACGATCGCGCCGGTCACCATTGAGGCCCGGTTGCTGAGCAGCCATGCGGCCACCTCGGCGACCTCGCGAGGCTCGGCCATCCGGCCGAGCGGGATCGATGCCTTGAGTTGCTCGATGATGCCGGGGGACGCCGCCTCCCACGTGTCGATCATCTTCGTGGCGGTGCCGCCGGGGGTGATGCCGTTCACCCGGATGCCGTCACGGGCCCAGCTCACGGCGGCGGTCTCGGTGATGCTGTTGAGCGCGCGCTTCATGGCGCCGTATGCGGGGAGGGCGGGGTTCGCGCGGCGGCTGCCGATGCTCGAGGTGTTGACGATCGCCCCGCCACCGTTCCGTCGCATGAGCGCGGCCTCGGCGGTCATGGCGGTCCAGTGCGCGCGGAAGTTCACCGCGAACTGCTCGTCGATGTCCTCGTCGGTCGTGGTGTCGAGGGGGCCGAGCTGCTGCTGGATCGCCGCGCCGTTGTTGAAGGCGCCGTCGAGCCGTCCGTGCAGCTCTTCGACGCGGTCGACGGCGGCGCGGATGCTTGCGCGGTCGGCGAGGTCCAGGGCGACGGCGTCGGCGACGCCGCCGTCGGCGCGGAGCTCGGTGACGATGCGGTCGAGGGCGTCGGTGCTGCGGGCGGCGAGCACGACGGCGGCACCCTCGGAGGCGAAGAGCCGGGCCGCGGCCGCCCCGATGCCGCGGCTGGCTCCGGTGATGAACACAACCTTGCCGGTGAGCAGGCCGATGGGGGTGGTGTCGATGTCGTTTGTCATGACGACAGTGTCAGGCCGGCCTCCAGGCCGGATGCAGGCACAGGCAGTACCAGGATCCGTCGCCGCGCGGCGTGCACACTGGGGGTATGGACAAGCAGGAGCTGGGGGCGTTCCTCCGTAGCCGTCGCGAGCGGCTCCGACCGGAGGACGTCGGCCTCCCCTCGGGCTCGCGACGCCGGACGCCAGGTCTTCGCCGCGAGGAGGTCGCGGTCCTCGCGCACATCTCCATCGAGTACTACGTCCGGCTCGAGCAGGGCAGGGCGCCGCGACCGTCGGGCGAGGTCCTCGCCGGGATCGGAGGCGCGCTGCGGCTCACGGACGCCGAGTCCGATCACCTCCACGTCCTCGCGGGCACCGCGCCGAGCCGTACCGGACTGCATCGGCGCGACGTCCGCCCGAGTATCCTCACGCTCCTCGAGCGGCTGCCGCAGACGGCCGCTTTCGTGATCTCCGCCGCGTTCGAGGTGCTCGCGTGGAACGACCTCGCGGCCGCGCTCATGGAGGACTTCGCTGAGCTCACCCCGGAGGACCGCAATCTCGCGCGCCGGGCATTCCTCGGGTCGGCGCGCGCCGATGCGACGCTGTACGGGATCTCCGACGCCGCAGAGTTCCGGCACCACGTCGTCATGGGGCTCCGATCCACCCTCTCCCGGTACCCGTCCGACCCCGCGGTGACCAAGCTCGTCGACGAGCTCCGCGATGCCAGCCCCGAGTTCGCCCGACTCTGGGAGCGGCACGACGTGCAGGCCGCGTCGATGCTCACGAAGACTTTCCGTCACCCGGTCGTCGGGGAGATCACCGTCGACTGCGACTCGCTCACGCTCACGGACCGCGACCAGCAGCTCGTGCTCTACAGCGCGCCGCCGGGATCCCATGGCGCCGAGGCTCTGGCTCTTCTGAACGTACTTGGAGCCGATTACGTAGTTCCTGGTTCTCCAGGGTGAGCTGGTGGACGGCCCGGGCCAGGGCAGGGACGTCCTCCCGAATCTGGGCGAGTTTCTTGTGTTTGTTCGCGATCGTCTTCTTCAGCTCGGCGATCGCCTCGCGCGGCCGCACTTCGACGTCCGGGGTGGCCCCGCGTGCTTGGACGCGCTCATAGAACTCGTTCTTCAAGCTCCACAGGAAGTTCAGCGACAGGCGGATGTCCGTCACGTAGTTGCGTCGCGTCTCCGGCGTACAGGACCGGAAGTCCCTGGACCGTACGTAGGCGCACAGTCGCGTATCCACGCGGTGGTCCGGTGAACATCCCCGGCCCGGACACCCACCTCCCGCTCTCTTTCCGGTAGGTCCTCCCAGCCCTCCAGAACCGATCGCCGAACACCACTCCGAACGGCGTCTCGGGGCACCCAGAACACTCGCCAGTCCGCCACATCAGCCCTCCCCTGAACAGGAACGACACGCCTGTTCAATAGGGCCGCCCGTAGTTTCCAGCGAAAAAACAACGCTGTGCGGCGGGGCCGGGCCGGCGGGTGACGCACCAGGGGCAGATGGCCGGAACCGCGGGTACCGGGACGGCGATCGTGCGGGCACAGGGCCGTCGGCTGCAACCGAGAGGGACGGCCGGCGGATGCGCGCGGCCACCCTGAACACCACTTGTCTGGGATTGTCAAGCGAACAACTAGCCGGTCAGCTGCGTGAAGGTCGTTAAGGCACGTAGGGCAAGCAGGCCGCTGCGGCACGCGCATCTGGGGCGGCCAGCCCGCCTTGAAGGGATATAGCGCGCTATTTAGGTAGGCCCTACTCATGTGCTGGGGATCAGACCCGCCGAACCTTACGGCATGCGTCGCATCCTGCGGTTCCTGATCGTCTCCGCTCTGGTCGCCGTCGCCCTGGTGGCGGTTCCCACCACCGCCAACGCCGAGACCAGCGTACGGCTCCGCTTGACGATCGACCTCGTCAAGCAGCACGAGAATCCGGACTCGGACGGCGCGTCGGGCAACTACTACCCGAAGATCTTCTTCGGCACCGACGCGCCGCAGGACCGCTCCCCCGTGGAGAGCGCCGAGTTCCACCCCAACACCTTCGAACCGCCCTGGGTCTTCACGCATGTCGCGTCCGTCGCGCCCAGCCAGCACACCGTCCGGGTCCGGGTCGAGCTGTGGGACGAGGACGGCGGGCTCAGCGGCGAAGACGACCAGCTCGACATCGACCCCACCAACCGCAGCCTCGACCTGGACCTGACCTACCAGCTCACCACCGACACCTGGACGGGCGAGAGCATCGTCCCCAAGCAGGGCAACTTCATCGGCGACGGCGACTCCGGCTTCCCCGGACCGCACGACGGGAAGATCGCCGAGATCGGCCTGGGCATCCAGCGGACCACCGACCTGCCCGACACCGATGGCGACGGCATCTACGACGTCGTCGAGCTGCACGGCATCCGTGACACCGACGGCAGCCTGATGCACGACCTCAAGGCACTCGGCGCCAGCCCCTGCCGCAAGACGATCGTGGTGGTGGCCAGCTGGATGTCCGGCGCCGCGGACGGCCACGACCACAAGCCCAAGCAGGCGGCGATCGACGAGGTCAAGGCCGCCTTCAACGGCTCGCCGGTGGAACGGGCGCCGACCTGCCCCTATGTCGGCTCGATCTGGACCCAGGGCGCGGAGGTGCTGGTCATCCCCGGCCGCGCCGAACCCGAGACCACCGTCCTGCCTCTCGACAGCACCCTGTATCGAAGCATGCGCCAGCGGGCCCTCAACCCGCAGCGGGCCCGTTTCGTGCATTTCGTGCTCTTCGGCCACCAAGTCGCCGCGGGCAGTCCCACTTCCGGCCAGTGCTGCGAAGCCGATCGCGGCGAGAAGGACTTCATCGTGACGCTGGGCGCGTGGCGGGTGGCCTGCGTGGGCCCCGGCACCGACGGCGTGCTCAACACCCCCACCCCCGCCAACGACGACCAGAAGGTGGGTGACTTCATCCTGGTCGGCGGCGATCGCACCTGCGACACCACCGCCACCGCCGGCCTCGACGAGCAGGTGATCCCGATCAACACGGGCCGTGACGACGCCCGGGTCGGGACCGTGCGCGACCAGTCCCTGACACTCATGCACGAGCTCGGCCACGCCCTCGGCCTGGCGCACGGCGGCTTCGAGCCCACCAACGGCAAGCCCAACTACCTCAGCGTCATGAACTACGGGTTCAACCCCTTCGGCATCCCGCTCGGCCCGGCCCGCTCACCGGCGCGCCTGGACTACTCCGACGGCCTGCTTCCGCGGCTCGACAAGAACAACCTGCGCGAGGCCGACGGCATCGGCGACGGCACCGACTTCACCCGATGGATCGACGGGTTCGGTGTGGAGTCGTGGGGCCCCGGCAACGCCGCCCTCGACTGGAACGGCAATGGCGTCATCGACCCCGGCACCATCCCCCGCGTGGACATCAACGCCGACGACGACACCTGTGTGCTGCCAGGCACCGACGGGCTGCAGACCCCGAAGCATGTCGACGACGCCTTCGGCGGTGGCGGCATCGTGCAGGGGTCCGACGGCGACTGTGACACCACTCCCGGTGCCCGCGACTTCGGCCGGGCCGACCTCCTGGACGACTTCAACGACTGGCGCAACCTGAAGTACCGGGCCGAGGGCTCCCCCGACGCCGGATCCGATGGCATCTTCCCTTCCGGTCCCGAGTTCACCTGGGACGCGGCCCTGGCCCGCGAGCTCAGCATCCGCCGCTTCTATGACCCCGACGTGGCGGTGACCAAGACCGCCGACAAGGCTCAGGCCGAACCCGGTGACACCATCGCCTACTCCGTGAAGGTCAACAATGTCGGCCCCGGCCTGGCCACATCGATCCAGCTCACCGACACCCTCCCCGACGGCACCGCGGCCGGCCGTACCCTCGCCGACCTGAGTCCTGCCGCCACCGCCACCGAGACGTTCACCCACACCGTGCCCTGCACCGCCGCGGACGGCAGTGTTCTGACCAACCGTGCCTCCGTGACCGCGAGGAACCGTGCCGACGGCTCCGAGGCCAACACCGCCAACAACACCGACTCCGCCTCCACCACCGTGAAGCGGCCCGTCCTCGCGCTCACCTCGACCGCCACGCCCACCGCGCATGCCGCCGCGGCCGTCACCACCACGCTCACCGCGACCAACACCGGCGGCGCCGCGGCCACCGGCGTCACCCTCACCTACACGCTGCCGCCGTCGGTCTACTACAGCACCGCGCTCGACCAAGGCTCCGGCCCTCGGCCGACGTCTGTTTCCGGCACCACCCTGACCTGGCAACTCGGCTCGCTCGCTCCCGGCGCGACCGCGTCGATCGCCTTCACCAGCCGTTCCAGCCTGCTCACCACCGGCGGCACCGCGCTGACGGGAACCGCCACGATCATGTACGGCAATGCGGGCGGCTGCACCTACACCCCGATCTCGGCCACGTCGACCTCCACCGTCACCGAGGCCACTCCCACCCGCGATCCCCAGCTCGTCACCATCTGGGCCCTGCTCGGTAACCGCACCCCCGAACTCCTGGCGCGTGTCCAGGCCACCGACACCCGCTACGACCGCAACACCGACGGGCGCCTGTCCCAGGAGGAGGCCTCGGAGGCCTTCCGCCTCCCCCTCCTCCAGCCCCGCCCCCTGGCCGCCGAACTCCTGGCCACCTACCTCAATGTGGCCGACCGCCGCATCAACGCTGCCACCGCGGTCCACACGCTCACCCTCGAACGCCTCGATCTCCATACCGTCGCCGACGCCGCCCGCCACGCTCAGACCGTCCTGCGCCTGCCGCCTTTGACCAACCTGATCCGCTACACCGACGCCACCCTGGCCCTCACCGAAATCAACTCCGGCCTCGCCGCCCGCTACTGACCGACCTCGTGCCCCTGTGCGTTGCTCATCCATCGAGCCGCCGCGGATCCCGTGGAGCGGACCACGTCGTTGGCTCCTCCTTGAGACGCGGGTGGAAGTGAGCGAGCCGCCGATCAGAACGTCATGACCGTCCATGGCGCGGAATTCCATCCGACTCCGCGCCTGGAAGAGGTCATGTTCGTCCCCGGCGGCTCGCGCTGGAGGTCAGTGGAGGTAGATGGGAGCTTGTGACCACGACGACTGGCCGTGGACGTTGCGGTAGTACTTGACCTTGGTGCCGCTGAGCTCCAGAGCCGCTATATGGCTGGCTGCCCGGTCCCGGCTGAACGAGGGGTCGCCCACGATTCCGCCCCATTCGACCAGCACTCGGGTCCACGACCCCGAGCCGTTGGGTTTCCACCAGAAATAGATCTCGCCGTTGGGAGCCTGGGCGACGATCGACGATGTGGTCCCGTCGTTGGCGAGTTGGGGGTCGGCGCCGCTGAGCGTTCCGCCCAGGCTCACCGAGCTGAATGTCCACGAAGAACTGCCGTGGACGTTCCGGACGTAGGTCAGGCCGTTGTTCCAGTTGCGGAAGGCGATGGTGGTGGTCGTGGCGTCTCGGGCGATGGAAGGGTCAGACAGCACGCTGTACGGCTGCGCGACCAGATTTTGCGACCAGCCTGTGGCGTTGTCGGCCTTCCAGAAGAAATGCATGCTGTTGGCCTCTCCCCGGGCTGCTATCACCGTGGTGGTGCCGTGACGGGCCATGGAGGGACTACCGAAGACGGGCTGCTCGGAGACCAGGTGGCGGACCCAGGTGGGGTTACCGTGCGTGCTGGTGTAGGAATACAGCTCGCCCTGGGGGGTGACGGCGGCGATGATCGTCTTGGTGCCGTCGCGGATGATGGCGGGCGTGCCGGCGACACTGCCGGGTCCGGCGGCCTGCTGGGCGTTCCAGGTCGGATCGCCATGCAGGTTCCAGTAGAAGGTCAGGCTGTTGTTCGGGCCCTGGACGGCGATGCCGGTGCCCGCCGCGTCGCGTGCCAGGGCGGGGTCCGAGTAGGCGTTCG
Source organism: Streptosporangium sp. G11 (assembly GCF_051192615.1). NCBI lineage: Bacteria > Bacillati > Actinomycetota > Actinomycetes > Streptosporangiales > Streptosporangiaceae > Streptosporangium > Streptosporangium sp. G11. Next base: position 14,358 of record NZ_JBPJUQ010000033.1, read on the forward strand.
GGCCGGGGAGTAGTTGTTTGCCCCATTTGCCGATCGGGTCGCCGTCCAGGTTGTAGGCGAACCAGATGCCCGTGCCGACCCGGAAGGCCAGCGAGGTGGCACCGGAGCCATGGGTCACCGGGACCGGCGGCGCGGCGAGCGCGGGGCTCGAACCCAGGGCCACTGTCAGGAACAGCGCTAACCATATGGCCGCGCATCGGGAAATGTGCTGCATACGTCCTTCTTTCTGCCGTTGAGTCGGGTGGTCGTCAGGGGTTGCGGTAGACGGAAACGGTGATGTTCTCCGTGCCGCCGTTGTCGCCTCGCTGGGGGTCGTTCACCTGGAACTGCAGGCGGCCTGGCCGTGAGCCCAGGTAGATGTAGCAGGGGCTGTCAGAGCCGGAGACCCGCCAGCCGGTGCTGCGGGTGACGGAGTCGTCGAGCCTGGCCAGCCGGTTGCTGACGTTCGTCCGGGCACGGACCATCAGCACGTAGGGCGCGAGCATGGGGGCGGGCCAGCCGGGGCCGGCGAGCCGGCCCTGATCGCCGTCGGGGTCCTTGGTGGTGCCCCACCAGTCGATCCGCAGGAAGGAGAACGCGTCGGTCTGTGAGGCGAAGACGTCTCCGGGGCGGATCGTGCCCACGCTGACTCCGCGTGCGTCCTCTCCGTCCAGGACGGCGTGAAGGGTGAGGTCGGCGGCCTCGCCGCCGTCACATCGGGTGAAGGCATCGTCGGCATGGGCGGGTCCGGCGGGCAGCAGGCCGCCGAGGACGAGCGCGAGCGGCAGGGCGGCGGTGACGATACGGCGTGCGGTCATGGCGGGTGCTCCGATGTCGGGTGGCTGGGCTGACATCGGCAGTTTGCGGCGGCCGGGCGGGGCGCGTCCGGCCTGGAAGCAGAGGCTTTCGCGCGGGAACCCGGGGTCACCCCGGCGGTTTTCCGTCAGGTTCCGGGAAGGATGTCCGCCACGTACGGATCGATGGTGATCTCGCCGCGATGAACGGCGGCGAGCATCTCAACGGCCAGATGAGGTCCGGCCAGGCGCTCTTTGAGCAGGTAACCGACCCCTCCACCCGCGGGGAGCCGGAGTACCCGCCGAACGTAGGCGGCGTCGGTGCGGGTGGACAGCAGCAGGATGCCGACAGCCGGATGAGCGGCGCGGATGGCCTCGGCCGTGACCATCCCCTGATCATCGGGGGTGGGAAGGTCGATAACGACCACGTCGGGCCCGGTGTCGGCGACGACGCGCAGCGCCGTCTCGTGGTCGGCGGCGGAGCCGAGTACCTCCAGGCCGACCTGGGCGAGCAGTTGCCTCAGCGCGGCGAGCAACTCGGGCGTGCTCTCGACCACGACGACCCTTGCCGCTCGCGCGCGTTCCACATTCTCGATCTTGTACGCATTCTCAGCGGATGACCCCCCAGGTTTCCACCCCGGGTGTCAGGTTTTCCCCTGGCTGCGCAGGTAAGCCAGCGTCGCCAGCACGCGCAGGTTGACCCCGCGCCGCCCTGCCTCATCCGGCATCAACCCGAGCTTGCCGAACACCGTGCTCAGGTTCTTCTCGACGTTGCTGATCGCGCACGACAACCGCTGGGCGATGGCCAGGTTGGACAGGCCCGTCGCCACCAAGGCGAGAATCTCCCGCTCTCGCGGGGTCAATGCGGCCAGCGGGTCGTCGGCGCGCCGCCGGCTCATCAGCAGGCGCACCACGTAGGGGTCGATGACCAGTTCGCCCCTGGCCACCCGGGTCAGCGCGTCGACGACCACGGTCATCTCGCCGACCTGGCTTTTGGCGAGAAAGCCGACCGCGTGCGGCAGGTCGTCCATCGACAGCAGTCGCTCCACGTACACCGGGTCGGGGTTGGCCGAGACGGCCAGCAACCCCACGTCGGGATAGCGGACGCGGAGCCGTTCGGCGAGGTTCAGGCCCTCGTCCGGCGGCCCGTCCAGGGACAGCCGCAGGTCGATCGTGGCGACGTCGGGGGCGTGCCGATCGATCAGCTCCATGGCCCGCTCGGCTGTGTGCGCGACTCCCGGCACGTCGATCCCGTGGTGGGCCAGCGCCTCGGCCAGTGCGGCGCACAGGATGCGGTCGTCCTCGACCACGATGACTCTCACAAGGGTGTCCCTTCGGGTGGCAGGGGAATTCGGACGGTGAGCCGGGTGCCGGCGCGCGGATCGCTGTCGATCCCGAAAGTGCCGTCCACGGCGCCGACACGGGCGGCCAGCCCGCGCAGGCCGGTGCCCGAGGCGTCGGCCCCGCCCACGCCGTCGTCGGCGACCCGCACGACCAACTCGCCCGGCCCCGATTCCGCCGTCTCGGCGGGGGTGATCGTGACGGACACCCGGGTGGCGCCTGCGTGCTTGTAGACGTTGGCCAGGGCCTCGGAGATCACGAAATAGGCGGTCGACTCCACGGTCGGCGGCCATCGGATGGGCGGGATCGACACGTCCGTGACCACCGGTGACCGGTCGGCCAGCACGGCGATCGCCTGGGCGAGGCCGTACTGTTCCAAATCCACGGGATGCAGGCCCTGGGCGAGGGCGCGTAAGGCCTCGATACCGTCGAGCAGTTCGGTTTTCGCCTGTTCGAGCAGGGCGGCGGCCTGCGGGGACTCTCCCGCGTCGAGCCGTTCGGTCGCCATGCCCAACCGGAGGAGCGCCGCGAAGAACCGCTGCTGCGTGCCGTCGTGCATGTCGCGGGCGATCCGCTTGCGCTCCTCGAACGTCGCGGTGGTGAGCTGCGACCGCGACTCGCGCACCTCCCGGTAGAGCTGGGCGTTCTCCAGCGTCAGGCCGGTCAGCGCGATGGCGATCGCCGTGGCCCGATCGCCGGAGGCCACCGCCGGGTCGTGGTCGATGACGCAGAGCAGCCGGCCTCCCCGGTGGATCGGCGTCGCCGCCCGGCCTTGGCCTTCTGTGGGTTGGCTCTTCCTTGGTTCAGGGAACGTTCCGTCGGGCCGCGGAAACACCAGCCGCAACGTCGGATCCCCCAAGGTGTCGGCCAGCGCCGCCTGGAGGGCGCCGAGCTGACGCTGCCCGGCCAGCCGCAGTGGCAACGCCGTCAGCCGGATCTGGTCGGACCACGCGAAGCCCATCCACAGCAGGTAGCCGCCGAGGCTCACGACGGCCGTGCCGCACACGAGCAGCACCCCGAACATCAGCTGCGAGTCCAAGGGCAGGGACAGCGCGCTGCCCAGCGACGGCGCGAGCAACAGCACCCCGATGAGGGCCAGCGTCCCCCAGACCGGGCCGGTGCGACGCCGACGCGCACGCAGCGAGGTCAGCAGCCGGCGGAGGACGAGCACAACACCCACGACCCCGATCACCGCGACCAGGTAGCTGCCGAACTTGCCCCACGCCGTGTTGATCTGCGGAAGATTGAAGTTCCATTTGTTGGACGGCTGGTCGGCGAGGTAACGCCCGACCTGGCTGCCGACGGAGGCCACATAGGCCAGCACGACGTACACGCGATCGACGGTGTTGCTGAGAGACCCCGTGGGGACGCTCATCGCGATGTGCCCGAAGACCCCCACGTACAGGTAGGCCAGGCAGAAACCGGTCACGTAGAGTACCGGGTGCTCGGGCAGCACTCGCAGGAACGCCAGGTAGTAACTCGCTCCGAGGATGAGTAGCAGGACTCCGAGCCGGATCCACGGCGTGCGCCACCACACCAGCGCCCCGCCGAGGATGAACGGAACGCCGAAGGCGTGATAGGCGACATCGAGCCAGACCGGTGGCGCGGGCGTGCGGGGCAGGTCGGACACGGCCCAGGAGACGCTCGTCGTCCACGCCGCCAGCGCGAGCGCGAGTCCCGCCGCCACCAGCGGTGCTGCCCCGCGAGCGCCGGCCCACCGGCCCTTCTCCCGCGGGGTCGCCCAGTGCCGCGTCGCCCGCACCGTGCCACCGAGGTCATATCGCTGGTCTTTCACCAGTCGCTGCGTCCTCCGGGCGGCGAAGGTACGGGAGGGTACGGCGCAAGCCTATCCCGGCGGTGAGCACCCGGCTACAGGTCGAAACCTGCGGAGATGCGGGAGGCCGCGCCTGCCTCCACTCGCGCTTCACCAGTCGGTCGCAAGATCACGCCGGCGATCGTCACGCCTTGGCCGGTTCCTCGAACAGGTGTCCAGAAGGTGCTTCGGTCGAAACATTTCCTGGGCCACACGCTCCCGGGATTACTTGCGATGGGACCCGGGCCTGGTCCCGGCTGTGTGGCCGGCCGCGTCGGCCGGTCATGCCGGCGCCGAGGAGAACACCGTTCCCCAGGAGAGTGGCGGGCTCGGTCAGGGCGCGCGTGTCAGCGGGTGGTGTGCGCTGTGCCGTCGGTGCGGGCTTCGCTCGCGGTCCAGCTGCGCAGCAGGTTCATGGCGTCGGCGGAGGGGGTGGCGGGCTCGGTGAGGTAGGTCATGAGGTTCAGGCCCGGAGCGGAGACCAGGGCCAGGACTTCGTAGCCGAGGGTCATGTCGCCCACGATGGGGTGGTGGATGTTCTTGGTGCCGGTGGAGTGGGTGCGGACGGTATGCCCGCCCCACCAGGTGCGGAACTGGGTGCTGCGGGTGGCGAGTTCGCCGACGAGTGCCATCAGGGCACGGTCGCCGGGGTCCTGGCCGGCCAGGAGCCGCATCGCCGACACCGCCTCGCGGGCGCTTGTCTCCCAGTCCGGATAGAACACCTTCGAGCGTTCGTCGAGGAACATGTAGCGGGCGCTGTTCAACGCGGCCTGCCCGGCCGGGAAGAGATCGGGAAACAGCGCGCGGCCCAGGGGATTGGACGCGACCGGATCACCGAGGCGGGTCATCGCGATCGCGGGGACATCGCCCATCATGTCGATCAGCTGCGCGACCCGTGGGGAGACGCGCGGTCTGGGCTTCGTGCGGGGCGCCCGGCGTGGCCCGGTCGCCTCGCGCGCCAGATCGAACAGGTGTGTGGTTTCCGCCTCGTTCAGCTGCAATGTTCGAACGAGGGCGAACAGCACACTCTCGGACACCCCGCTGAGGTCGCCGCGTTCCATCCGCGTGTAGTAGGCGGTGCTGATCCCCGCCAGCTGCGCGACCTCCTCCCGGCGTAGGCCGGGAACGCGTCGTTCGCCGCCGAAGACGGTCACTCCGGCCTGCTCGGGGGTGATGCGCCCGCGCAGTGCGGTGAGGAACTGCTGCACGTCAGCACGGGTGTTCATGCCTCGACACTAACCCCGCGCCCATCCGGCGTGGGAGTCACCGCCGTTCACCCCCACCCGGCCCCGGCGTGGAGGCCGGGGGTCAATGACAGGGACTCTCACCCGCGCCACGGACGTGCCTAACGTGGGGGACGTGGCGCGCAGGACGCGGCAGAGAACATCGCCCTAAACGATCTCGCCGCACTCGAAATCACTCAAACCGCTGAGAGGGCCTTTTGATGGACTACACACGTCTTGGCAGTTCGGGCCTGAAGGTCAGCCGGATCGCGCTCGGTTGCATGAGCTTCGGCCGGCCCGCCCCGGGGTGGAGCTGGACTCTCGACGATGACGCGGCTGAACCGATCTTCCGGCAAGCCCTGGAGCTGGGCGTCACGTTCTGGGACACCGCGAACGTCTACGGCATGGGCACCAGCGAGGAGATCGTCGGGCGTGCGATCAAGAAGTACACGACGCGCGAGCAGATCGTGCTGGCGACCAAGCAGTGGGGGCCGATGAACGACGGCCCCGGCGGCTCCGGGCTGTCTCGCAAGGCGATCATCGAGCAGACCGACGCGTCGCTGCGACGACTGGGCACCGACTACATCGACCTGATGCAGATCCACCGCTTCGATCCCGACGTCCCCGTCACCGAGACGATGGAAGCCCTGCACGACGTGGTCAAGTCCGGGAAGGTCCGTTACATCGGCGCCTCGTCGATGTGGGCCTGGCGGTTCGCGAAGATGCAGTCCGTGGCCGAACTGCACGGCTGGACGAAGTTCATCTCCATGCAGGACCAGTACAGCCTCACCCACCGCGAAGAGGAGCGGGAGATGTTCGGCCTCCTGGCCGACCAGGGTGTCGGCTCGATCCCGTGGAGCCCGCTGAACGCCGGGATCAACGCGCGCCCGTGGGGGATCAGAGCACCGAGCGGGCCAAGCAGAGCCCGAAGGTCGACATGTTCAACAGCCCGCTCTATCTCGACAGCGACAAGGCGATCATCGACGCGACGGAGAAGATCGCCGCTGACCGCGACGTGCCGATGGCGCAGATCGCGCTCGCCTGGGTGTTGCGCAACCCGGTCGTCGACTCCGTTCTGGCCGGCCCCACCAAACCGCACCACCTCGCCGACGCGGCGGCCGCGCTGGAGATCACGCTCACCGACGACGAGTTGCGCGCCCTGGAAGAGCCGTACGTGCCTCGCACGCCCACCTACTTCCAGTAACGCCAAGCCCCCACCGGCCCCGCACACCGTCGCGGTCGGCCCATCTCGACCCGCGAGGACCTGACCCGCCCGGCCTACGCGGGCGCTACCAAGGACCCCGACGTAAAAGAGCCGCACCGAGCAGCCCTCTTGCCAAGTCCGGCACCCCGTTCCACCACCCGCATCAGTGACTGCACCGATCACAGGAGGAGGAGCCTTTCATGCAGAGCGTTACCCTGAACACCGGCGTCCAGATGCCGATCCTGGGATTCGGGGTCTTCCAGATCCCGCCGGAGCAGACCGAGCGGGCGGTCACCGACGCGCTGGCTGCCGGGTACCGCAAGTTCGACACCGCCGCGGCCTACGACAACGAAGAGGCCGTCGGCGGTATCCCGCGCGAGGAGCCGTTCGTCATCACCAAGCTGTGGGTCCAGGACAACCCGGCCGAGGACACCACCCGGCGGGCCTTCGAGACCTCGGCCAAGAAGCTCGACCACCGCGACCCCGCCATCGTCAGCTCCCTCGGCGCCCGGCGCCTCGGCCGAACCCGGAAGGACATGAAGCCCTGATGGACCACCACCACCTCGCGCTTCGGCGCCGCCAGGTCCTGCACGGTGCACTACTCCTGGGAGGCGCAGCGATCATCGCGAGCGCAAGCGGCTGCGGCACGCCCGCACCAGATCAGCCGGCGAACCAGCCGGCGGACCGGCCCGCGTCCGCCCCGGCCACCTCAAGGCCCACCGCGGCCGCGGGCCGGACGGTCCTGCTGGTCTACTTCTCCCGGCCAGGCGAGAACTACCACTACGGCGGCCGCCGGAACCTGACGATCGGCAACACCCAGGTCCTCGCCCGGATGATCGGCGAGCGTCTCGACTGCGACCTCCACCGCATCCAGGCCGCCGACCCCTACCCCGACGACTACGACCAGACCGTCGCCCGCAACGTCCAGGAGCAGGACACCGACGCCCGCCCCGCCATCACCGGCCCCCTGCCCGACCTCGGCCGCTACGACACGGTCCTGCTGGCCGGCCCCATCTGGAACGTCCGCGCCCCCATGATCATGACGACGTTCACCGAGAAACTCGACCTCACCGGCAAGGCCGTCCACCCCATCACCACCTACGCCATGAGCGGCCTGGGCACCACCGAACGCGACTACGCCGCCTCCTGCCCCGGCGCCACCATCGGCGACGGTCTCGCCGTCCGTGGCGAAGAAGTCTCCGGCGCCGGCCCCGACATCGAGGCGTGGCTACGCCGCACCGGCCTGCCCCGCAGATGACCCTGGCCGCGGCTCGACCTCGAACGCGGAAGTCGATTCATTCGGGTCGTCTTGCTGTGCGTCGTCATCGCGCCGGCCGTCAAGCTCGCCCACGACCAGTTCGCGCAGTGGCCACGAGCGAACCTCATCAGGGCAGCGCCTGCCGGGATCCGGTCCGCCTCGGGGGCGGCCAGGATCAGACCGTCGACCGTGGCCGGGACCAGCCGGGCCCGCCACGCCGGATTCGCCCGGCAGCCGCACGGGCCCGTTCGGAGTCGTGATCATGTGGCCGGAAAAGGATTGGACGGTGTGATGCTCGGGCTTGTAGCTTGCAGTTGATCGTGACACCGCCCAAGGAGGTGAGACCCATGAACGCTGTATCGATGTGGGTGCTCCCCCTTACCGTCATGGTCGGGCGATTGACGTAGGTGTCGCCGGGAGCGCCTCGACAACAAGGCACTCCCGAAAGGCAACACCTATGCACTCTCAGCAGGTCACCGCCGAGCCGCCGTCGAACGACAGGGCCGAGCGTGACTCCACGGTGGGCGACGTCCCCGGAGTTCTCCGGTCGCCGGGCTCCGGCGCCGATCGCGCGCCCCTCATCTTCGATGTGATCATTGCCGGGTGCGGGCCGACCGGTGCGATGCTGGCCGCCGAACTGCGGCTGCACGATGTGCGGGTACTCGTTCTGGAGAAGGAAACCGAGCCCGCGTCGTTCGTCCGCATAGTCGGCCTGCATATTCGCAGTCTCGAGCTGATGGCGATGCGCGGACTGCTGGATAGCATTCTCCAGCATGGAAGACGGCGTCCGGCCGGCGGTTTCTTCGCCGCCATCCCCAAACCCGCGCCCAAGGGCCTGGATTCCGCGTACGCCTATCTGCTGGGTATCCCGCAGCCGGTCATCGAACGTCTGCTCGAAGAACATGCGATCAAACTGGGTGCGCAGGTCCGGCGCGGTTGCGCGGTCGCCGGTTTCGAGCAGGACGACGAGGGCGTGACCGTCGAGCTGTCCGACGGGGAACAGCTGCGTTCGCGCTACCTCGTCGGCTGTGACGGCGCGCGCAGTACGGTGCGCAAACTGCTCGGCGTCGGCTTCCCCGGCGAGCCCTCACGGACCGACACGCTCATGGGCGAGATGAAAGTGGGTGTGCCGCAGGAGGAGATCGCCGCCAAGGTGACCGAAATCAGCGAGACCCATCAGCCATTCTGGCTCAGGCCCTTCGGCGAAGGGGTCTACAGCGTCCTGGTCCCCGCCGCGGGAGTCAGCGACCGCGCTGAACCGCCCACCCTCGAGGATTTCAAACAACAGTTGCGCACCATCGCCGGAACCGATTTCGGCGTGCACTCCCCGCGCTGGTTGTCCCGCTTCGGGGATGCCACCCGGCTGGCCGAACGTTACCGGGTCGGGCGGGTGCTGCTGGCCGGCGATGCGGCGCACATCCATCCGCCCATCGGCGGTCAGGGCCTCAACCTGGGCGTTCAGGACGCATTCAACCTCGGCTGGAAACTGGCCGCGCAGATCCGCGGCTGGGCGCCGGAAACACTGCTGGACACCTACCAGACCGAACGTCATCCGGTCGCCGAGGACGTGCTGGACAACACCCGCGCCCAGGTGGAACTGCTGTCCACCGAACCGGGCCCGCAGGCCGTGCGCAGGCTGCTCACCGAACTGATGGACTTCGACGAGGTGAACCGCCATCTGATCGAGAAGATCACCGCGATCGGCATCCGCTACGACTTCGGCGAGGGCCCCGACCTGCTCGGCCGCCGCCTGCGCGACATCGACGTGAAACAGGGCCACCTCTACGGTCTGCTGCGTCGCGGCCGTGGCCTGCTGCTGGACCGCACCGAACGCCTGACCGTCGGCGGCTGGTCAGACCGGATCGACTACCTCGCGGATCCCACTGCGGAACTGGATGTTCCGTGCGTCCTGCTACGCCCCGACGGCCACGTCGCCTGGATCGGCGACGATCAGCAGGACCTGGACGACCACCTCTCCCGCTGGTTCGGCAAGCCCGCCGACTGATTTCGCCTGAGCAACAGAAAAGGCCCGTGAGAAGGATCGGAACGGCCGGTGGCGACAGGGCCAAAGGCCGCGACCAGGCCCCGCCGCCCGCCTCCTCCCCTGAGACCTGACAGGAGGTCGACCATGTACACCGTCGCCGACCTGGAGTGGCCAGCCCTGAAGATCGCGGCCTCTGACCGGATGGACGTCGTCGCGGCCCTGATCACCTGCGATGGGCCGCGTCAGCTGAAGGCTCGACGGTAGGTGTGCGGGCTGACGCCGGCGGTCTTCTTGAACCGGTCGCGGAAAGCGGTGGTCGAACCGAATCCGACCTGGGCGCCGATGCGTTCGACAGAATGGTGTGTGGTCTCCAGGAGATGCTGGGCCTGGCGGATGCGTGCGCGGTGGAGCCACTGGAGCGGGGTGGTGCCGGTCTGCTCGCGGAAGCGTCGTATCAGGGTCCGGGTACTTGTTCCGGCGTGGGCGGCGATGTCGGCGAGGGTGAGATCGGAGCTCAGGTTGTCCTGCAACCAGGCCAGCAGCGGTTCGAATGTCGATCCCTGGGGGACGGGCGCGTGATTGTGGACGATGAACTGTGCTTGTCCGCCCTCGCGCTCCAACGGCATGACGGACAGCCGGGCGGCATCGGCGGCGACGGCTGAGCCATAGTCGCGGCGGATCATGTGCAGGCACAGGTCCAGGCCCGCGGCGGCGCCGGCGGAGGTGAGGATCTGGCCGTTGTCGACGTACAGGACGTCCGGGTCCACCTCGATGTCCGGGTGGGCGGCGGCCAGGAGATCGGCCGCCGCCCAGTGGGTGGTGGCACGCAAGCCGTCGAGCAGCCCGGTGGCGGCCAGGGGGAAGGTGCCCGAGCAGATGGAGGCTATGCGCGTGCCGTTCGCGGCGGCCGCGCGCAGCGCGTCGCGGACGGCGGGGGCGAGGGGGGCGGGGGCGGCGGTACCGGGCACGATGATCGTGTCCGCGGCCCTGAGTCCTTCCAGTCCCCAGGGCACGCGCACGGTGAAGAAGCCGGCATCGATCTCCGGCCGCTCGGCGCAGACGCGGATCTGGTAGCCGGGGCGTCCGTCCGGGAGGCGGGTGCGGGAGAAGACCTCGATCGGGGTGGACAGATCGAAGGGGATCACCTGGTCCAGGGCGAGGACGGCAATGGTGTGCATGGCCAGAAGATAGCCGCCCTTCAGTGGTCATGCCTCGGCCTCAGCGTCGTGAATTTTGCGCTTTGGGCAGTTCAAAGCCTTACCTGCAGCCCTGGCGGTATTCCGGTGAAAGGTGTCACTAATGCCACTGGGAGACGGGCTGGCGGCCGGTTAGCGTCGAGAGCGACTCCGGCATGGGCCGGATGCTGACGCCCGCGAAGGAACTCCTCCATGCACGCCCAGATCATCCTGTTCGACGGCTTCGATCCGCTCGATGTCATCGCCCCCTACGAAGTGTTGTACGCAGGCGGCACCGCCTCCGGCGGCGCGGTGAGTGTGGAACTGGTCTCCGCCGAAGGACCGCGTGACGTGGTCAGCGGCACCGGGGGCCTGGTGCTGCGCGCCGCCGCCGTCCTCGATCCCCTGCGTGCGGGCCTGATCCTGGTCCCCGGCGCCTCGGGCCGGGTGGGAGAGCCCGGCGAGGTCCCCGACCACGACGCGGGGGCCGGGGAATGGCAGCAGGACGAATTCATCCCCGTGCTGCTGGGCCGCGCCCTGATGACCGAGCTGCCCACGCTGCTGAAGGCGGCGAGGGACAACCCCGAGGTGACGCTCAGCGCGGTGTGCGGCGGCTCGCTCGTCCTGGCCATGGCCGGCCTGCTGGAGGGCCGCTACGCCGCCACCCACCACATGGGCCTGGACATGCTCGATGCCACCGGCGTCCACGCGGTGAGCGCCCGCGTCGTCGACGACGGCGACCTCGTCACCGGGGCCGGCGTCACCTCCGGTCTCGACCTGGGCCTGTACCTGCTGGAGCGCGAGGTAGGCCCCCGGATCGCCCACGCTGTCGAAGAACTGTTCGCCTATGAGCGCCGCGGCACCGTCTGGCGCCACGAAGGCCCCGTGCCCGCCGGCCTCTAACCACACATCCCGCCCCGCACTCTTCGATCGCACCGCACTCGTAAGGAAGAACAGCACCATGGCCGTAGAAGGCGTCTGGGACCTGTCCGTCTCCACCCCCATCGGCAAGATCAAAGCCGTGGTCGAACTCTCCCGGCAGGCCGGTGTCCTGACCGGGACGGCCCACGGGGCAGGAGAGAGCGTCTCGCTCAGCGACATCACCCTCGACGGTGACCGGCTCACCTGGAAGCAGGCCATCACCAAGCCCCTGCGCCTGAACCTGGCCTTCGCGGTCACGGTCGACGGCGACACCTGACCGGCACTTCCAAGGCCGGACGCCTTGCGGCCTCGAAGGTCACCGGCCGACGCCGCACCGTCCCTGCGGCCGTGGAACACTGAACATCGCGAAACTTCTCCCCCGCACGTCCTGGCGGCGGTACCGGCCATAGGACCGGTCACGGTCACCGCGAGCATGTTCCCCAAAGCGCCGCGTCGCGCTCACACGAAAAAGCCCGCGCCACCGCGGCCGCGGTGTGCTCTCTTCCCGCAGCCGCGCTGTGCTCTCTTCCCGCAGCCGGTGCGATCGAGGCCGCCGGAACGGTTTCCTCCCGCCGGACGATCTGCCCGTCGATCTGCCCGATGATCTGCCCGACGATCTGCCCGTCGTGGACCGTTGACAGCCTCCGGAGGCCTCGTTTCACCGGACCGTTCTGACCCGCGACAAGGAATACGACTCGCCGAAGCCGCTGTTCCGGCCGGCCTGCGAGTACCTGGCCTCGTCGCGGATCGTGCGGCCCGAGGTGGTCACCGTGCTCGAGCACGTCGCCACCGCGAGGGCCAGGGCGCGGGAGGAGACCTGGACCCGGACCGAGCAACCCGCTCACCGAGCAGCGCAGCGCCGACCTGGACGGGCTGCTCGTACCGGACCCGGAGCCGGGCCGCTGCTCGCCCGAACGTTGCTTCCTCGGCGATAGCAGCCATGGTCCTCAGGTGGCGCAGCTCGACGTCGGCCGCGAGCCAAACCATAGCCCGTAGCGATCAATTTGATCGGAAACCATCGCTTTTATCAATGAACCGGCGAACGTAGTGTCATTGATATGACGACGTACGGCACAGCCAGGTCGGCTACCCGCGGCAGACCGGGGCCGACCGTCCCGGCCGCGCTCGGGGCTGCCGAATCCTGGTCCTGGGCCTTGGCCGGCTACTCACTTAGGAGCGGTACATGGCAGAGTCGGAGCCGACTCCCGAGCAACTGTCCAGCCCGCGCGGCACACCCCTGACAGCGCTCAGTTGGGCAGACGTACGAACGCGTGTGGCCGAGGCGGACGATTTCCTGCTCGCGACCACCGCCCCGGATGGGCGGCCGCACGTGGTGCCGGTGCTGGGTGTGTGGCTCGAAGGAACGGTCTGTTTCGTCACCTTCCGGGAGGCCCGCAAGGCCCGCAACCTCGCGCGGAACAACGGCTGCGCGGTCACCGTGCCCGGTCATGATGTCGACCTGGTTCTCGAAGGCGCCGCCCATCTCATCCGGAACGCAGCCCGACTACAGAAAGTCGCGGACCTGTTTCCGGCCAAGTATCCGTGGTGGCATCCGTTCGTCGGAGATGGCGAGTTCTACGATCCGGCCGACACCGCCCTCAATGATCCTCGGCACGTCTACGCGGTCGAGCCGGCACAGGTGTTCGCATTCGGTAAGGAGAAAGGGTTCAGCGCCACCCGCTGGCGCTTCTAGACGCTCCGACCGCACCTGGCCTCGCACCCATGGCCGCCGACGACCGGTGCTACGCGTGCGGGCCCGCGGCGGAACGGTCGTGACTGTCGCGAGCCGAGCATGCCGGGTGGCGCTCCCGGGTCGTGGTGCGTTCTGCCTGCTGTGGTGGGCCCGCGCGGAGCGAGGGCGGGGGCGGCGCGGGTGCCTGAAGGACGCGCTCTTCCCGGCACGGGCCGCAGCGGCAGGAGCGGTGAGTAGCTCAGCCTGAACTGTGGCGACCGAAGACGATACAGAACGGGTGACCGACGGGATCGGTGAAGACTCGAAAGCCCGTCTCACGTTCACCTGGGACACGGGTGGCCCCCAGGGCGAACAGTTCCTGCTCGGCCTGATCAGGATCGGTCACCCGGATGTCGAGGTGCATTTGCTGGGGATATGCCGGGTCGGGCCAGCGTGGTGGAACCCACGGGGTGACCCTCTGAAAGGCCAGCTGCCGGAGGCCGGGTTCCGCGCCGATGACCACCCAACCGTCGATGTCTTCATTGACCCTCATCCCCAGCACTTGGCAGTAAAACTCCGCGAGAGCGCGCGGATCGGGGCAGTCAATCACGGTCTTCTCGAGGCGTCCGATCACAGCGACAGCATGCCGGCTCCGTAGTCGCATTCAGTTTTGGGGGAAGGCCGTTCGGCGTCTCGCGATGATGGCCGGTGCTTTCGGTCAGTGGCAGCGCATGTCGAACCCGGCTTCGTGGCCTCCGTCGAAGAACTCCACGATGACGCCCTTGAACCCCTCCCGCCATGATCCGCTCGGGTTGACGTAGACGGTGCCGGAGAGTTCACCGCCTGCGACACCCTCGATCACGGCGGACTCGTAGTAGCGCGCGATCTCGGCGTCGGGCAGCTTGGTGAGCAGGGGCATGTGGACCAGATAGTCGCAGTGATTGCTGTTGCCCGACTGAAGACCGACCGTGCCTTGCATCGCCGCCCCGAGATCATGCTCCGTGTCGGGCGGGAGCGGGAGCATGCTCACCCGTTCCTCCAGCCGGGCCAGCTTCTCGTCGTTCTGCCACTCGGGGACCTTGAACACCAGGACGTAGGCGACGATCGGAGCGAGGAGCGCCAGGCACACGAAGAACGGCCACCTGCTCCGTTGCTCCGGTAACGCCCCCGGGACTGTTTCGGTGAGCACCATGCCACCCTCCAGAACGCTCATCGGGCGATCACCATTCAACAAGAGGGACGGCCGGAGTACGCCGGAAACAGACCGCGCCCCCATCCCCGCAAGCCATCGCCCCCATATCCGGCAGGGCTGGTGTGAACATGTACCGGATAACGTGCCCGAGTCGCGCGGCGCCGTAGGCCACGCCCTGCGGATCGGTGGCGACGGCCGTGCGCATCTCCTCGAGCTGGGCGGGACGGAGCGGCTTCCCGCCGAGAAGCGCGTCGAAGAAGCGGCCGAGGTCACGGGGGGTCGAGATCATCTCGCCCGCCGACGACGCCCACGAGGGACTCATCCTCGTCACGTCCACCTGCTTGACCACGCCCCCCTCCCCCACCAGCGCGCCGCTGAATACGGCCCGGCGTAAACTTGACACACGCAGGACGTTCGCGACGCACCGTGCGAAGGGATACCTGTATGAGAATGCGACCCGCGGCCGCCGGCAATCTCCAGATTGCGGGGGCCTCAACGCTTCGTTTCGGGCTGGTGCTCAACCTGGTGATAATCGGGCGGCTCAAGTTCGAAGACTACGAGGTCGAAAACATCCGCCCCTTGATCACCTCGAGTCCGCCGTTCTCGCGGCTTGCCGCCATGCTCGGTGAACAGCGGCTGGCCAGGCTCATCGGCGCGACAGAGATCATAATCGGATCGCTGATCGCAGCGAAGTCATTCGCCCCCAGGGCCTCGGCGCTCGGCAGCCTGGCCGCGGCGGGGATGTTCACCACCACGCTCAGCTTCCTGGTCACCACGCCGGAGGCCTGGCAGGAAAGGCACGGGGAACCGAAGCTCTCCCTTGCGGGCCAGTTCCTGGTGAAGGACATCGTCCTTCTGGGAGCCTCCCTGTTCACTGCCGCCGAATCCCTGCGAGACGCCCGGCGCCCATAGTCCCCGGCTCCAGGTCGATGAAGACGACCCATGGCACGGCCGTGCCGTCGGTGGTCGCGGCGTGCGCGCCCCATCTCGCCGTCGACCGGTTCCGCCTTGGCGCGGGCACCGATGGCGGCGCCGGCGATCCGGGCGAGGCTCTGCCGGTTGTAAAGGATGGAGCCTCCATCAATCCCGGCAATCCTGGCGCGGTTCAGTGGTGCGGACGACCAGCGCCTGTAGCCGGCGGGGATCGGCGCGCGCGGAGCGCCTCACAGATCCGGACAGATCCTGGCAAACGGCGCGCCGTAGCCGCTTTGCGCAGGCCCGCACCCCGGAAGGCGTGGCCATCGGCCTGTAGGCGATCCCACGGCCATGAGCGTCGAGACAAGCCTAGTGATCATGCTTTCCTTTCGCCGCGTCGCCTCTGTCCGCGCAGCACTGTCAGACGCCATACGGCACGGCGTCGCTCATCTGGAATGCCTCGCCACGCATCGCCTGACTCTTTCCATGGCTGATGATCCGCGTCAGGACTGACGTTATTGTCATTTATGGGCAGTATCGTCAATCATGTAATGATTCACCAAAGCAGTGGTGAGGATTTCGTCACTCTTGACGGGCCGCACTACAGTGGAACGCGCACCACAGCCGACAGGAGTGAGAGCAGATGGCCGACGTCGCACCGAGCCGCCTGGATCGGCGCAAGGCGCGCACCCGCGCCGCGCTCGTCCACGCGGCCCAGGCCTTCATCGCCGACGGCAGGACCAACGTGGCGATCCTGGAGCTCACCCAGGCCGCCGACGTGGGCATGGGCTCGTTCTACAACCACTTCTCCGGCAAGGACGAACTCTTTCGGGCGGCCGTGGAGGACGCCCTGGACCGGCACGGCGCGGCACTGGATGAGCTGACCCGCGGCATGGACGACCCGGCCGAGATCTTCGCCCTCAGCTTCCGGCTGACCGGACGCCTGCACCGCCGGCATCTCCAGCTCAGCAAGGTCCTGCTCAACACCGGCCTGGCCATCGCCACCTCCGAACACGGCATCGCCCCGCGTGCCCGACGCGACATCCAGGCCGGCATCCAGGCCGGGCGCTTCACCATAGGCGACCCGGAGCTGGCATTGGTGATGGCCGCGGGCACCGCACTATGCCTCGGCCAACTGCTCCACACCCAGCCTGACCGCGACGACGCCCAGGCCACCGACCAGATCACCGAAGACCTGTTGCGCACCTTCGGCATCCCCGCCGACGAGGCCCGCGAAATCTGCCAACGTCCCCTGCCCGACCTCGACGGGATTCTCCCCGACTCCACCATGTAGCAGTGCCCGTCGATGCCCGTCGATGGCATGAACCCGGCCTGATGAGCGACGACACGTCGACGGCCCGAACGCGCCGCCGGGGGACGTGGAGGCCAACCCCGATCTCGGCGGGGAGACCAAGGAGGCGCGAGGCCGCCGCGGGAGGGCCCGTCCTGGCATGCGTGCCGCCATTCCCGAGGGCCTTCCGCGATGGAAGTCGCGCCGTCACCGCGCACGCCGCCCGTGTCGGCCGGAACGCCGGCACGGAGCACGCTTTCCCCTGTAGTGCGATCCGTCAAGAGTGACGGAATCCTCACCGCCGCTTTGGCGAATCATTACAAGATTGACGATACTCTCCATAAATGACGATATCGTCAGATATGTGCGAGGGGCGGCTGATGAGTGTGCATCATGATCCACGCACCCGCCTGCGCAGCCGGCAAGGCGTGCCGCGGGCGGGTAGCCCCGGCAGAGCACCGAGGTCGTCACCGTGACCGCCGCGCAGAGGGAATCCGTCCACGACGTGCCGAACACCAGCACGCCCGAGCGTCGCGGCAAGGTCGGCAACGCCCTCGCCGCCGTCGAAGAGGAGTTCGGCCTCGGCTGAGAGCACAGGTCCACACCGCGGCGAGCGGCCTGCCGGTGCGGCTTCCCTTTACCGATGGAGGAAACCCATGACCGACCAGCTCACCACCACCGGCCCTCTCCCCATACGGTCCCCGCGCGGGATTCCTCTCCTCGGCCACACGCCGCAGATCCCCGACACCAACCCGGTCGAGCACTTCGCCGAGCTGTCCAAACGGTTCCCCGAAGGGATCTTCAGCATGGACATCGCCGGCCAGGAGAACGTCTTCGTCTACGACCCGGACCTGGTGACCGAGGTCTGCGACGAGACCCGTTTCGGCAAGCCGATCTTCCCGCCGCTGAGCCATGTCCGAGACTACGCCGGCGCCGGCCTGTTCACGGCCCACGACGATGAGGAGGCCTGGGGCATGGCGCACCGGATCCTCATGCCGGCCTTCAGCCAGCGGGCCATGAAGGGCTACTTCGGGCAGATGCTGGAGATCGCCCGGAATCTGGTGGGCAAGTGGGAGCGCAAGCAGGGGCAGCCGGTCAAGGTGACCGACGACTACACCCGGCTGACACTGGACACCATCGCCCTGTCGGGGTTCGGTTACCGATTCGGCTCCTTCCGCGACGAGGAACTGCATCCCTTCCTTCAGGCGCTGCTGGAGTCGCTGGTGGAGTCGATGCGGCGCTCGCAGGAACCGCCGACGATGACCAAGCTGCGCAAGGCCGACGACAAGAAGTACCACGAGAACATCCAGCTGATGCGCGAGCTGGTCGAGAGTGTGATCAAGGAGCGCCGTCGGGGGAAGAGCGGCGGTGAGGACGACCTGCTGGGCCTGATGATGGAGGCCGTCGACCCCGAGGCCGGCAGGCGGCTGGACGACGACAACGTCCGCGACCAGGTGCTGACGTTCCTGATCGCCGGTCACGAGACCACCAGCGGTCTGCTGTCGTTCGCCACGTACTCGCTGATGCGCAACCCCCACGTGCTGGCCCAGGCCTACGCCGAGGTGGACCGGATGCTGCCCGGCGACACCGTCCCCAGCCACGACACGATCATGAAGCTGGATGTCATCCCGCGGGTGCTGGAGGAGACCCTGCGGCTGTGGGCTCCGATCCCGCAGATCATGAAGGCGCCGCTGGAGGACACCACCATCGGCGGCCGCTACCACCTGAAGCAGGGCACGAAGACGAACCTGCTGATGTTCCCGCTGCACACCGATCCCAGGGCGTGGGAGCACCCGCTGGAGTTCGACATCGACCGGTGGCTGCCGGAGAACCGGGTCCAGCACCACCCGCACGCCTACAAACCGTTCGGCAACGGCCGGCGTGCCTGCATCGGCCGCCAGTTCGCGCTCACCGAGGCCCGCCTGGCTCTCGCGCTGGTGCTGCAGAAATTCAAGTTCTCCGACACCACCGACTACCAGATGGACGTCCGGGAGGCGCTGACGCGCAAGCCCGGCGACTTCGAGCTGGTCGTACGGACCCGTCAGAAGCACGAGCGGGCCCTGTTCGGTGTCTCGGCCGAGCAGACCGACGACACGCAGCAGGAGGCCGCGGTCAGCGGTGCAGGGGTGAACCTCACCGTCGCCTACGGCTCCAGCCTGGGCAGCTGCGAGGACCTGGCGCGCATGATCGCCGACCGCGGCAAGCGTTCGGGGTTCGGCACCACATGGCTGAGCCTGGACGAGCTGGGCGACAACCTGCCCACCGAGGGGCTGCTCGTCGTCGTCACCGGCAGCTACAACGGCACGGCGCCCGACAACGCCCGGCGTTTCGACGACCTGATCACCGCCGGGCTGCCCGATGGCTCGCTGTCCAACGTGCGCTTCGCGCTGCTGGGCGCCGGCAACACCCAGTGGGTGGCGACCTACCAGGCGTTCCCGAAACGGATCGAGGCCGCCCTGCTGGCCGCCGGAGCCGCCCCGGTCATCGAGCGTGGTGCGGCGGATGCCGCCTCCGACTTCGACGGCACGGCCACCTGCTGGATGGACACCCTGTGGACGACCCTGGCCGAGGAGTACGCCGCCGACACCTCCGACACCGGCGGGCCGCGCTACCAGGTGCGGCTGCTCACCGAGGCGGACGTGCGCCCGGCGGTCGTCTCCGAGCAGGCCTACCCCCTGACCGTGGTGGCCAACGAGGAGCTCGTGGGCGACCCGGCCGGGCTGTGGGACCTCAGCATCGAGCCGCCGCGCCCGTCCGCGAAGTCCATCACCGTCGAGCTGCCCGAGGACATCACCTACGCCACCGGCAACCACCTGGCCGTCTTCGCCAAGAACGAGCCGGCGCTGGTCTCCCGCGCGCTGGCGCGGCTCGGCGTCGAGCACGACCAGGTGCTCCGGCTCGACCGGCCGGCCGGTGGCAGGACGCACCTGCCGGTGGGCGTGCCCGTCACCGCCGGACTGCTGTTCACCGAGTTCCTGGAGCTGCAGGACGTGACCACCCGCGCCCAGGTGCGCATCCTGGCCGAGCACACCCCGTGCCCCTGGACCAAGCCGCAGCTGGAGGCCTACACGGCCGGCACCGAGAAGGCGGACGAGCGGTACCACAAGGAGATCCTCGGCAAGCGGGTCTCGGTGCTCGATCTCCTGGAGCGCTTCACCGCCGTCGAGCTGCCGCTGGCGGTGTTCCTCGACATGATGGGGCACATCCGCCCCCGCCTCTACTCCATCTCCTCCTCCCCGCTGGCCAACCCGCGCCAGATACGGCTGACCGTCGGCCTCGTCGAAGGCCCCGCGCTGTCGGGCAACGGCGCGTATCGCGGCCTGTGCTCCCAGTACCTGGGGCGACTCAAACCCGGAGACGTCCTCTACGGTCACGTGCGCGTGCCCTCTCCTTCCTTCGCGCCGCCCGCCGACCCCGCCACACCGCTCATCCTCATCGGGCCCGGCACCGGCATCGCACCGCTGCGCGGCTTCCTGGAAGAGCGCGCCTGGCAGCGGGAGAACGGCACGAAGGTGGGCCCGTCCCACGTCTTCGTCGGCTGCCGCCACCCAGAGCACGACTGGTTCTACCGGGAGGAGATGGACGCTTGGGAGCAAGCCGAGATCGCCCAGGTGCACACCGCCTTCTCCGCGGTGGCCGACCACCCGGCCCGGTTCGTCCAGGACGCCCTCATCGCCGAGTCCGACACGGTGTGGCAGGCGCTCGGAGACGGCGCGCACGTCTACGTCTGCGGCGAAGGCCGCCGCATGGCGCCCGCCGTACGTGAGGCACTCGCCGCCATCCACCGCAGCCACACCGGCAGCGACGACGAAACCGCCCGGCGGCGCGTCGACCAGCTCGAGGCGGACGGCCGCTACCAGCAGGACGTCTTCGCCTGATCCCCGTCCACCGCGCCCGAACCGGGTCAGCCGGCCGGACGAGGATCCGGGTGAGCCGCGCGGGTGACAGCGCCGAGATGACGGTAACCGACGACGGGGAGGAAATCGCGGAGTCCGAACGGGAACGGATCTTCCAACGCTTCACCCGGCCGGGCACCGCACGCCGCCTCGACCACAAAGGCACGGGCCCCAGATCCGGCGATCGCCCGCGGCATCGTCCAAGCGCCCAAGCTCACATGCGCACCCTCCAGGCCAGGCATTCCGCGGCGGGCGGGGGTTGCTTCGTGCCGCGACTCCCCCTCGCGGGACCGTCTCCTCTGACAAGCCGGCATGCGAGGCAGATGCCCGAACAGACTACGAATCCCCGCCCCTGTCGGGCACGACGAAGAGGGAACATGACGAGACAGAACCTTGATCACGCCGCCGTGTTCGCGGCCATCCCGAGCCCGTGCCTGGTCATGACGCTGGACCTGACCATCGTGGCCGTCAACCAGGCATACGTCGACGTCTGCGGACTGCAACGGGAGGAATTGCTGGGCCGGCATCTTGTCGACGCGTTTCCGCGTAACCCCGCCGATTCCGATGAGATGTGCACGCTGCGGAAACTCGAAGCCTCGCTCTGCCGGGTCCGGGCCACCGGGCAGTCCGACGTCATGGCTCCGCACAAGACCGCCACGCCGGTGTCCGGCAGTGCGGACGTGTTCGAGGAACGGCACTGGAGCGCGATCAACACTCCCGTCCTCGACCCGGACGGGGAAGTGACGCTGCTCCTGCATCTGATCGAGGACGTGACCGCATTCCTCGTCCGGCGACAGCAGGCCGGCTCGCGGGCGAGCGAACCGGACACGCACGAGCACGCGACCGAAGCGGAGCGCCACACCCCCGCCAGGAAACCGCAGGAACTGAGCGAACAGCCGGGGGAGGCGAAAACGCACGTTGAACAGCTGTTCGACCGGCAGCGTCAGTTCGCCGCCGACGCCTCCCACGAGCTTCGCACGCCGATCGCCGGCCTACGCCTGCAACTGGAGGCGGCGCGGCTGTATCCAGACGACGTCGACCTGCCCGATCTCCTGGACCATGTCATGGGTGACCTCGATCGGCTGGAGAACATCACCAATGACCTCCTCCTCCTGGCCCGGCCGCAGGCCGACACCGGGAGAATTCTCCAGAACGTGGACCTGACGGAACTGGTCAAGACAGAGGCGGCTCGCTGGGCCGACCGATGTAACCTGCGACTCGACCTCGACCTCGCGGTGACAGTGAACGCCGCCCCGGGCCAGATCGCCCGATTGTTCGTCAACCTGCTCGACAACGCCCGACGTCACGCCACGCACATGGTGGAGGTTCGCCTGCGCCGCGCAGGCGAACACGCCGAACTGGCCGTGACTGATGACGGCGAGGGAATTGCCCCCGCCGACCGCGAACGCGTATTCCGGAACTTCGCCCGACTGGACACCGCCCGCAGCCGCGACCGCGGCGGTGCCGGCCTGGGGCTGGCCATCGCGCGCGACATCGCCTCAGATCACCACGGCACCCTGCACATCGACGACTCGGCGACCGGTGGCACGTGCTTCGTATTCCGCGTTCCCCTCGCCCGCTGACACCCCACCGGCCGTCCGCCACGTACGACATCGATGCTCACGCGTTCCGAGGGGCGGCCAAAGGGAGTCGCGGATCCCCACCGGCCGAGCAGGGTCGCAGCGGTCAGTCCGGTGGGGCCCGCGCCGATGACGACGACCGCCGGAACGGCATACGACTCACGATGGTCACTCATGACGTGCGCTGGAGATAGCTGGCGCCGTAGACGCGCTCGACGATGATCTCGAGGATGACGCGGTTCATCGCGGCCAGCTCCGCATCGCTCATCGGCTCGACCGGCCGCCCGCCGATACGGGACATGACACGTGCGGTGTCCGGCCCGATACCGGCGGTCCGGATGGTGGCGGCGCCTTCCAGCGTCACCGACGGATACGGCGCAGCCGCTCCGATCACGCACAGGGAGGCGCGCCCGGTGCGCTGCACGTCCCTGGCCTTGGCGCGACCGGGTTCGGTGGATATGAGCAGGCGGTCGCCGTCCAAGGCGAAGTAGACGACCGATTGCCGCACCCCGCCGTCGGGTCGGGTGGTGGCCAGCACGCCCGCCGGACGCAGGGCGAGGAAGTCACGGACAACGGGGTCGATCATGAGGTCACCAGCCGGTAGTGGATGGGGTAACGGTCGAGCGCTGCGGGTCCGGCTTGCAGAACTCCAGCCAGGCCAGATCGTGCGCCTTGTTGATCGGGTCGGTCGCCCTGCCCGGGTGCTCGCTCTTCAAGGAGCCCTGCTCACTGCGCAGGCCGGCGTGCGGGTCATGGTGATCCATCATGGGCAACCTCCTTCCACGCCACTGACACTATCGTCATTTATGAGTGTATCGTCATAAACTTACTGAGGATTGCGTCACTCATGACGGCGTTCTTCTCCCGAACGTGACCTCAGCCGCCAACCAGCGACGCAGTCCTGTGCGTGGAGGTGCCGAGCTGGGGTTTTGCCTCTCAGCCGTGCGTGTTCTCAAAAGTCGTGACCGTCCCCGTGGCTGACTGGAAGAAAACGAGGGTCCGGTGGGAGCGGACCTTCAATTTGATCGACACTCACGCCGTTTCGGCGCTCAGGGTTTCCGTTATGGATCGGTGGGCTGCGACGCGGGCGGGCAGGGCGGTCAGTGCTGCGGTCGCCGGCAGGAGCGCGAGAGGGACGGCGAGCAGCCACCACGCGGAAGGCATGGTCACCTCTCGGGGGCCGAAGAGCAGGTACGGGATGATGCCGAAGGGGACGCCGGCGACGGCGCCGGGCAGGGTCGGCAGGAGCTGTGCGATGGACAGCCCCGCGGTGATCTGCCCGGGAGTGGCACCGAGCGTGCGGGTGACGGCCATGGTGGCTCGTGCCTCCGTCGCGGTGGCCCAGGTGATCGTGACGGTGTTCACCACGGCGAGGGTGATCAGCGCGGCGGCGACACCCCGGAGGAGGCCGAGCGTCAGATCGTCCTTCAGATCGGGCAGGGTGACGGAGCCCAGGTCCCAGCCCTCCATGGGCCCGACATGGACCATCAGCAGGACGGTGAGCGCGGCAGCCGTGGCCGCGGTGCCGCATGTGTGCAGGACCGCACGGCCGGGACGGCGGACGATGAGGCGTAGCCCGAGCAGGAGCGGGGTCGGCAGCAGCGCGGTCACCGTGGTCAGCGGGGCCCTGCGCCGAGGCCGGAGGGCGGTGTCGGCCAGCGCGGAGACGGTGTCGGTGCGCAGGGCCCGTACGGTCGGGCCGAGGGCGGTCAGGACCGCCACGAGGACGGCGACGGTGGTCGTCATCGCGATGACGGTGCCGCTCGGCCCGGCGTCGGTCGTGATCAGGCTGTCGCTGGGATTGATGATGGCGGGCGCCACCAGCCGCGCGGCCATCAACCCCAGTACGTCGGCGAGCAGCGCCAGGACGAGGTATTCGGTGAGCATGACGGTGGCGACGAGGCCGGTGGCGCCGACGGCTTTGAGCAGTCCCACCCGGCGGGTCTGCCGGGCGGCACGTCCTGCCGCCAGAGTGCTCATGCCGGCGACGACCAGGAAGCTGAGCAGCCAGCTGCCGATGACCAGGATCGGCTGGATGCCCTGGAGCAGGAGGGAGTCCTGGTAGGCGAGGGCCTGCCAGGGAAAGGAGTTCACCCGGGGCGCGGAGTCGGCGGCGGGATCACCCGCGGGGTAGAGGGTGTCGTGGTAGGAGTCCATGAACGCCCGGGTCGCGTCGGGGTCGCGCAGCTTCAGGTAGACGAGGGAGGCCACCGGAAGCTTCGCGAAAGCCGGCGTCCGGGTGTCGGCTTCGTTCAGCCAGATCAGGCCGGCGCGGTCGACGGGCCCGCCGTGCGGGCCTCCCAGCTGCGCCCCCGGGTAGACGGAGTGGGCCGCGGTCACGGCGATCCCGACGACCGGAAGCGAGCGGCCGGCGACGGCGACGCGGTCGCCGGCGTGGACGCGCAGGGCGGCGGCGAAGCCACGTTCGACCACGACGCCGCCGGGGCGGATCCAGCCGCCCGAGGTCACCAGCGGGCGATCGATCGGGCCCGGTGTCGTATCGGCGCCGATCGCCACCGCGCGCGCGGTGGCGCCGTGCGCGGTGAGCGTCGCGAAGAACTCGTGGTACGGCCGGCTGCGGGCGACGACCCCGGGAACGTCCTCCAGCGATTTCAGGACCGAGATCGTGGCCCGGTCCCTGCCGGGGGCCAGTGTCACCACATCCGGCCCGGCCGTGGCGGCACGGGTCTGCCGGTACAGCTTCTCGGTCGCCCCGGACAGTGACGCGCCCAGACTCAGCATGGTGGTGGCGACGGTTATCGACAGAACGAGCATCGCGGCCTGGGCGGGATGGCGGCGCACGTCGCCCAGCACCAGGCGGAACACGAGCAGGATGCGGCCCATGGCGTTCAGTCCCCCATCGCGATCAGGCCGTCGAACCGCCCGTTGTCTCCCGCCAGCCAGGTGTCCTCGACGAACATCCCGTCACGCATCGAGATCAGCCGGTCCGCGATGGCCGCGACCCGCCCGTCGTGCGTGACCATCACGAGGGTCTGTCCCGCGACGCGCAGGTCCTCGAAGAGCCTCAGCACATCGAGCGTCGCCGCGGTGTCCAGGTTCCCGGTCGGCTCGTCCGCCAGCACCACCAGCGGCTCGTTGACCAGGGCGCGGGCGACGGCCACCCGCTGACGCTCTCCCCCGACAGCTTCCAGGGCAGATGCCGGGCCCGGTCCGCGAGCCCGACCCGTTCCAGCAGGAACCGCGCGCGCCGCCTGGCCGTGCGCGGCGAGCCCCCGGCCAGGAGCACGGGGAGTTCCACGTTCTCGGCCGCCGACAACTCCTCGACCAGGTGGAAGGCCTGGAAGACGAATCCCACCGACCGGCGTCGCAGCCGGGCCAGGGCCCGCTCGCTCACAGTGTCGACGCGCTGCCCGGCCAGCCACACCTGCCCGCCGGTGGGCCGCTCAAGACCACCCAGCATGTGCAGCAGCGTGGATTTCCCGCAACCACTGGGTCCCATCACCGCCAGCGTCTGTCCCGCCGGTACGTCCAGGTCGACCTCGTCGACCGCACGGACCAGACTCCGCCGCTGGCCGTGCTGCTTGACCAGGCCGCGGACCCGCAGCACACCGCCGGATTCGTTCATTCGTCCTCAGATTCGTTCTCGACATCCGACCAGACGCGCTCACAGGCCTCCAGCCAGCGCAGATCCGCTTGCAGTCGCAATGCGATCCCCTCCAGCAGCAGGCCGGTGGTCGAGCCGTCCGGCTCGGCCAGCACCGCGCGCTGCGCTTCGTGCAGCCGTCGCATCAACTCGCGACGCTGCGCGGCCACCAGGTCCGCCGGATCGGCGAGCCGGGCCGCGCTCGCCGCGGCGAGCTTGAGGTGGAACTCCACCAGATCCGGCTTCGACCAGTTCACCTCGGACAGCCAGGTGGTCACCCGCTGCTGTCCGGCCTGCGTCAGCGCGTACACCTTGCGATCCGGCCGGTCCGGCAGCCCGTCCGCCCGTTCGTGGACGACGAGTCCCGCTTTCTCCAGCCGGGCCAGGGTCACATAGATCTGACCCGCGTTCATCGATCCTCCCAGCGGACCGAGAGCCCGCCGCAGCCGCAGGCCGAGGTTATAGCCGTGCGACGGCTCCTTCGCGAGCATCGCCAGCACCGCGTCCTGCATGCATCCCCCTAACGGCTAGCCAATGAAGAGCGGTTAGCCATCAGGGATGTCAAACGTGGTCCCGACATCGGGCAGGGCCCAGGCCCCTCCTCGCGTGCGGCCGGAATACCGCCGGAGAAGAACCGCGCCCGCCTGAAATCGCAGGCCGGACAGCGGGGCCCAGGGTTTCGGCGGAAGACTGTCGTGCCGCGCAGGGACCGGATTGGCACCCTCGCCGACGTCAGGCGGATGACCTGCACAAATGCGGTTTCGCACACCTGGCAGAATCAAGATTCTGGCGGGTCTGCGGCCCCCTGGCCTGTTTCCGCCGTATTCCGGTGGCACCCCTACTTGGTCCGCCCCCTCGGCAGGCATGAGCAGGGACGCCATGACGTTCAACCCGGGAAAACACCCGCCACCACCGAATCGTCGTCAAGATCACATATCTACCGCCGAAATCCGATCCCCCGAAGGCCTGTACACCGCCGAGCCCGGCAGCGAACCCTCCCCACTCCCCCGCCATCACAGGGGGTGTCCGCGCGGGTCAGGCCCGGTTCGTCCTGCGTCGGCCAGATGCGGGAGCCACCCGTACGGGCCGCGCCGCCCATACTTTCCGGATCGGCTCGGTGGCCACCGCGACGAGCCTTGCCTTTGGGTGATGAGTTTTTAGTCCATTGCAAATGATCTTGAAACCGACCGGACGCCTTTACAATGTAGATTTATTACAGGATCGCGGCCCTCTGGCATCCCCCTCCCGAGTGTTCGGCAGCTGATCCGTGCCGACATGTCGCGCGAGACCTCCGAGCTGCGGCCGAGCACACGACCTGCTGAGAATCCTCGCGACCGGGCAAGCCGCCCAGCAGCGCGGCCGCCTCACTGGCCCCGCTCCCCTGTCCGCGCACCGGCGTGCGATCGGGCACAGGATCGGCCTGGCCCCGGCGGCGCCCGTCGTTAAAATTCTCGTGGACTGGGTGTCGGGGCACCGCTCGGAGGGGACCACGGCGAGGAGACTTCGGTGAAGCGTGCGTTACGCGGGTTCACGCTGGCCGGCCAGGCGTTCATTGGGGTGGTGACGAGGGCCGGGAGGATTTTCCGGTCGCCCGTTCTGCCCCGGCTGGGGATCGTCTTACTCGCGTTGCTCGCGCTCGGCGGCATCGGCCTCGTGGTCGCGGGCGGCGCCATCACGACGCAGTCCATCGGCGGCGCCGTCGTCACGCTCGTGGGCCTCACTGTCGCCGGGCTCCAATGGCTGCGGCCCCGCCAGCCACGCGCGCCCGTACCGCCCGTACCGCCCGCCGAGCATCGAACCGACGCACCGGAACCGCCCACCGAGCCTCCGCCGCCGGAGCGCGAGCCCGGCTCACCGGAACCGTCCGCCGAGGTCCCGCCACAGCCGACCGTTCCGCTGAGGACCGGCGAAGCCGAGGCCGACAGCGCGCCGGCTCCCCTCGAGCCCGTCCGCACGCTGACCGACTGGGGCCGGGCGCCCGCTCCCGCCGCGTTCTTCGGACGGCACCAGGAGGTCGCCATGCTCACGGGCTGGATCGAGGAGCGGACCCGGCTCGGCGTCATCGTCGCGCGCGGCGGGATGGGCAAGACGACGCTCGCGGCCCGGGTCGCCCGCGACACGCGTGACCTGTTCGACGTCGTGCTCTGGCGCTCGCTCGCCGACCGGCAGTCGCCGGAGGAGCTGCTGCGCGACCTCGTCGGCGTCCTGCTGCCCGCCCGGGCGCCCGAGGCGGCCGCCGAGGATGCGGCCGACCGGCTGACCGCCGCGTTCGTCGGGGTGCTGCGGGCGCGGCGCTGCCTGGTCGTCCTCGACAACATGGAGTCCGTCCTCCCGCCCGGGGCGGCCACGCCGACCCCGGAGGAGCGCGGTTACCTGCGCCTCCTGCACGCGTTCGCGGACGCCGAGCATGACGGGACCGTGCTGATCACCACCCGCGAGGCACCGGCCGAGCTGCTGGATCGCCCCGGGCGGCAGGTGCGCACGCTCCCGCTAAGCGGCCTCGACACCGCCGCGTGCGCCGAGCTGCTGACCGCGCGGGAGATCCGCGCCGACGCCGCGGCGGCCGCGCGCATAACGGAGGTGTACTCGGGCAATCCGTGGGAGATGACGCTCGCGATCGGCGTCGTGCATGATCTGTACGGTGGCGACGCGGGTGCGTTCCTACGGGAGGAGGTGGCGGTAACCGGGGATGTCCGGGGCCTGCTGGCCGGCCAGATCGCCCGGCTGGATCCACTGGCGCTCGCCGTCCTGCGCTGGTTGTCCCTCGGGCGCGAGCCGCTCGGCCTGGACGACCTGATCCATTGCCTGACGCCGACGGTGATCGCCAAGAGCAAGGTCCTCGACGCCATGAGCGTCCTGGTCTCGCGGGCGCTGGCGGTGCGCACGGATCCCGGGCGCTTCACGGTCATCCCGGTGATCGCCGAGTACATGATCGAAGACCTGCTCGACCTGGCCTTTGCGGAGCTGGTCGCGGGCGAGCCACGGGTGTTGTCCCTCCACGGCCTGCTGCGGTCGTCGTCCCGGGAGTACGTTCAGGGGGCGCAGCGGCGCGTGCTGCTGGCGCCGCTCGCCGCGCGGCTGCTGGACGTCTACGGCCCCGACGGGAGCCGCGAGCTGCTGCGCTCGTTCGTGGCGGGGCTGCGCGGCAGGCCGGAGGGGGCGAGCGGGTACGCCGCCGCCAACGCGCTCCACCTCGCGCTCGCGATCGGCGCGGACCTGTCGTCCTTCGACTTCTCCGGTCTCACGGTCCGGCACGCGGCGCTCCAGAGCGCCCGGCTGAGCCACGTGTCGTTCCGCGGCACCCGTTTCGTCGGGACGTCGTTCGCGGACACGTTCGGCATCGTCAACGCCGTCGCGGGCGCGCCCGACGGGGAGCTGGCCGCGGCCGGGACCGCGGGCGGCGACGTGCGGCTGTGGCGGATGTCGGACAGCCAGCCCGTCGCCGTCTGGCGTGAGCACATGAACGCGGTGACCGCGGTGGCGTTCAGCCCGGACGGCCGATGGCTGGCCAGCGCCAGCGCCGACCGGACGGTCCGGGTGTGGGAGCTGCGCACCGGGCGGGCCGTCCGGGTGTTACGCGGTCATGAGCACATCGTGGCCGACGTCGCCTGGCATCCGTCCCGCCCGATCCTGTCCAGCGCGAGCTACGACCGTACGGTGCGGGTGTGGCACGCCCTCACCGGCGACCCGCTCGCCACCCTCACCGACCACGCGAACTGGGTGCGGTCCGTACGCTTCGCCGACGATGGAACGCTCCTGGTCAGCGCCAGCCTGGACGGCACGGTCCGGCTGTGGGACACCGGTGACTGGCGGTGCGTGCGCGTCCTCGGCGAGGGGCTGGACGAGGCGTACTGGAACCTGGCGGTGTCGGACGAGCTCGTGGCGGCGGGCGACTACGACGGCGACATCCGGGTGTGGGAGCGGGCCACCGGGACGCCGCGCAACCTGGGGCTCGGGCATTCGGAGCGGGTTCGCTCGGTGGCCTTCACACCCGTGGGCGACCGGCTGATCAGCAGCGGGGACGACCGTCTCGTCCGGATCTGGGACGTGGCGGCGGGCCGGCTGCTGCGCAGGCTGGAGGGGCACCAGCGGGACGTCAACTCGATCGCGCTGCTCGGCGCCGGGCCGCTGGCCGTCAGCGGCGGCGCCGACCAGAGCCTGCGCATCTGGGACATCGACACGGGCGCCTGCCAGACGTCGCTGGAGGGCCAGGAGCAGCCGATCAACTCGGTGGCGTGCTCCCCCACGGGGATCATCGCGACCGGAGGCATGGACGCGCTGATCCGGCTGTGGGACCGGGACGGCCGCTGCCTGCGGATCCTCGCCGGGCACGGCGCCAAGGTGGGCCCGCTGGCGTTCAACGGCGACGGTACGCGGCTGGCCTCCTGCGGCGACGATCGCACGGTGCGCGTGTGGGACGTGGCGACCGGCCGCGCCGTGCGGGTGCTGACCGGTCACCGCGGCTACGTGTCGGACCTCGCCTTCAGCCCGGACGGGCAGCGGCTGGCCAGCGGCGGGCAGCACCAGCTCGTGCACGTCTGGGACCTCACGACGGGGAACATCCTGTTCTCGGTCCCCGCGGTGGAGTCGGCGGCCGGGGCGGTCACCTATACCCCGGACGCGAGCCTGCTCATCACCGGCGGCGGCGACCACCACGATCCGGTGAAGCTCTGGGACGCCAGGGACGGCACCCCCGTGGCGACGCTGCGCGGCGGCACTCCCGGCGGCGTGCTCGCGGTGGCCGTCACCCCCGACGGCGGACGCCTCTTCACGGCGGTCGCGCAGGGCCCGGTCGAGGTCTGGGATCTCGGGGAGCGGAGGCTGCTCGCGAGCCTGGACGGCCACGAGGGCTACTGGCGGGCGGTCGCCTGCCACCCGGACGGCCGGACGGTCGCGACCGGCGGCGACGACCGGCTGATCCGGGTGTGGCCGCTGGACGAGCTGTCCGACCCGATGGTGATCGTGGGCCATTCGGGGCCGGTGCAGGCCCTGGCGTACACCTCGGACGGGACGGCCCTGGCCAGCGCCAGCCTGGACGGCACCGCGAGGCTCTGGGACGCGGGCGGGCGGCAGGTGTCCATGCTCGTCCCGGACCGGCCGTACGAGCAGATGGACATCACGGGGGCGCACGGCCTCACCGACGCGCAGCGCGAGACGCTGCGCGCGCTGGGCGCGGTCGACGAGGGCGCCCCTGCGTGAGATCTGTGATCGCTGTCTTGCCGGATGACACCGATTATCCAAGGACCGGTCACAGGCTCAGGCTCGACTTAGAGGTCTGCCCGCGTCGGACCGCCGGGTGGCGGTAATCCCGCCCACCCTGGCTCGCTAACGCCACTGGCCCCGTTCGGTTGCCAAGGTCGCCCCTGTGGCAGAGTTCGTATGGCGGGCGGTGGATCTGCCGGAAGGAGCCACGGCGGTGCCGTGCTGTCCCGTGCTGTCCCGTGAAGCCGTGGCGAGGTGCCGGTGCTTTCGCGTTTGGCGGTCAGGATGGCTGAACTTCGTCGAAGAGGGCGAGGGCTGCGGTGGGGTCCGGGTTCACGAGGCGTTCCAGCCCGGCCGCCGTGATCTTCGCCCACCTGCCGGCCCGTGCCCACATCTGTTCCTCGAAGGCGCGGACGGCCTCGTCCAGATCGCCAGGGCCGGGGGCGGCGGCGACGGACTCGGCGAGTTCGGCGCCTTCCAGCATCGCGAGGTTCGCGCCCGCTCCCAACGGGGGCATCAGGTGGGCGGCGTCGCCCAGTAGCGTCACCCCGGGGACGTGGGCCCAGGTGTGGGACACGGGCAGGACGTAGAGGGGGCGGTGGACGAAAGCGGTGCCGTGGCGGAGGAGGTCGAGGACGGGAGCGGCCCAGCCGTCGAACAGGGCCAGCAGGCTTGATCGCACGGCCTCGACGTCGGCCAGGTCCAGGCCCGTGTCCATGCCCGCGCGCCGGTTCAGGCCCATATGCCGGTCCAGCGGCGCGCGGAACTGGGCGTACACCTTGACGTGGCCGCCGCTGTTGCGCTGGGCGACGAGGGCGCGGTTCACGCCGTACACAGCCACGGAACCGTCGCCGATCAGCCGGGCGAGGTCGGGGTGGCGGGTGTCGACGTCGTCCAGGGAGGTCTCGACCAAGGTGACGCCGGTGTAGTGCGGCGTCGCGGACGAGATCGCCGGGCGGACCCGGGACCAGGCGCCGTCCGCGCCGATCACGAGGTCGAACGTCTCCTGTCGCCCGTCCGCGAAACGGACCAGCACGCCGTCTCGGGTCCCCGGCACCACCTCCGTCACGCCCCGCCCCCATTGAACGTCGAGGGGGCCGAGCAGCAGATCACGGAGTTGCCCGCGGTCGATCTCGGGATTGGCCTGGTCACCCGGATGGGATTGCCAGTCGCGAAGCACGGTCCCGTCCGTGTCCAGGATGCGCATGGCCTGCCCCTCGGGACGGGACAGCGCCTGGAACTCCGCCAGCAGCCCCGCCTTGCCCAGCGCGAGCTGGCCCAGCCCTTCGTGCAGGTCCAGCGTGCCGCCCGGGGGGCGGGCGTCGGGAGCGGGATCGCGTTCGAGGACGGTGACGGGGTGATCGTGCCGGTGCAGGACGCGGGCGAAAGTGAGGCCGGCGGGGCCGCCCCCAATCACGGCGATACGATGTCTCATGTAGATACACTGTATTTTGGTGAGACGGCGTATCGCAACAGTACGATGTATCCATGACTGTGTGGGACCGGCCGGAGCCGCCGACTCGCCCCGAGCCGCTCGACCGGGAGCGAATTGTTGCCGCCGCCATCGCGCTGGCCGACGAGGGCGGGCTGGAGGCGGTGTCGTTGCGCAAGGTCGCCGCCCGGCTGGACGTCGGCCCGATGCGGCTGTACGGATACATCTCCACCAAGGAGGAGCTGTTCGACCTCATGGTGGACGAGGTCCACGCCGAGATCCTCCCCGAGGAGCAGCCCGGCGACTGGCGGGAGGCGCTGCGTGTCCACGCCCACCGCACCAGGCAGGCCACCCTCCGTCACGAATGGCTGGCCGACCTGCTCGGCGGCCGTCCGACCCTGGGCCCGAACGCCCTCGCCGTGACCGAGGCCACGCTGGCCGCTCTCGACGGCCTCGCCGACCTCGACACCGTCCTGCGCGCCGTGGAGACCGTCAGCGCCTACTTCACCGGTGCGATCAGGCGCGAGATCGCGAACCTGCGGGCCGAGCGCGCCACGGGCCTGTCCAAGCGCGACTGGCAGCGCGCCTACGGCCCGCATGTGATGAGGATGCTGGCCACAGGCCGCTTCCCGGCGCTGGCCAAGGTCGTGCACGACGGCACGGAGGTGGACGCCGAGGCGTCCTTCGCGACCGGCCTGGACTGGGTCCTCGACGCCGTGGCCGCCAAATTCGCCCGGCCGCCGGCGTGACGCTCAGGATTTCCAGGTGACAACGGCCCGCGCGGCCTCCTCGACGTCGGCGTCGTCGCAGACGATCAGCGCGTCGTTGCCGCCGAGCTCCAGGTAGACCTTCTCCAGCGTGCCGCCGCGAGCTGCGCGACCGGCCGCCCGGCGGCCGTGCCGCCGGTGAGGCCGGACGCGAAAAGGCCGGGCGTCCCATCGGACGCCCGGCCCGCCACCGGCCCCCTCCCCGTGAGGCCGGTCGCTCAGAGCTCGCAGTTCTCCTCGGTCTCGCCGGTGCAGGTGTCGGTGTTGGCGCCGCCGTCGGTCGTGTCGTTGCCGCCACGGCCGTTCAGGAAGTCGTCGCCGGTGCCGCCGACGAGGACGTCGCGGCCGCTGCCACCCCAGAGGGTGTCGTTGCCGGCCGAGCCGAAGATCTCGGTGAACCGGTTGACGGTGTCGTTGTTGACGATGTCGTCGCCCTGGCGCATGTTGACCATGATCGTGCTGGCGTTCTTGCAGCTGACCCCGCCGGAGATCGGCTGGCAGTCGCTGTCGCTGGAGGTGACGCCCGCCCCGGTCACCTTGATGACGCCGGTGCCCTCAGCCAGGGTGATCAGGTCGGATCCGGTCGTGCCGGTGACCGACAGGCCGCCGAGGCTCACGGTCACGGCGATCGGCGCGGCCGCCTGAGCGGGAGCGGACAGGGACACCATGCCGGCCAAACCGGCGATGGTGAGGGCGAGGGCGGCGATGTGACGACGCATTTCCATTCAGTCCTTCGATTCGGTGATCCCGGCCCCCGTCGGGCCGATGACCCAAGGAAAGCGCCTCGCTCCCCTCCGGTCTGTGCTGAAATGCACGCCCGGTTTCGGCCCAAATACCTACGGAACAAAGGCGGCACAATGCCGGTATGACGAGAGAACCGCCGGTCACCGACCTGTAACGTCCGGCTTGCGATGCCTGAGATGAGTGGAGCGGCAACGCGCGGGCATGAGCGAGCCGATTCAGGGTGCGGAGATCCGGTTCCACCGAGCGTGGCATTCCGCATCGTGAGTGGTGGCCGGGGTGTGGGGCACACCGAAGGGCCCGCTCACAAGCGGTCGTGAGCGGGCCCTCGCCATGGCGCTCACTCCGTCCCGTCCGGCCCCGGTCGACGAGCACCGGGCCGTCGAGGAGCCGGGGAGATTCGTCGTGCGCCGGCACCGTGTCGGTGGGGGTCACAAGGCCTGCCGTTTGAGGGGTGTGGGAGTCCCACGTGGGGACCGCGTGGGACTCCCACACCCTCCACCTGGGACCGCGGGCCGAGGTTCTGTCCGCGCAGGTGCAGGGCCGTCGACAGCATGGCCTCGTCGGCGACGGCCGCGCCGCCGACTCTCTTGCCGCGCCGCCCCGTGGCGGCAGCGCGGCCTCGGCTCCGAGGGCGGTTACAGAGCGGTCATCTCAAGGCTGACCACGTACGAGTACGCCGTCTGCTCGGTCCCGGTGAGGGTCCTCGTGATGGTCCTGGTGGCGCCCGTGGCGAGCCCGGCGCACGTGCTGCCGAGGGCGGTCACCGTGCCGAGCCGGTCGCCCTGTCCCCAGACCGGGCCGTCGACCTCGCGCAGGTCGAAGTCCACGTCCTGGGTGTTCAGGATGATCGAGGTCGGGTCTTCGAATTCGCCGGGATCTCCGTCGTCACCGGCGTTCATGCCGAAGTAGTTGGCGTTGATCCTGGGGAACAGGTTCCCGTCGACCAGGAACCGGAGCTCGTCCCGGCCGTCCCGGTCGGCCACGTTGCCGGCGTCGATGTCGTACAGTTCCACGCGGCACGAGCCGGCCATGGCGGCCGCCGGGGTCGCGGCCAACGCCATCGGCGCCACCAGACCTCCGGCCAGGGCGAGTGCGGCGATCACCTTACGAGAATGCATGCTGCTCCTCCTGGAGACGCTGGCGTTTCGCGACCGTCGCGAAACGCGGCATCAGAGTCGCGGACGCAGCGTGAGCACATCGTTAGATCACAGGTCAATGGCATAGAGCACACGATCTCCGTGCCTTCTGACACAGCCGGGCGGCAGGCACGCGCCTACCGTTTTCGTATGGGAGACTCCTTCAGCCTGCTGCTGCTCGGCACGCCCGAGCTGGCTGTCGGGGGAAGGCTGGTGCGGATCCGTTCCGCCAAGACCCGGGCACTCCTCTGCTACCTCGCCACCACGCCGGGGGCACGCTCGCGGGCCGAGCTCGCGGGGCTGCTGTGGGGCGAGCGTCCCGACGCCAACGCCAGGGGCAGCCTGCGGCTGGCGCTGTCGGAGCTGCGCAAGGACGTGGGCGGCTGGCTCGACATCACCCGCGACCACGTCGGCTTCCGCGCCGACGACGGCTGCTTCGTGGACTACCGGCAGCTCACCCGGGACCCGACGGTGGCGGGGGCGCTCCGGTTGTGGCGCGGGGAGTTCCTCGACGGTCTCTCCTTCGGGGACGCGCCCGCGTTCGCCGGGTGGCTGGAGTGCGAGCGGCGGCGGGCCCGGCTGGTGCTGCGCGAGCTGCTCGTACACGCCGGGCCCGCCGCCTCCGAACACGTCGTACGGCTGGCCAGGATCGTGACGGAGCTGGACCCCTACGACGAGGGGGCCCACCGGGTGCTGATCGCCTCCCTGGCCAGGACCGGGAACCGGGCTGCGGCCCTGGCCTGCTACGAGGAGCTGCGCCTGCGGCTGGCGCGCGAGCTGGGCGTCGATCCCGCGCCCGAGACCCGCGCGCTCCGCCAGGACCTCACGCCCCGGCCCGCGACCGCCCGCCGGGCCGCCCTGCCGGTCCCCGGGTCGGAGCTGGTCGGCCGCGAGTCCGACATTCGCCGCCTACGTGCCCTGCTGTCCCGGGAACGCCTGATCACCCTGTCGGGCCCGGGCGGCATCGGCAAGACCCGCCTGGCCATCGCCGCGGCGGAGGCCGGGGACCGGGATGGCGCGTCCCTCTCCTCCACGGGGACCGGTGAGCACGACACCGCCTCCCCCGCCTCCGCGAAGCCCGGTGAGCACGACACCGCCTCCGCGAAGCCCGGTGAGCACGACACCGCCTCCGCGAAGCCCGGTGAGCACGACGCCGCGTCCCCCTCCTCGGCGGATGTCGCGTTCGTGTCTTTCGCCGGGGTGCGGGCGGAGGCGGCTGTGACGACGCTCGCGCGCCGGCTCGGCGTGGACCTCTCGCCGCCGCGGCCCGCCGCCGAGCTGCTGCTCGCCGCCCTCGCCGGTCGCTCGACGCTGCTGGTGCTCGACAATCTCGAACATCTGCCGTCCTTCGACGGGGTGATCGCGGAGATCCTGCGGGTGGCGCCGCGCCTGCGGGTGCTGGCGACCAGCCGGCGGCGGCTGGACGTGCCCGGACAGGTGATCGTCCCGGTGGAGGGGCTTGCCGAGTCGGCCGCCGAGACGTTGTTCGTCGCGCGGGCGCTCAAGGCCCGGCCGGGGTTCGACCCCGAGCGCGAGGCCCCGCTGGTGGCCGCGATCTGCGCCGCGACCGGCGGGCTGCCGTTGGCGATCGAGCTGGCGGCCGGCCTGCTGCGTGCCGTGCCGTGCGCCGACCTGGCCGAACGCCTCGGCGTGGACACGGGGCTGCTCTCCACTGCCGGGCCCGCCGCACGGTCCAGGCACGCGAGCATGCGTACGGTCTTCGAGACGTCCTGGCGGCTGCTCGACCCGGCGAGGCGGGCGGCGCTGGCGGCGTTGTCGGTGTTCGGCGGCGGCTGCACCCTGCGCGCGGCCCTGGAGGTCGCCGGAACCAGCCCTGAGGTGCTGGTCCACCTGGTCGACCACAGCATGCTGCAGCTCACCCCGTCCGGCCGGTACACCCTCCACCCTCTCATCCAGCAGCTCGCCGCCGCCCATTTGGAGGACCCGGGGGTACGCGAACGGCACGCCCGCCATTACGCCCGTCTCCTCGACCGGCACGCCACCGCGCTCCAGGACGGCTCGGACGCCGAGGTCGTCCGCGTGCTCGGCGCCGAGATGGACAACATCCGCCTGGCCTGGCGGGTGTCCGGGCAGCCGCGCTTCCTGGACCACTACTGGACGTTGTGCCTGCGATTGCGCCTGTACGAGGAATCGGTGGCGATCGTCCGCGAGCATCTCGACCGCCCGCCGGAGGACCTGCCCCTGCGGGCCCGCCTGCTCCGGATGGCCGCGGTGAGCTCCCACCAGCTCGCCAGGGAACGCGCCGCCACCCGCCTGGCCCGCGCCGCCCTCGACACGCTCGGCGAGCCACTCCCCACCACCCCCGCCGACCTCGCGACCGCTCTCCTGACCGCCGCCACCCGCCAGGCCGCCCACCGCCTCCTGCCGATCACGGCCGCCCGCCGTCTCCTCCCCGCACCCCGTACGGACGAGGCCGAGGCCGCGCAGGCGCTGACCTTGCTCGCCCGGCTCGCCTACCACCAGCAGGACCTCCTCGTGATGCTGGTGACCTCGCTGCGCCAGCTCAACGCCGCCGACCGCGGCACCGACCCCACCCTGCGCGCCGAGTCCTGCGCGAACTTCGCCACCATCGCCCGCCTCGCCGGTCGCCACCGGATCGCCACCCGCTACGGCAGCCTCGCCGACCAGGCACTTTCCAGCATCGACCACCCGGATGAGGCCGTGCACCGGGCCCGGCTGGCCCGCGGGATCGACCTGCTCCACGCGGGCCGTTTCGAGGACGCCAGGCGGTCGTTCACGGAGGGACGGTCGCGGACGATCGAGCCGCGGGTGGCCGAGAACTGCGCCGGCATGCTCGCCGAGACCGCACTGTGGCAGGGCGAGTTCGCCGCGGCGGCCACCGGGTACGCGGAGACGGAGGAGCTGGCGGTCGCACGGGTGGGCGGGGACGACATCGGCCGCCACTGGTGCCTGACCGGCCGGGCGGAAGCGCTGTTGCGCCTGGACGGGGTGCCGGTGGAGCGGATCCGGGAGCTGCTGGCGGCCGCCCGTGCCTCGCACGAGCGGCGGCGTACGCACGCGAAGGAGATCGGCCTGCGCGACAGCCCGGGGAGCCGCACGATCCAGGAGCTGCGCCTGCTCACCATCGCGGCCCGTCTGGACCCGGCGCGGGCGCCCGCGGCGCTGGCCGAGGCGCTGACGCTGGCCGAGCGGCTGCCGACGGTGCAGCTCGGCATGCTGGAGTGCTGGACCGGCCTCGCCGAGCTGCTCGGGGACGCGGGACAGGACCCGACCGCGGCCCCCCTCCTGCTCGGGCACCTCTCCCGGTACGCCGCCCGCAACCCCGGTGCCGCCGCCCGGATCGGCTGGGCCCTCGCGCTGATCCTGGCCGCCCTGGGCGGGCGAAGGCAGGCCAGGCGGGCGGCCGAGCAGGCGATGGCGACCGCCGAACGCCTGGCCGCACCGTACGACCACCGCAGAGCCGAGTCCCTGGCCCGCGTCCTTGGATGAAATTTCCACCGTCTTCAAGGACGGATGGTGCGCACGCGGCCATCATCTTCACGCTGCCGGGTGCCGGCGTCCGCGCTGAGGAGTGCGCGCGTCTGCGGCTCGACGAAGGTTCCTACGCCATGCTGATCGTCTGAAGTGAGCCGCGACGTCACCTACGACGAAGACCGCTCCCAGATCCGCACCGGCACTGGACCGCACGTCATGGCCGCCCTGCGCAACGCCGCCATCGCAGCCTTACACACCGCCGGGATCACCGACATCGCCGCCGCCAACCGGCACCACGCCCGCGACAGCAACCGCCCGCTGGCACTACTCGGCATCATCTAACGACTTTGCCGAGCCCCTGGTTCGGGACCACGGCACCGCGGGTCCACTGATCTCAGTCGGGCACCTGCTGACGTCGCTTCCATCCGCTCGATGAGCCCGTGTCGTCATGGGTCCGGCAACTTGGCACCGCTCACACGGGGAAGGCGATCGAACCGGCTTTCGTGACGAGGATGCCGCTGACTCACGTCGGAAGAGTGCGGTCGAACTCGCCGTCTCGGCGGGCGGTGAGACACTCCCCCGCGATCGACGGCATCCGGGCCGCGCTCGGATGCCGTCGATCGCGGGGGGGAGGTCAGTCCAGCGCGGCCGCCTTGCGCAACAGCACCGAGCGTTCGCGCTGGTTGGCGCACAGCCGGGCGGCCAGCTCCAGCTCGGCGCGCGCCTCCGGTCGCCGGCCGAGGCGGGCCAGCAGCTCCCCTCGTACGGTCGGAACCAGATGCGAACCGGGCAGCCGGTCCGAGGCGATCAGCTCGTCCACGACGGCCAGGGCCTGCGCCGGACCCGAGGCCATGGCCACGGCAACGGCCCGGTTGAGCTCGACCACCGGCGAGGGCGCGACCCGGCCGAGCGCCTCATAAAGCAACACGATCCGGTCCCAGTCGGTCGCCTCGACCGAGAGCGCCGACGCGTGGACGGCGGCGATCGCGGCCTGCAGGCCATAGGGGCCAAGGCCGCGGGTCGATGCCCTGCCCAGCGCGGCCAGCCCCCGGCCGATCGCCGAGAAGTCCCACAGCCGCCGGTCCTGGTCCTGGAGCAGGGTCGGCGTGCCGTCCGGGCCGGTCCGTGCCGGAAAACGCGCGGCCGTCAGCTCGCACAACGCGAGCAGACCGTGCACCTCCGGCTCGTCGGGCTGCAGCGCGGCCAGCGCGCGGGCCAGCCGGATCGCCTCATACGCGACGTCGGGGCGCAGCAGCCGGTCGCCCGACGTGGCCGTCGACCCCTCGGTGAAGATCACGTAAAGGACGCTGAGCACACCGCCCAGCCGTTCCCGGCGCTCGCCGGCCGCCGGCAGCTCGAACGGCACCCCGGCCGCCGCGATCGCCTTCTTGCCCCGGGTGATGCGGGCCTGCACGGTCGGCACGGGTACCAGGAACGCGCGGGCGATCTCCTC
Source organism: Streptosporangium sp. G11 (assembly GCF_051192615.1). Taxonomy (NCBI): domain Bacteria; kingdom Bacillati; phylum Actinomycetota; class Actinomycetes; order Streptosporangiales; family Streptosporangiaceae; genus Streptosporangium; species Streptosporangium sp. G11. Next base: position 54,390 of record NZ_JBPJUQ010000033.1, read on the forward strand.
GCTGGACAGGCCACCGACCACGCGCAAGGTCAGCGCCACCCGGGCCTCGCGGGAGAGCACCGGGTGGCAGCTGACGAACATCAGCGCCAGGACATCGTCGTCGATCTTGTCAGGGTCGATTTCCTGGTCAACCCCGGGGTCGGCCGCCAGCAGGGCGTATCGGTCCTGAAGAGCGCTCCGGCGGCGGATCGCGTCGATCGCCCGCCGCCGGGCCGTGGCCATCAGCCAGCCGGCCGGATTGGCCGGACAGGCACGCGGCCACGACACCAGCGCCTCGGCCACCGCCTCCTGGGCCGCGTCCTCGGCCAGCCCGAAATCACCGGTGAACCGGGTCAGCGCGGCGACGATCCGCGCCGACTCGATCCGCCAGACGGCCTCGACGTCGACCGTAGCCATCAGATCCGGCCGTTGCCCTCGCGCTCGGCCCGTTCCTTGACGATCCGCTCGTTGTCCTGCGGGACCTCGTCGGCCTCGGCCACCCGCCGGACCTCGATCTTGGACCCGCGGACCACCGGGACCCGCCTGGCCCACTCGACCGCCTCCTGCTTCGAGGCGACATCGAGCAGGAAGTAGCCACCGAACAGTTCCCTGGTCTCGCCGTAGGGCCCGTCCGTGACCACCGGCGCCTCGCCGCTGAAGTCGACCACGACGCCCCGGCCCGGATCATCCAGCCCTTCGGCCGCGACGAGAACCTCGGCCTTCATCATGTCCTCGATGAACCGGCCGGTCGCGGCCATCATCTCGTCGATCGAAGCCATCATGGCCGCGTTCGTCTCATCGGTGCCCCGCATGATCAGCATGTACTTCGACATCGCGCTCTCCTCTTCCGGCGGGGCCGCCCCTCGACCCCTTGCCCCCACACGTCGAACGAGCCGCCCGCGGATCGACACGGCCCCGGAGAAATCTCTCGCCGCGACGCGGCCGATCCCGTCAGACCCGCGTTTCGCCCGTCAGACCGGCCCCTGAGCGATGGCCGACACGGACGCCCTGCTGATGATGACGCTGATCAGCTCAGTAGCGCTGTTGACCATGATGCCATCGCACGACGGGGCTTCGACGGCCATGCGCAGCAGGACCGCGCCGGGGACGCCGACGTTGCACTGCGACCCGAGCACCTGCGACGCCACCTCCGGGTCGGCGAAGGTGAGGATGCGCGGTCCGATCGATCGAGGTCACGCACAACCCTCGAGACCGTCACCAACACGACAACGATCAACCGTCAGCCCGCGGTGTCTTTCTCCCGTATTCCGGCCGCCCCTCGAGGTGGAGGGGGTCAGGATCCGCGGGGTCGGGGAAACCGATCCAGCGCAACAGGATCATCCGGGCGTCGGCGGGTGCGTTGTCGCGGTCGGCGCCGAAGCGGTGCACCAGTTTGAGGTACTCCTCGTGGAACTCCTTGAGCTGCGCCTTGGTCATGAAGGTGCTGGAGCGAGAGCTCTGCTGCCAGTCGCCGGCCTCGTCCCGGTTGTGGGCGAAGGCTGACAGCAGCCGTAGGTCCTCGGCGAGCTTGGAGTCGCCCAGCTGCTCGGCGAGGTCCTGTTCGGCGTCGGTCAGTTCTTCGCGGGGAGGTGTCCGCCGGTCGGCTTTGACGACGTCCCACCAGCGTTCCCGCCCTTTGGCGCGCTCGCGCAGTTCGGTCACGAAACCGGTGTCGGACAGCATCCGCAGGTGGTAGCTGGTGGTACCGGTGTTCTGGCCCATGGCTTGGGCCAGCGTGGTGGAGGTGGCCGGGCCGTGGTTGGCGAGGTGGCGCAGGATCTCTCGCCGCAGGGGGCTGGCGAGCGCCTTCATCGCCGCCGGGGTGTGCATGACCGGTTCGGTTGACATTCGACCAGCCTAGCTGTGCCGAGGGAATTCTGCAGAAAAATTGATGCATAGAAAAGTTTGCAGAAAAAATTCTGCAAAGCTAGGGTCGGGGGCCATGATCTGGAAACGAATAGCCGGGTGGTCACTCATCCTGGCGCCGGTGGGGCAGCTCAGCGGCTGGACCTTCATGAGGTTCGGCGGCAACGAGGGAGTCGAGCCATGGTCGACGATCGCGCATGTGGTGTGGCTCATCGGTTTCGTGCTGCTGGCCATCGTCTGCGTCGAGCTGTTTCGCCGGGTCCGAAGCCGCGGTGCCGGGCAGGTTCTCGCCAGGGCGAGTCTGGCGGTGGCGCTGATCAGCGTCACCGCCTCGATCGCCGAGATGCTCGTCGACCTGTACGTCGGATTCGCCACCGACACTCGCGCGCAGTGGGAGGTCATGGACCAGCAGATCCGAAGCATCCCCGTAGCCGAGTCGATCCTGTATGGATTCGGCACCCAGCTTGTCTACGTAGGGTTCCTGGGCCTGATCGTCCAGCTGGCCATCCTGGGGCGGATCAGCACGACGACCCTGACACTCGTCCTGGCAACCCTGGTCCTGTTCATCGGCTACGAAGTGCTGGACGGGGCCGGCCGCCAGGCCCTCATGCCGTTCGCGGTCCTGTGCATGTGGCTGGCCCTGGCGCCCTTGGGATGGCGACTACTGAAACCGGCGACCCCGGCCAACGCGATCACGCCTTTGCCAGGCCTTGTCGGTCAGCTCACCTCGTCGCACCACGAACGATCATCTAACCGCATCCACCGTGATCATTTGTCAGACATCACCTAGCCTCATCCCACCCCTCCGCCCGGCGCGCTGCGACGGGGGCAGGCCCAAGCAGGTGAACAACGACGAGGAACGAGATCTCGATGGAGACCGGGAACGACCCGATGACCGTTGACGAGCGAATCGACAGGTGCCTGCGAGAGGGATCGACCACGCTGGACCTGTCCGGGCTGGACCTGGACACGGTGCCGGAATCACTCGGCGATCTCACCCATCTGACCAACCTCTACCTGGACAGTAACCGGCTGACCGCTCTGCCCGAGTCGGTGGGCAACCTGTCCGCCCTCACCGAACTCCACCTGTATGGCAACCGGCTGACCGTTCTGCCCGAGGGACTGGGCAACCTCACCGGCCTCACCGAACTCCACCTGGCCGATAACCGGCTGACCGTTCTGCCTGAGTGCCTGGGCAACCTCACCGGCCTCACCAACCTCTACCTGGACAGTAACCGGCTGACCGTTCTGCCCGAGTCGCTGGGAAACCTCGCCGCCCTGACCAGCCTCTCCCTGAACGCCAACCAGTTGACCGCTCTGCCCGAGTCGCTGGGCAACCTGTCCGCCCTGACCAGCCTCTCCCTGGACGACAACCGGTTGACCGCTCTGCCCGAGTCGATGAGAAACCTCACCGCCCTCACCGACCTCCGCCTGGGCAGTAGCCGGCTGAACACCAAACAGCTGCCTGTTCTGCCTGAGTGGCTGCGCGACCTCCCCGCCCTCAGCGAGTACACCTGGTTCCTGCTGAACGAGGCCTATTGGTCTATTGGTGACGGGTGCCCATGATCGGCCTCGGCCGCCGCGCCCGCGCGAGGGGTAGCGGTAAGTCGCTGCGCCGCAGGTCGCGGAAGGCTACGCAGGGGTGTCTCCACGGACCCTGCCCTCACCTCGGTGGGCCTGACCGTTTCGCATTCGACCAGCTCACCACCGCAACGAGAAACAAGATCATTCTCAGCGCCAACGGCTGTCCGCGCGTTCCTCACCCCCGCAGCGGTGGGAGTGCAACGGCGGTGCCGACCAGAAGTGGCGGCGAGGCTGACCGTCCCCCGCGGGAGAAGTGATCGTGGCGCACTCCTCGTACGCGTCCGGCGTAGGAGGAGTGCGGTCGCCCGGCTTGCGCTCCGTCACGGGCCCGGCTCGGTCGTCAACCGAGGTCACCGTGACGGGGCGTCGGCACTGTCGCCGGGTGAGAGCCGGCACGCCGCCGGAGGCCCAGGACCACGGCCAGCCCGAAGGCCACGAGGAGGGCTGCGACCGCGAAGGTCCAGTGCGTTCCGCGAGCCACCTCCGCCGACGTGGCGGTGCTGACGTCGCTCGCGCCTGCGGCGAAGGCGAAGACCGCTCCCATGACCGACGCGCCGGTCATGAGGCCGAGGTTGCGGGAGAGGTTCAGCGTGCCCGACAGCAGGCCGCGCCGGTGCGGGGAGACGTCCTTCATCACCGCGGTGTTGTTCGCCGCCTGGAACAGGGCGTAACCGGCGGTGACGACGACCAGGGGCAGGACGTACCCTATGACTCCAGCAGCCGTGGGCATCAAGGAGAGCGCCACGGCGCCGCCGATGATGCCGGCGAGCCCGACCACCACCATGGTCCCGGCTCCGAAACGATCGGTGGCGCGGCCCGCCGGGACGCCGGTGAGGGCGGACACGGCGGGGCCTGCCGACATCACCAGGCCGACGAAGGCCGGGTCGAGGCCGAGCGCCCAGGCCAGATGGAAGGGCCCTACGACGAGAGTGGTCATCATGACGGTCGAGACCAGGGCGCTCGTCGTCAGTCCGGCGGCGAGGCCGGGGTCGCGGAACATCGACAGGGTGAGCAGCGGGGATGAGACCCGGCGCTCGGTGACGACGAACAGGGCGAGGCCCGCCCCCGAGGCGAGGAGCAACCCGATGGTGAGCGAGCCGAAGGAGTTCCCCTCGATCGTCATGGCCAGTGCGTAGGCCCCCAGCGTGATCGCCAGCAACGCGGTGCCCACGCTGTCGAACCGCCCGGGTACGGAGATCACTGCCGGCGCGGAGCCGGGCAGCATCCTGAGGGTGAGCGTGAGCGCGAGGAGGCCGAGCGGCACGACGGCGAGGAAGATGGCGCGCCAGCCGAAGGCCGTGATCAGGACGCCACCGAGGCCGGGTCCCAGCGCCGTGCCGACTGCCGACATCGTTCCGAGCAGCCCCATGACCCTGCCGGTGCGGTTCCTGGGCACCGTCTCGCCGACGATGGCCATGGTCAGCGCCATCATGCACGCGGCACCGGCTCCTTGAAGCGCCCGGGCGACGACCAGGATCGGAAGGTTCGGGGCAAGACCGCCCAGCAGCGTCGCGAGCGTGAACACGGCGATGCCACCCAGCAGAACGCGACGCCGGCCGACGAGGTCGCCGAGTCGTCCGGCTCCGACGATCAGGGTCGTGACGACCAGGAGATAGGCGATCACGACCCACTGGACCTCGTTGAAGGCGGCGTCGAAGGCCACAGCGATGGTCGGCAGGGCGACGTTGGCGATGCTGATGCCGAGCGAGGGCAGAAGCATGGACAGCGACAGCGCGGCGAGCGCCCAGGCCAGGGGCGGACGGCGCGCAGGCGGTGCCTGCTCGGGCTCGGCTGCTGCTCTCACGATGACGGCCTCTTCCTGGAGTCGACGGGGCGATGGGATCGCAATGAACCTAAATCCCGCTTCGACCTGGCGGAAGACGCAAAGATGGAAAGCCACTTGTGCATGAAACGCCATGTCCCGGCTGATCCGTGAGATCCTTCGCACATGGTCCGCCCCGATCTGAACCTGCTGGTCACCCTCGACGTCCTGCTTGAGGAAGGCAGCGTGACGCGCGCGGGTGAACGGCTTGCGCTCAGCCCGTCCGCGATGAGCCGCGCGCTCGCGCGGCTGCGGCGGGCCACGGGCGACCCGCTGCTGGTGCGAGCCGGTCGAGGGCTGGTGCCCACGCCCCGCGCCTTGGAACTGCGCGACCGTGTGCGCGCCCTGGTCCAAGAGGCCGAAGCCGTCCTCCGGCCGGCCGAGAGGCTCGACCTGGCGACGCTGGAGCGGACCTTCGCCCTGCGCAGCAGCGATGGGTTCGTGGAGAGGTTCGGACCCGCGCTGGTGGCGGAGGTCGGCCGCGTGGCGCCTGGCGTGCGGCTGCGGTTCCTGCAGAAGACCAAGAAGGACACCGCTCCCCTGCGCGAGGGCATGGTCGACCTCGAAACGGGCGTCATCGAGCACGCTCTGCCTCCCGACGTGCTGAGCGAGCCCCTGTTCACCGACCGCTTCATCGGGGTGGTGCGAAGCGAGCACCCACTGAGCACCGGAAAAGTGACGGCGGCCAGGTACGCCTCCTCGCGGCACGTGCACGTCTCGCGGCGCGGCCTGACGGAGGGGCTGGTGGATGAGGCCCTTCGCGCGACAGGCCACGAGCGGGAGGTCGTCACGGTCGTAGACGGCTTCAGCGCCGCGCTGGCGCTGGCGGAGGCCTCAGACCTGGTCGCCACCGTTCCGGAGCGTCACACCGCTAACCTACGGCGAGGGATGCGCTCCTTCGAGTTGCCCTTCCACGCTCCCGAGGTGACGGTGTCGTTGATGTGGCACGTCCGGCTCGACGCGGACCCGGCTCACCGATGGTTACGCGACCGCGTGATCGATGTGTCGTCGTCGTAGTCGCCCTGCCCCCTTCAGGAGAGGTCGGCACGGCAAGGAGACATCCCCTGAGTTGGGTCCGTCAATTGAACGGCTCTGGCTCACTTTCGTCGGTACTACCGCCCTGAGCGGGTGGTGGCCGCGCGTTCTCGCCGAAGCGATCAATCAGCGCGCAAAAGGAAACCGACCCCGAGCGGCAGCCGACGGCCTGGGGAGCACCTGAAACTCTGGGTCCCCTGGTCTGAGGGCCGCTGTGTTGGATGCCCGGTTCCAGTTCCTCGCCATCCTCGGTGACATGTCCGGGGCCATCGGTCGACCGGTGGGCGAGCGTCAATGTCCCGATAAGTCGGTTCGTCGTGTTGTCCGCGATGAAGCCATGCGCGGCCGGCCCTCGCTTCAGCTCCGCCCGCAGCCGCTCCAGACGCCGCGCATCCAACCGGCACTTCTCTCCGCTCGGTCCCTTGGACGCCAGCGCCTCGACGCCATCGACCTGCCGGCTGCGATACCAGCGGGTGGCCGACATTCTCGTCACCCGGAATCGGTGCGCCACCTCCGACATCGACACTTCCTGGGCGAACAACTCAGCGGCCTCGAATCGCAACCGCTCGCGTTTGGCCCGTTCCTCGGCGGCCAAACCACCCCATTCGGGATATCTCATGCCTTCGGCATAGCAAATACCCCAGCAACCACCCACAGTCGCACTTCGCCGTAACATCCGCCCTTCATCCTCAGAAGCCATCCTCGTCCTGAAACTCATCGACGAGGATCGCTACTCAGGATGAAAATGGCTCACTCCCAACTCGCGGCCGAAAACACCATCCGACTTCCCTATGGAACAACCAGACCAACAGCTTCTCCCAGACCCCTCACGCCACAGAAACCAGCCCCGCATAACATTGCCGGCCGCGGATTGTAAATGTGATTTACGTCATATTGCTCAAGATTATTTCAGTACATATCTTTTAATCATCCGACACGAAGACCCGGGTGTGCGTTAGTTAGGTGACAGGGATAGATTCCCGGCATCAATTTTCATTCGAGGCGGCACGCAGATGCGCGCCCTCACGCCCACCATCCGATTCAGTGCCGTTCTGGCCGACTGTCTGCACCAGCGGTTCAGGGCACTAAATCCACTCTTTGCACGCCGACCAGGCAGCCTGACATCGGCGCCATAACGTGCTGTCACACGTGTCGATCCACAGTCGATACGTTCCACAAAACGGCCGAATTTCAGATGGTCAACAGAGCACATGTCACTTGTTTTCCTACCTCTGGAGCACAAACAAGGAAGGCACAATGAGAAAGAGAAGTCTGGCTGCACTCAGCGGCCTGGTCATGGTGTTAGGACTGCTTACCGCAACGCCTGAGCGGATCGCGAACGCGAGCCCCCGGCCCACACCTTCCAATGCGAGCCCTCAGCCCGCACCGTCTACGGCGCCGCCAGGCAAAAGTCTCTCCCCGGCACCACAAATCAGCCGGGACCCTCGCATCAAACCGAGCGAGAACACCTGCAAGAATTTGGACAAGAAGATAGCGAAGACCAAACCCCCCGCAGGTACCATTCTTACTTGCTCCAGGCCGGGCTGGGATGCGTCCGTGAAGGTCCCACCGCTCTCCGCTTATCAGGCACCCTCGGCACGGGCGCTGAATAACGACGAGACCCAATGCGGAACAGCAGGCTGGTACGAGACGCGCACGTATTCCTGCACCAAAACACAGGAAACCACCGACGTGGTGGAGATCTGGTATCCGCAGGGCCCCTTTCCAGTCAAACGGAAAATCGGCCAAGTAAACACAATGCACGAGATCAAAATCACTGTGGACAACAACGCGGCACCCGGCCAGTACGTGTACACACATTCTATGTGGCTGAACCCGGAAGATCCGGGGACCCAAACTGTGATGACGATCATTCATGGACTTGTACCCGTGTGGCCAGGCCTAACGGTCACGGGTGACGCGGAATGCGCATCAAGTGACGGCTGTTCCATCATCAGCGGAGACTTTCCCTCTCAGGAGCTGCTTCCCGGTGGCCCCCCCGCCACAGCCGGCTGGACCTTCGAATTCACCCCCGACCCCGACCCGAACGCCGACAGGCAAGTCATGTACGAGTACCCGATCAGCAATTTCTCACTCCACAGCGCCAGCCCGCTCGACTGGAATGGTGATCCGAAGGAACTGACCACGAGAACCATCCGCTGCGACAACGCCTTACCAGGTAACTCAAGAATTCCTGGCTGCGTCTTCGACTCCTATCGGCCCGTCGCGCAATTCACTTTCGACACCAATGATGAAAATGGGTTTCCGGAACTCGCCCAGCACATCCTGGACGCCCAGCAAGGAAACGGCACGCCGGGAGCAGTGAACGGCGGACCCCTTCCCGGCGCGCCGGGAGTACCCAACAAAGACGACGGCATCCCCCTCACCCGTGGCAATACAGCGCTGGGCGAGGCCAATCGGGCGGCCGCCTGCACCAGGACCTGGAAGCGAAACAATGCTCAAGCGGGAAAGAGTTGCGACGAGTATCCAATGGCGTCGACCAGAGAAGGCGGGAGATTACAGGAGGGATTCAGCCGCCGAATGATCGACGAGCAACAGAACTCGCAAGGCGGGAACTGGCTTTACAACGACTTCTACCGGCCCAACCGGGTAATCGACGGCGACAAGTTCTACGTCGAGGTCGTCCCCTGTTCGGCTGAAGAGACATGCGAGTCACCAGATCCGAACGAACCACCCGCCACAGTTCCCCCCGCCGCCGCGTTGTTGGGTCTGGATCTGTCTGCGGGAAACCGCCGAGCTCCAATCTCGGGCCTATATGATTGGTCAAGGGCTGGATATCGGGAGGGCGCCGCCAACCTGCCCGCCGCCGGAGACTTCAACGCTTCGGCCACATGCGAAATCACGGCAGCCGAACTCGCCGGTACCTACGGAGTGATTCCGGACGACGGGAACGATGACACCGAAGGCCTCCAGAGCGCGATCGACACGATTCGGAATGACTGCTCTCCCACCGCAAGCTACACGAGCCTAAGCCGCATCCGAATGCCTGCGGGCGAGCTGAAGATCACCCGCCAGCTATACGTAGATGCCGACTATCTGGTGATCTCCGGCGTGAGCAACGATCCGGAGACAGGAACCCGCCTCACGTACTCCCCCGATGAGAACACCCGCTATGACACGATCGCCGACGACGGTTCACGCTGGGACCAAGACGCCATGACCGCCGGCGACGCCAAGGGTGGCTGGATCTGGCCTGGCCGCGGTCTGTTCCGTGTCCAGTCACGTGGCATCCACGCGTCTTACCTCGTTCAGCACCTCGCTGCTCCCGAGAACCGCAAGGACCTGTTTGTGGGCACGATAAACGTGCACTGGAAATCAGGGGCAAAGCTCCGTGACAAGCCGGGTGACACTGGATTCGCAGCACGCCAAGGCGACAACAAGGTGTATCTCGCCAACAACACCAACAGTACAATTATGAACACCATCCAGGTCGGCGGCTACATCAACGTCCGTGCGGCGAACACCATGAACTTCTACCGCACCATGAAGGCGGTCCCGACCGAATGGGAACTGCAGAACCTACACATGCGACAGCAGATCTTCAAGATCACTGGAGTCGGCAGGTCGGGTAGCGACAAGTGGGTGACGATCGACAAGCCGCTGGAATACGACGTGCCGGTCACGTCAATCTCGGACGGCTCGGAGATGATCACCGGCTACGACGCCGCATATGATTCGAAGGCATCACCTCTGGTCGACCCGGTCCTGGGCGTCGGCTTCGAAGATTTTTACTTCACTCAGGACGCGAACATGGATCAGGACGATGCCGTGAACAACTACGGCAACATGGACCCGGCTTCCGCAATGCACGGCATCGTCTTCAAGTGGGCTGTCAACGGGTTCGTACGAGGTGTCCACGGAGAAATGGTCGGCTCTCATCCGATCGTTACCGAGGAAGCCAAGAATCTCACCGTCACCGGCAATCACCTGGAAGGTTCCTGGAACAAAGGTAAAGGCGGCAACGGCTACTTCCGCGGTTCCCGCGTCTGGGACTCCCTATACGCCGGAAACACCACTCGGGACTTACGCCACTTCACCTTCCAATGGTCCGCATCCGGCAACGTGGTCATCGGCAACAGCTTCGACTCCGACCTCAATCTACACGGCGGCTGGGAACGCAATAACCTGTTCGAACTGAACCATGTCTCCACGCCCTATGCCCATCGCCCCGGCAACTGCAAGGACAACTGCGGAGACGAGGGAAACAGTGGACCAGACAACTCCAACTGGTTCCCGATCTGGTGGGCCGCCGGGCTCAAGGCCGTAAAGTGGTCAGGCTCCTCCGGACCTAACAACGTCTTCTTCAACAACACGCTCAAGAAGCAACTCGGCAACATTTACGCCCCATACAGCGACTACTACAATGATCCCAATCGCATCCTCCGCTTCGGGGTTTCCGGGGGATCCTTCCACCATCTAGATGTCGGTGGCACCCCTATCTCCGACTGGGCGCACAACGAACAGCACGACTACTCCGGCACCCATGGACTGGACAGCACCCAGACCGACGGCGCCGAGTCGCTCTTCCTCAGCACTATTCCTTAACCACCCCGATCAGGGCCTGGCCCCTGAAACCGATCGCACAAAACATGGTCGCCCACCGATCCGGTGGGCGACCATGCTGCTATAAGCTGCATCCAGGGGCGATACCTACAGCCACAGGAGAGACATGACAGCGAGTCGCAGCGCTGCTCCCCAAATATTCGAGGGAACCATCAGGGCTTGCAAAAATCAATACCTCATCCAACATTCAGTAAACATCAAACACTCAATGGTGAGCGGCGGAAACGGATTGGTGGATGTCTATACGGGGTCTCTCGCCGTTCTGACCGGGCTGGACGACGGGGACATCCATCTGCGTCTGGAGCTTCACGAGTCGGAGCCGCCACTCGATCTTGAGGCCTGGGATGAGATCGTCGACGTCAGTTTCCACGCAGAGAAACCACTCTTTTTGGAACAGCTTTTCGGTGGCGGGGCAGAAGACTTTCCCCCACTGAATTTCAAAGGGCAGAGCGACTACAGAATCAGAGTATGCGCTCGAGGGCGAGATGAGGCTAATCGCACATTTGAATCGGTTGAGTTCCATGCAATTCAGGTTTGGTCAGATACCTTCGGGCCGCCTACCAGTCACCAGTTCCGGGACGCGTTCGGCGAGCGTTGGCGCCAGAGGGCACAGGCACGGACCCGGCCGCCTGGACCCACCGCGTCTGACAGATGACAGGACCGTTCGAGTTTCTCCGGGCCCTCAGTGAGCCCTTTCCATCCTGAGTGGCCATCCTCGTCGATGAGTTGCAGGACGAGGATGGCTTGCACGATCGCGGTGGCGCGTCATGGGCAGCAGCGCGCCACCCCTGCTTACGTGGCCGGACCGGAGTGCTCCAGGGCCAGCTCGTCGGCCAGGTCGGACGCGACTTCGATGGCGATCTCGATCGCCCGGGCCGCCAAGGGAGAGTGGGTACGGCCGGTCCGCCAGTGCAGGCAGACCTCGCGCGGAGGAATGGCCGGTCGCAGCTCGTGGACGCGGAGCCGGTCGTCGGACTCGGCGTCGGCGGCGTGGATGGCGAGCCACGGCAGCACTGCCGATCCCATCCCGGCTCGCACCATCGACAGCAGCGTCTCGTTGCCTGCCGTACGGAAGACGATCTTCGGGTTCGCGCCGGCGCGGGTGAACGCCTCCTCCACCCTGGGCTGGTCGCAGGTCGACGGCCAGGCCACCAGCGGTGCGCCGTCGAGCTGGTCCAGCGGGACGGAATGCTCGGAGAAGGTGCCGCGCCTGGCCACCAGCAGGTACGGATCGTCGAGCAGCTTGACATGCTCGACGTCGCCGTTGAGGGGGCCGTCGTAGAACAGCAGGTCGAGATCGCCGATCTGAGGCGCCTCCGGCTCTTCCTCGGACAGCCGGATGTCACAGCCGGGGTGCTCGTCGCGCAGCCGACGTACGACGACCGGCAGGATCACCGTGGATACGCTCTGGAGGGTGCCGATGTCGATCCGGCCGTCACCGGCCTGGAACCGGTCCACGGCCTCGGCCAGGGCTGCCGCCTTCGCCAGCAGCTCGCGTCCGTGCTCGAGGACGACGGCGCCGAGAGGTGTGATCCGTACCGCTCTGGGGCCGCCCGGCCGATCGAACACCAGGCCGCCGACAGACCTCTCCAACGCGGCGATCTGCTGGCTCACGGTCGACTGGGTGTAGCCGAGGCGGGCCGCCGCCCGGCCGAACGAGCCCTCCTCGGCGACAGCGGCCATCGCGGCCAGGTGCCTCAGTTCGAGATCGCTCACAGGTCCCACCGTACTCCCAGCCATCGCTCCTAGCGATCGCATTGATCGAGAATAATCGCTTTTCACGATGGCGCCCGGCTTCTAGCGTGGCCGGCATGACAGTAGCCACCGTTGCACCGGCAAGACCTCGAAGCCCTCTCCCGCTCGTCGGGGCCGCCCTGGCGATCTTCTATGTCATCTGGGCTCGACCTACCTCGCGATCCGGATCATGGTCGAGGAGATGCCGCCCCTCGTGAGCGCCGGTGTCCGCTTCCTGACGGCCGGCCTGCTGGTGGGCGAGGCGCCGGCGGTGCGTGGCGGTCTGGGTCGACTGGCCGTGACCCGTCGGCAGCTGCTGGGGTGCTCACGGTCGCCGTCGTCGTGCGCTCCGAGTTCCACCGATGAATCCGGGTTCCAACAATCAAGGGAGAGTCCAATGAGCACATTCGTGTTGATCCACGGCGGAGGAGACGTCGGATGGTCCTGGCACCTGGTGGAGGCCGAGCTACGAGCGCGTGGGCACGACGTGCTGGCTCCCGACCTTCCGGGTGACGACGAGTCGAAGACCCTGGCGGACTACGCCGACGCCGTGGTCGAGGCCGTCGGTGACAGGCAGGACCTGGTCGTCGTGGGTCACTCGTTCGGCGCGTTCACCGCCCCGTTGGTCGCCGATCGGCTGCCCGTCGATGTGCTGGTCCTTTTGGCCGGCATGATCCCGTCGCCGGGTGAGTCGCCGGACGAGTGGTGGGCCGGCACCGGCTGCCAGAGCGCGGTGGAGGAGCAGGCCGAGCGCGATGGCGGTTTGACCGGCAACGCGGATCCATTCGTGAGCTTCTACCACGATGTACCCCGGGAGCTGGCCGAGGAGGCGATGGGTAAGGAGCGCGACCATCCGTCCAGGGCCGCGTCGGCCGCTCCGTGGCCGTTGGACACGTGGCCGAACGTGCCGACGAGGTTCGTGCTCTGCGGCGAGGACCGCTTCTTCCCGCCCGACTTCTTTCGCCGGCTGGTGCCCGAGCGCCTGGGTATCGTCCCCGACGAGATCGCGGGCGGCCACTGCGTCGCGCTCAGCCGCCCCAAAGAGGTGGCGGACATATTGGCGGGCTACGCCTCTGCCACGAGGATCGAGCGGTGAACCGTTCCCCGGCGGCCGGCCCGCCGGACGTCGAGGCATGGCGGCGGCCCGCGCGGGCCGCCGCCAGGCGCCGGCTCCGGCACGCCGAGATCGTCGTCACCACCATCACCGATCTCCGCCGGCAAAAGACGAGCCCGTATGACATCGCCGTCGCCCTCTCGCCCGGCGCCGATCCGGCGCTCTCCGCCAAGGCGGGCGCCACCTGGTGGCCGGCGGACCTCCCGCCGGAAACGGTGTCGCTGGACCGGATGCGAGGCGTACTCCGCGAAGGGCCCGACAGAGCCTTGAGAGATCGGCATCCACACGACCGGCCAACATGTCGAATCGGTATCGAGAGGATCCGGTGACGGTGATGTCCGACCAGCGGGGTGACCAGATGCGGCCGAACTCCGAGCCGGCCGCGGGTGAGCACGGGACCAGGCAGACCGACCTGTTCGACTACGACGCGGAGCTGCGTGCGCACAACGAACTCTTCCGTGCCGCTGCCCGCGTCGGCTCCCGCGACCGTGTGCTCGACATCGGCTGTGGTGCGGGGCAGTCCACGCGCGAGGCCGCCCGCGCCGCCGCCACCGGAAGCGTGGTAGGCGTCGACCTCTCCGCGCCAATGCTCGAACGGGCCCGCCGGCTCAGTGACGACCAAAAACTGCCCAACATTACCTACCAGCAGGCGGACGCTCAGGTTCACCGCTTCCCATCGGCGCATTTCGACCTTTGTATCAGCAGGTTCGGAGCGATGTTCTTCGCTGACCCGGTCGCCGCGTTCACCAATATCGGGCGCGCCCTGCGCCCCGGAGCGCGCCTCGTGCTGCTGGTCTGGCAAGATCGCGACCGCAATGAATGGGCCTCCGCGATCCGCCGGAGCCTCACCGCCGCAACGGCCACACCCGCCCCTCCCACCGGCGGTCCGGGCCCGTTCTCACTCGCCGACCCGACCATCACGCAAGGCGTCCTGACGGCGGCGGGCTTCACCCAGGTCAGTTTCACCGACGTGCGCGAGCCCGTCTACTACGGCCCGGACGCCGCCACCGCCTTCGACAACGTGCTCCGCCTGCGGGAATACGACGGCCGAGCGAGCACGCACGCGGCTACGCGCCACCCTCGCCGCCCACAACACCGACAGCGGCGTGTACTTCGACTCGCGTGCCTGGATCATCACAGCCCGCCGTCACTGACCACCGCCCCCAATCCGACCCAACCTGCCCCAACCGGAGAGCCCAAGCTCCGAGGCGGGCACCTTACCGACGACAAAGAGGACCTTTCCTACATGGAGGATCCCGAGCAGACCATCAGGATCGGCAGGACCTCCTACGTGCGGGGGTTCATCGTGGGGACCCTCATGCCGAAGGGCAAGGTCTGGTGGAAGCAGTCACCCGGATGGACCTCCGGCCGCTCGGCCATGCTGGGTGAACTCATCAACGCCGCCGATCCGGGCACCCTCAAGATGATGCTCGCCAGGTCCAAGCGCAGCGGCAGCACCTACGCCGGAGAGATCACCCTCAAGGAGCTCGTCAAGCTCTCGCCCTGGGCGCGCACCACCGTATGGTGGGGCGTCAACGACGAGGCGGTCGTGCGCTGGAAGCTGGTCGTGAGCGCCTCGGGCCTGCCCTACCGGATGACCACCTACAGCTCCTTCGGCAACAAGAAGCGCGCCGAGATCCGCTACACGGGCTGGGGGCGCACAGTCTCCATCAAAGCCCCTGCGGCCGCCAAGGTGACCACGAAGCTGAAGGGAGCCGACGGCCCCTTCCTGCCCAAGGCTCCGCACCGCTAAAGGAAGTCGGCCAGAGCATGGCTGGGCTGCCGGAACATCAGGGCGTCCGGTCTTGTCGCCACAATCCGCGCCCGTCCTTTTCGACGGCCGGCGGCCACGCGAACCGTCAGCCGCGCAGCGCCGACCAGGATCCGTGGCCGGCCAGGCGCGGCAGGGCTGACAGGCCGGCCTCCTCGAAGGCCGTCCGCACCTCCGCGCGTCCTTCGGAGAAGTGCGTCCATCCGTCGTGGTGGGCCGGGATCACGACCGTGACGCCCAGCACCGCGGCGGCGGCCGCGGCCCGGTGGCCGTCCATCGACACCGGACGTCGCCGGAACCTGCCCGGTACGCGGGCCGCCCCGGCGTTCAGCACCCCCGCGTCGACGGGTCCCTTCCATGACGATCTTCCTCAGGAGGGCTGAGCAGGGCGGCTGTATCGCCCGGCGACCGCCGGGCGATACAGCCGTGACCAGACCCCGAAGGCTCTCCTCTCGGGGTCCGGGTCACCAGCCGGTGGCTGTGCACAATGCGCACCCCTGCGGCTCGTAGTAACGTCGGAATCGGTTTCCTTGAGCGGCGAGGTCGCTTTCGGTCCTGATATGTCTGCGTGAAGTCGGAGGTGATCACGGTGCATCCGGTCTTGTGACAGCCCCAACCCGGGGCGTCACGGAGCCGAAAGGTGACCGTATGAGCAAGACCGACAAGACCCGGCCCTGGTGGGTGCGGATGGCCGACGCGCCGATGGCGACCTGCCTGCCCGTGCATGATCATCGGTTCGGGCCCTGCACGCTGCCGGACGAGATCACCGCTGACAGCGCGTCTCTGAGTCATCGCACGGGCAGCTGCCACTGGAGCGCCACCGCCTACGCCTACCACCTGTTCGGGTACGGCCATGGGGGCCGAGAGTGGTCCCGCTTCCGCCGCGAAGAGCGCCGCCGCGACCGTCACCAGGTGCGCCGTGAGCTGCGTGCCTATCACGGTCACGAGTGATACGGGTGAACGGGCTCTGTCACCGATCTTGTGACGTGGGACGTCGGTGCCCGTGTCACGACCTGATGGATCGGCGTGATCATGCGGTTTCGGTTGAGCGGCCGCCACGGCACCGGCACCTGACCGGACGGTCAGCGGCCGTACGCCTCCAGCAGCCGCAGCCACACCTCGGTGACCGTGGGGAACGCCGGAACCGCGTGCCACAGCCGGTCCAGCGGAACCTCGCCGACGACCGCGATCGTCGCGGCGTGCAGCAGTTCCGCGACGTCCGGGCCGACGAGCGTCAAACCGACGATCACTTTCCGGTCCTCGTCGACGACCATGCGGGCGTGCCCCCGGTAGCCGTCGGCGTGCAGGGCGGATCCGGCGACGGCGCCCAGGTCGTAGTCGACGACGCGGATCCGTACCCCGGCGGCCTCGGCCGCGGCCGCGGTCAGCCCCACCGACGCGATCTCCGGTTCGGTGAAGACCACCTGGGGCACCGCGCGCTCGTCGGCCGTGGCCACGTGCCGGCCCCAGCGGCCGTCCTCGACCGCTTCGCCCTTCGCCCGCGCCACGATGACGTCGCCGACCGCGCGGGCCTGGTATTTGCCCTGGTGGGTCAGCAGCACTCGCCGGTTGACGTCACCGGCGGCGTACAGCCACCCGTCACCGATCGGTGCCCCGTCCTCCCCGACCACGCGCAGCGTGTCGTCCACCGTGAGCCAGGCTCCCGGCGTCAGGCCGACGGCGCCGAGACCGATGTCCTGGGTGTTCGGTGTCCGGCCGATCGCCACCAGAACCTCGTCGGCCTCGACCTGCTCACCGTCGGTCATCGTGATGTGCACCGTTCCGGCCTCGTCGCGGCGCACCGATGCGGTCTCCGCGCCGAGGCGTACCGACACACCGGCCTCCCGCAACGACTCGGTGATCCGCTCGCCGGCGAACGGCTCGGCCAGCGGCAGCACACCGTCACGAGCCAGCATCGTCACCGAGGATCCCAGGGCGGCGAAGGCGGTCGCCATCTCCGACGCCACCACGCCACCACCGATGACCGCGAACCGGCCGGGGACCGCGCTCGCGGCGGCCGCCTCCCGGCTGGTCCACGGCGTGGCCTCGCGCAAACCGGGAACGTCCGGCAGCAGCGCGCCGCTTCCGGTCGCGATGACCACCGCGTGCCGGGCCGTCAACGTGACCGGGACGCCGTCGTCGCCGGTCACCTCGACCACGTTCGCGGACACGATCCGGCCCTGACCACGGTGCAGAGCGATCCCGGCCGAATCGAGCCAATCGACCTGACCGTCATCCTTCCAGTGTGAGGCGAAGGCATCCCGACGGCCCAGCACCGCAGCCGCGTCGAGACCACCGGTCACCGCCTCGCGCGCTCCCGGCAACTGACGCGCCGCCCGCAACGCCGCCGCGCTGCGCAGCAATGCCTTGGTCGGCATGCAGGCCCAGTAGGAGCACTCCCCACCGACGAGCTCGCGCTCGACGACGGCGGCGCTCAGCCCGCCCCGCACCACCCGGTCGGCGACGTTCTCCCCGACCGGGCCGGCCCCGAGGACGACGACGTCGTAAGTGTTGCCGTCCATGTCAGTTTCCCTTCGCGGCGCGGCCGAGACGGAAGGCCGAGATGAGGAAGAAGATGCCGCCGGGGATGGCGTAGCCGGCCGCGTTGATCAGCGTCGGGTTGTCCGCGGAGGCACCAAGGATGAACGACGCGCCGGCGAGTGCGGAGATGCCGCCGCTGATGATCATCGGCCACTGGCCGCCCATATTGCGGCGGGTGACACCCACGATCAGCTGGACCAGCCCGGCCACGATCGCCCAAGCGCCCCACACGCGCAGCACCGCCGGGATGCCGGACGCGCAGGCGATGGCCACACCGATGGCGGTGATCAGACTGACCACGATGTTCACGTACAGCAGGGCAGGTGATCCGGTGGTGCGCGACGCGCGGGCGTCGACGATGGCGGCGGCCACGTCGAACAACGGGTAGAGCACGAGCAGGGTGACCGCGACCGGACCCAGTTTCGAGGCGGTCGTGAACATCACGAGGGCCCAGACGATGGCGAACGCGAACCGGACGAAGTACAGCCGCCGCAGTGCGGACGCGGCCCCGGAAACATTGGGCGAAACAGCGATAGTGCTCATGATGATCCTTTCAATGGATGAGTGACGAGGAGAGCGGTTCAGCGCGTTCCGCGGTCGGCCTTCTCGATCAGGTGGGAGACCGGGTCG
Organism: Streptosporangium sp. G11; assembly: GCF_051192615.1. Taxonomy (NCBI): domain Bacteria; kingdom Bacillati; phylum Actinomycetota; class Actinomycetes; order Streptosporangiales; family Streptosporangiaceae; genus Streptosporangium; species Streptosporangium sp. G11. Next base: position 73,050 of record NZ_JBPJUQ010000033.1, read on the forward strand.
GCGTGGCCGGCCATGGCAGCGGGCGAGGAGTTCACCTTCGGTGTGGGCCTTGGCCCGCTTCGTCAGGGAGCGCTCGTCGCCCGGCGCGATGGCCTGGTCCTGCCTGCTGACGGGGTACGGGGTCGGGGAACAACGGGACAGTCATCGGCGGTACAGGCTGTTCGATCAGGTCAGGGCGATGCACGACTGGAACAGCTCCCCCACAAGACAGAACGTTCTATCGCGACACAGCATGGCAACCTACGGCGTGAGCTGTCAAGACCGAACGTTCTACCCACTAGGATGGTGGCATGCGCAGCCAACCCGAAGGCCGGCCATCCGAAGCGCGATCCCGGCTGCTCGACACGGCCACCCGGCTCTTCTACTCGGAGGGCATCCACGCCGTCGGCATCGATCGCATCGTCGCGGAAGCGCAGGTGACGCGAGCCACCCTCTACCGGCACTTCCCCGGCAAGGAAGACCTTGTCCTCGCCTACCTGAACGAGGTCGACCGGGCCATGCGGAGCCAGGCGGACGAGGCCCTGACCGCCGGGCTCCCGGCCGCCGACGCCGTCCGAGCCCTCAGCAGGTCCATCGCCCAGGGCATCCAGTCCCCCGGCTTCCGGGGATGCGCCTTCCTCAACGCCGCCGCCGAGTATCCCGCCCCCGAGTCCCCGGTGCGCAAGGCCTTGCTCGCCCACCGCCAATGGTTCCTGGAAACCGTCACGGAGCTGCTGGCCAAGATCCGGGAGACAGGCGCCGAGCCCGCCGCCCGCCACTTCGTGATGATGCGCGACGGCGCCATGGCCGCCGGCTGCCTGTTCGACCCGGCGCTGATCTGCGAGACCTTCCTGCGCGGAGTCGAGGGGCTCCTGCGGGTTCATTCCGCCACCGACGACATCGGACCGGCGGGGCCCGAAGAGGCCGTCAACGCACCTACACGTTGACCGGCCCTGTCGCTGACCTTGTGGCGTGGGACGTCGGTATCGAAGGCTGAGCCACAGGTCGCGGAAGGCTGCGCGGGACGTCGGAGCGGTGTTGCCTCGGACCCCGCCCTCACCTCGGCGGGCCTGACCGTTTCGCATTCGACCAGCTCACCGCCACAACGAGAAACAAGATCTTTCTCACCGCCAACGGCTGTCCGCCCGTTCCCCGGCCCCGGTTCCGTCGTGGGCGGAGCCGGCACCCATCCTCCTCGAAGGCCAAGGAGCCGGCTCAACGCTCCCACGGCGGCCGGGTGCCGGCGCATCTTCGCGGCAAGAGATCGGGCAGAACCGCCGAGCGGCTCAAGGTCTCCGGCGTCAACGGCAACACGCCGACTCGGGGGTCGCGCTGAGATCAAATACCCAGCAGGGCGGCGGTCCGGTCGTAGACGACACGAGCGAGGGTGGTGTCCGTGGCCGATCGTGAAGGTGTCGCTGGGGCGGAGTCGGTGAAAAAGCCGCCGCTCGGCTCCGGTGCCGGGTCGGCGGTGGCCAGCCACACCCCGGTCCGCACGCCCTCCTGCGGCGTGATGGAGAACGGCCGAAACAGCGGAGCCGTCAGCCGCATCAGCCCGCCGGCGTCGGCGTTCATCCGGGTGCCCTTCACCATGCCGGGGTTGGCGCTGTAGACCCGCATACCTGCGGGCAGGCGGCGGGCGAGCTCGGCGGATGCCAGGAGACCGAGCAGCTTGGCCGTCGCGTACACGTGGATCTGCGAGTAGAAACGGTCGCGCCACGACGTGCCGGAGACATCCGGATCAGTCGCGTTCAGTCGGCCGCGTTTCTCCACGAAGCTGGACATGTTGATGATTCGGGCGTCGTCGGCGAGCGCGCCCGCCGTCAGGAGCGCGTGCGTCAGCAGGAACGGCGCGTGGTGGTTGACGGCGTAGGTGCGCTCGATGCCGTCGATCGTCTCCTGGTAGCGGGGGAACGCGGCTCCGGCGTTGTTGATCAGGACGGAGATCGGGCCCTCGGATGTGGCCAGCGTGCTCGCCAGGTCGCGGACCTGCGCCCATTGCGACAGGTCGGCTGTGTAGGAGCGGGCGGTCAGGTCTTTGGCCGCGGCGGCGGTGCGGGCCGCGTTCCTGCCGACGAGGACCACGTCCATGCCGGCGCGGGCGAGGTGACGTGCGGTCACCAGGCCCAGGCCGCCCGCGCCTCCGGTGATGATGGCCGTCTTCATGACGCGGTCTCGGCGGCTCGCGCCCCGGCCGCCTCACCGAGCAGCGCGTGCAGGCGTAGCTGACTGTCGCGATCGAGCCTGGCGAACGGCGACCGCTGGGCGGTGTACTGCACGACGCGGTCACGTAGCTCGCACCCCCGGGGCGTGAGCTGAAGGATCTTCGCGCGGCGGTCCCCGGGATACGGCGCCCGCCGGACCAGGCCATGCCTCTCCAGCCGGTCGATCAGGGAGGTGGCGGTCGAGGCGTCGCAGTTGAGCCGGTCGGCGAGACGGCGCGCGGTCATCGGCTCCGCTTCGTCGCTGAGCTGCCACAACGCATAGGCCTGGGTGTCGGTGAGTTCCAGCTCGCGAAGCAGGACCTTCAGCTCGGCCTGCACCTGGTCGCGCAGGGCGAACAGATAGGCGATGAGGTCGCGGGTCAGGTGCGTGTCATCCATGGCGGCCAATATACATGGAAACTCCAATCATTTGACATTCCATGCATCCGCCGCGTATTCGAGGACAGAGCAGGTACGGGATTGAGGAACAGCGGAACAGTCATCGGCGGTAAACCGCCGCGACGGCCTCGGACTCCCGAAGCTGCGGAGAGCCGCAATACGGGACTTTCGTCCCAGCTCAGGAGGTCACGTTCGGCGGCCACCGAAGTCCTCCGGCTGTCGGGAGGCGAGGTTCCCGGTCCCGGAGCCTCGCGGGGGAATCGCTCATCTATGGGGCCACGCCGACGCGGATGCTGGTGGCGCGGGCGGAGGCCACCAGAGCGAGGTCGAGGTCGGCCAGGGGGTGGACGGGGCCGAGGAATTCGGCGATCGGCCACCGGGATACGGCCCGGGCGGACCAGGAAGCGGCCTCGGCGAGGTGAGCGGGCGTGTAGTTGTGGACCCCGCGGACGGTGAGGAGGCCACGGACGATGTCCTGGGCGTCCCAGGCGAGGTCGACGCCGGGAGAGACGGTTCCGGCGAGGACGATGACGCCGCCGTACGCGGTCCGCCGCGGTGCGGCCCGGGCGGCCGCCGCGGCACCGGACAGTTCGACGTACAGGTCCGCCACCGGAGGTTCCGTGATCGCGTCGAGCACGGCCGTGGCTCCCATGGTCAGGGCGAGGGCGCGCCGGGACGGGTCCGGGTCGAGGACCGTGACGGCCATGCCCGCCTCGGTCAGCATGGCCGTCGTCAGCAGGCCGAGGAGCCCGGCGCCACACACGGTGGCCGAGCGCCCGGACAGATCGCCGCCGGCCGCCACGACCGCGACGGACGTGGCCGTGGCGCAGCCGATCGCCGCCGCCACGCCCGCCGGGAGGTCCTCCGGTACGGCGGCGAGCGGCGTGCCGGCCCGGACGTGCAGGTGGCTCGCGTACCCGCCGTACAGCGCGGCCCCGGCGGCGTGTCCGTACTTGAACAGGCGCTCGCACTTCTGCGGCAGGCCGCGAAGGCAAGGCGGGCAGTCGCCGCAGGAGGAGTAGATCCCGACGGAGACGCGGTCGCCTGCCGTGATCGGCCGGCCGCCGACGTCTCGTGCAGCGGGCCCCGGGCCCAGGTGCACGACCCGGCCGACGGTCTCATGCCCGAGCACCATGGGTGCGGGGCCGGGCCGGCGGCCGGAAACGGTGTGCAGGTCGGAGCCGCAGACGGTGGCCAGTTCGACCTCGACGAGCACCTCGCCGGGGCCGAGCGCGACCTCGGCCACGGTGAACTCGCGGTGCGCCCGGCCGACCCCCTGCCACAGCATCGCGACAGCGGGTGGATCGAGCCGGATGCCGCTCATACCGCGAGCCTCCGGCGGATGGACGAGCTGAGCAGGTCCACCACGACGACCAGGACGAGCACCATGAGGATGTAGGTGAGCATCTGGTCGAAGCGGAAGAGCTGGATCGACTGGTTGATGAGGAAGCCGATACCGCCCGCGCCGACGAGGCCGAGGACGAGCGAGGCCCGGACGTTCACGTCCAGCCGGTACAGCACCAGCCCGGCGAGCTGAGGGAGGCAGGCGGGCAGTACGGCGTGCAGCATGACCTGCGACTTCCGGGCGCCCGCGATTCGCAGGGCCTGCGCGGGTCCGTCGTCGATCTCCTCCATCGCCTCCGACCACAGCTTGCCCATGACGCCGGTGTTGTGGCAGACGAGGGCGAGAACGCCGGCGAACGGCCCGAGACCGACCGCGGTGACGAAGATCAGCGCGAACACCACGTCGGGTACGGCCCGCAGGAACGACATGGTCGACCGGGCCGCCTGGTAGACGACGGCGTTGCCGCCGGTCGTCCGGGAGCCGAGGGCCGACAGCACGATCGTGAACGGGATGGACAGGGTGGTGCCGAGCAGCCCGATCCACAGCGTGACCAGGCAGGCTTCCAGGCCCTCGCGGATGATCGGCGACCAGGTGAGGTCCGGCGGCAGTGCCTCGGACACGAACCGGGCCATGCCGTGCCAGCCCTCGACGAGCATTCCGAGGTCCATGCCGGTGCCGATCCAGGCCGCGACGTGCAGGGCCACGACGACCACCGCGATGAGCAGGGCCGCGAGCACGATCCGCGGGCGGCGTTTCCTCCTGGGCACGGCGAGGCGTTGGGGTGTACTGCCGGATGCGATGACGCTCATGCGCTCTGCCTCTCCCGGTCGGCGGTGCCGGCGGGTTCGTCCGCCACGTACAGGGCCGAGATCTGCTCCTGTGGGATCTCACCGGCCGGACCGGAGAAGACGATCCGGCCGTCGCGCAGCCCGACGATCCGGTCGGCGTGGCGGCGGGCCAGTTCCGGTTGGTGCAGCACCGCCGCCACGGCGATGGACTCGCTGCGGGCCAGGTTGGTCATGATCCGCATCACCTTGTCCGCGGCGGACGGGTCGAGCGCCGAGACCGGTTCGTCGGCGAGCAGTACCGCGGCCCGCTGGCACAGCGCGCGGGCCAGCGCGACCCGCTGCTGCTGGCCGCCGGACAGCGCCGCGACCCGCTCGTGCGCCCGGTCGGCGAGCCCGACGCGGTCGAGGCACGCCATCGCCTCCTCGCGCAGGTCACGCGGGAAGGCGAGCGGTGACCAGGAGTGGCGAAGCGGCAGCCGGCCCAGCGCTCCAGCGCACACATTGTCCAGCGCGGACCTGCGCCGGACGAGGTGGATCTGCTGGAACACCATGGCGACGGGGCCGACACGGACCTCACCGCTGTCCGGGCGGACCAGGCCGACCACGCACTTCAGCGCGGTCGACTTGCCCGAACCGTTGGCGCCGAGCAGGGCCACCACCTCGCCCGGCGCCACGTCCAGGTCGAACCCGGACAGGACGGTCCGGCCGCCGAACGACTTGGCCAGGCCACGCACGGTCAGAACGGGCTGCTGATCGTTGATCGTCATCACCGGGTCCTACAGCTTGTCGTCGGTCAGGCCGAGGGAGTCGGCCAGGTCGAACAGCGGCTGGTAGGTGGCCTGGGTGACCGCGACCAGCGGGCCGGGCTCGACGTCGAGATAGGCCCCGACCTGGGCGACGTCCTGTGGGGTGAGCGAGGTCAGGGCGGAGATGATGGCCTTCTTGGTCGCGGGGTCCAGACCCTTGGCGACCGTGATCGGGTCGTTGGCGATCGGGTCGGAGGCCCAGATCTGCCGGTACTTCGCGGGGTCGAACTTGCCCTCCTTGGTGGCGCTGGCCAGCTGCTGAGTGTTGATCTCGGCCGCGTCGACCTTGCCGTACGTCAGCGCGAGCAGCGCCTGCGGGTGGCCGCCGGCGTAGTTGAGCTTGACGTCGGTGTCCTTCATCCCGGCTTTGCGGATGGCGTACCGAGGGAGCGCGTCGCCGGAGGTCGAGCCGGCCTCCGACAGCGCGATCTTCTTGCCCTTGAGCCCGGCGACGTCGGTGATGGGGCTGTCCTTGGGCACCCAGATGCCGGCCTTGTAGCTGGAGACCGACTTGTCGGGGTTGCCGAACGTCGCGACCGCCTCGGCGCCCGAGCGGCGGGACGCGAAGACGTATCCGAGCGGGCCGAACTGGCCGATCTCGAGCTTGCCGTTCTGCATGGCGAGGACCTCGGCGGCGTAGCCCTGCACGATCTGTACCTCGACCGGGCAGTTCAGCTTGGCCTCGAGCGCCTTGCCGAGCACCTTGTAGGTCGGCGTGAGCTTGGCGGCGTCCTCGAACGGCTCCACGCCGAAGCGGATCTTGCCGTTCGGGCAGGTGGTGGACGTGCCGGCCACCGCCTTGCCGGGTTCGGCGTGGCCACCGCAGGCGGTGAGCGCGAGGGCGGTCAGCGGGACGAGGGCGGCGGCGGCCAGGGTGCGATGGGTGTTGCGCATGAGGGGTTCCTTTTCGAGGTGAAGGAGGAGGTCAGGTGAAGGAGAAGGTCAGGTGAGGGAGTCGAGGACGGCGGCGGCCAGTCCGTGGGCCGTCGTCATCCCGATGCCGGAGGTGACGGAGACGACGCGGACGCCGTCGGCCACCTCCCGGTCGAGGAAGTCGGTGCCGGCCGAGGCGTACACGCCCCGCCAGCGCTTGCGCACGCGCAGTTCGGGGACGCCGAGCAGCCGGGCCCCTTCGCGCAGGACGAGCTCGGCGAGCCTCTCGTCGTCGAACGGTTCGTGGGTCGGCGCGTAGTGATGGGTGTCGCCGAGGACGAGGTCGCCGTCGGGGCGCTGGGTGAACATCAGGTTGACGACGGCGTCGGTGAGTTCGGGCGCCTCCCGCCTGATCCGGTCGCGGACAGGCTCGGCCGCCGGCAGAGAGGAGAACCCGGCGTAGCGCAGCAGGGAGAGCCCGGTCAGCACGCCCGGTCTCACCCGCACGCCACCGGGCGCGGCGACCTGCAGCATCTGCAGGCTGCACCGGGTCAGCCCGGCGTCGTCGGCGACCTCCGGCAGGAGCCGGTCGACGTCGTGCCCGACCGCGATGACGGTCCGGGCGGCGCGGACGTCGCCGCGGGCGGTGCGGACCAGGCCGGGCTCGACCGACAGCACATTGGTCCGCCACAGGATCGGCACGCCCTGCGCGGCCAGCCAGGCGGCCAGGGCCGGGATCGCCGCCCTCGGATCGACCCGCAGGTCGAGGGGCAGATGGGCGCCGCCCACGACCCCGGGGTCGTGCGCGGGCAGATGCGCGGCCACGCCTGAGCGGTCCAGCAGCACCGCCTGCTCCGCCCCGCGAGCGGCGGCGAACTCCGCCAGGACGGCCATCTCGTCCGGCCGGCGGGCGACCACCACGGTCCCGCACTCCAGCGCGGTGAATCCGGCCTCCTCGGCGAGCCACAGCCAGCGTTCCCGGGCCGCGAGGGCGTAGGTGAGCGCGAGCCCGTCCTGTGCGGTCGTGCAGATGTGCCCGAAGTTGCGCACCGAGGCACCCACCGCGAACGCGTCACGTTCGACGACGACGACCGACAGGCCGCGCAGGACCGCTTCGACGGCGTGCGCGAGGCCGACGACGCCCGCGCCGACCACGAGGAGGTCGACCGGGGAAACAGGGAGCACTGTCGGCTCTGAGAGGCGGGTCACGGCGAGAAGGTTCTCCCCGGAGAGCGCTGCCCGTCAATCAGACAGAGGAGCTTGTATAGACAAATTAATACGCTGTTCACCTGCTAATTTGTGGAAATCCCGGCCGGTTGACACTCCCCGTATCAGTACTTGTATGGTCAGCTCATGTCGTCGGAATCCATGCATGCCAAGATCGCCGGCGCCCTGCGCGGCCGGATCGTCGCGGGCACCCTGTCCGTCGGCGGGCCGCTGCCGTCCGAGGCCCAGCTCGTCGAGGAGTTCAACACCTCCCGGGGCACGGTCCGGCAGGCGCTGGCGGCGCTGCGCAACGAGGGCCTCATCGAGGGCCGCCAGGGCCAGTCGCCGGTGGTCCGGCGCGCGCCGATGGGCCAGCCGTTCGAGACCTTCCTGTCGTTCACCGCGTGGGCCGAGCAGCTGGGCCACCATCCCGGCCAGCGCACCCTCGAGATCGCCCGCCGTGGTGCCTCCGAGGCGGCGGCCGCCGCGCTCGGCCTGGACCCGGGTGACCACGTCGTGGACGTGCTGCGCCTGCGCCTGCTCGACGGCCGGCCCGTCATGCTGGAACGCAGCTCGTTCGTCCTCGACCTCGGCATGCTGCTGTTCCAGTTCGACCTCGACGCCGGATCCATCTACGCCGGCCTGACCGCCCGGGGCGCGGATCTCGCGGCGGCCACCCACACGATCGACGCCATCTCGGCGCCCGCCGCCGACGCCGTCCTCCTGGAGATCGAGGCGGGCGGCCCGCTGCTGCGCGAGCGCCGCACCGCCACGACCAGCGAGGGCCGTCCCGTGGAGTACGCCGACGACCGGTACCGCCCCGACCGCGCGACCTTCACCATCGCCAACGCCCGGACGCAGCGACTCGCCGTCGTCCGTGACATGTTCGACCCCGGAGGAAACCCATGGCCGTGACCGCAGCGCCCCCCGTGCCCGACAGAGCCGAACGGGAGCGGCCGCCCATCTTCGAACTCGCCGCGCTCGACATGGCCGGCACCACCGTGCAGGAAGGCGGCGCCGTCTACCGGGCGGTGGCCGAGGCCGTCGAAGCGCGCCTGGGACGGCCCGTCCCCGACGACGTGCTGCACCGCTGGACCGGCACGAGCAAGGACGAGGCCATCGCGGGCCTGCTCACCGACCTCGACGGCTCGGCCCCCGCCGAGGTGGTGGCCGAGGTCTACGCCGGTTTCGTCGAACGCCTGACCGCCGCCTACGCCGCGACGCCGCCGACGGCGATCCCCGGCGCCGCCGAGGCCATCGGCAGGCTGCGCGCGGCGGGCGTCAAGGTCGTCCTGCAGACCGGCTACTCCCGCGACATCGCCGAATCCATCCTCGACGCCCTGGGCTGGACCGTCGGGGAGACCGTCGACGGCCTCGTCGCCAACGACGACGTCCCGCTCAGCCGCCCCGCGCCCTACCTCGTCTTCCGCGCCATGGAACTGGCACGTGTCACCGACGTCGGCCGGGTCCTCGTCGCCGGCGACACCCCGAACGACCTCGCCGCCGGCCGTAACGCGGGAGCGGGCTTCGTCGTCGGCGTCCTCACCGGCGCGGCCACCGCGGCCGATCTGGGCGGCCACCGCCACACCCACCTGCTGCCGTCCGTGGCCGACCTCCCCTCGCTGCTGTAGGAACCCCGGCCGACGCGGAAGAGGAGCGGCGTGAGCCGCTCCTCTTCCTTTTGCCGGCTTGGTGCGGATCGCTTCGCGTCCTGCCCTGCCCGCGGTACACGAAGACGATGCCGGGCGCCGCGACACCTCCGAGGTCAAGCCGGCCAAGAGCTGAAACGACCGGCCCATCGCCGACGCCGAACGGGGCCGCCGCGCTCGCCGGGATCAGCGCGCCGCCGCGAGCCGGAGTTTGATCGACAACGGAACGGCCAGTGGCGTTAGCGAGCCGGATCGGCCGGAGTTGCCGCCATCCACCGTTCCGATGTCGATGACTCCCCGGTTCTGGCCTGGAGATCTTCGAGTTGGAGGCGCTGCGGGGTTCCCGGAGATCGGGCGGGGAGGAGCTGTTCCGGTTTTTCACGCTGACCCGGCGGATATGGCGTTCGTGGAGCCCGGTCGGTGCGTGGACAGGCCCCGGCCGGTCGCCGGGCCGATGGGCCGGAGCACGGCGTGGTCAGCGGGAGTCCGGCCTGGGGATATGGATGCCGGCGGCGCGGAGCCTGGTTTCGAAAAGCGCGGCCAGCCGCGCCGTGGCCGGCGTCTGCTCTTCGCCGTGGTGGGCGATCAGCGTGTACCGGGTCGCGGCCTCGGTGCGGGCTTGCAGGCCAGTGACGGTCTTCAGCAATGCGGGGCTGGTGAGGTAATGGTCGGCCACGGCGGTGGCGAGCTCGGCGATGCGGGGGTCGTCCGGTTCCCAGGCCGCGGCTTCGGCTGCGCGCCTGGTCAAGGCGAGGAGCCGGGTGTCTCGCAGGGCGTGCTCGAAATGGGTGAGGTAGTCGTCGAAGCCTTCTGGGGCCAGGGCCTTGGCCAGCACCCAGCCCTCCCTCGTGGCCGCCACCTCGTCCGCGGGGAATCCGAGGCCGGACATCCGCTCCAGCAGCGCCACAGCGCGGTCGCCCAGCAGAGCCCGGTCACCATCGGCGAGCCGGTGCAGCGTGTCACGCCGCGCGATCAACTCCTCGATCCGTTCGGTGAGCTGCCGCTCGACGTCGGCGAGCGCGGCGGCGAACAGCGTGGCATCGGCGTCGATCAGGGATCCGATCTCGGCCAGCGGCACCCCGGCGGCGGCCAGCGTCCGGACCTGCACCAGCCGCAACAGATCGGCCGATCCGTACCGCCGGTAGCCGGAGCTGTCGCGTTCCGGCTCCTTCACCAGGCCGAGCTTGTGGTAGTGCCGCACCGTCTTCACCGTGACGCCGACGAATGTCGCCGCCTGCCCGATCGTGACTCCGTTCATCTACGAAATCCTGCCTTGTGCTCGAGCTCGGCGACTAGGCAGGCCATGGCCGAGCGTATGGACGGGCCAGGCCGAGCTCGTTGAGCTCGGCCTGGCCCCGGTTCGCGTTCTCCCTGACGCACGGCCGGAAGGGGTCGCCCCTCGAGGCGTGCGGGTCACAGGTGTTCAGTCCGCCGGCTGAGCCGGATCGGCCTGCCCACCGCCGAACACCTCGTTGAGGAGCCTTTGCTGGGCGTTCCGGAATGCTGCTGCGATGGACAAGCCGGCGTCGTCCACGCAGTTCAGCGCGGCGGTCAGGGTCTTGCTGCCGTCGGGTGTGCCGTACATCAGCGCCGCGTGGCCCACGGCGGCTCCATTGTGGGAGATGACGGTGCCGCCGCCGTCCGTGGTCAGCACGAACACTCCCAGGCCGTAGTCCATGTTGGGGATGCCCGTCGGGTGCGGGGTGCACATCTCGGCCAGCAGCGGGGCCGGCAGGAGCTTGCCGCCCAGCAGCGCGGAGATGAACGTGTGGAGGTCCTGGGTGGTCGAGATCATGTCACCGCCGCTGGAGATCCAGGAGGGGTTCTGGCGGGTGATGTCGACCGTCTTCTGCTCCCCGCCGTCCTCGTAGCGGTAGTAGGCGTGGGCGTGCGGGCCGGGGATCTCCGGGCTGTCGGGCACCATGGTGCCCGACAGCCCGAGCGGCCCCAGGATCAGCCGTTGCATCTCCTCGGCGATCGAGCGGCCGGTGACCTTCTCGATCAGCAACCTGGCCAGCACGTAGTTGGTGTTGGAATAGCTCCAGCCCGTCCCCGGCTCGAACCGCGGCGGCTTGGACAACGCCAGCTCCACCAGCTCCTGCGGCCGGTAGGTCTTGAACCGGTTGTCCATCCACTCTTTGCCCGTGGTGCCGTAGGGGATGGGGATCCCCGGCGCGATCGTCCCGTCGTCGTAGACCTCGCCGCTGAAGTTGAACACCCCGCTGGTGTGCTGCAACAGCATCCGCACGGTGATCCGCTCGTCCAGCCCGAACTCGGGCAGGTAGTCCGCCGCCGGGGTGTCCAGCCCGATCCTGCCCTCGGCCACCAGCTGCAGCACCACGGTCGCGGTGAAGGTCTTGGTGTTGCTGCCGATCCGGACGTGTCCGTTGATCGGCGGCTTGGCGGTCCCGCCCAGCTCGGCCTCCCCGGCGCTGCCGGCCCACTCGCCCCGCTCATCGTTCACGCGCAGCGTCACCCCGACCAAACCGGAATCGACGATCTCCTCGATAGCCTTCTGCAGCTCCAGGCGGTCCTTCCCTGCAGCAGCCGCCGGCACAGCCCCGCTGTCCGCGGTGGCCATCCCGGCGGCGTCGAGGGCGGCGGTCCGCAGGGTGCTCTTGTCCTGGTCGGAAAGGGTGATGGACATGGTGGTGTACTCCTTCGAATCTGTTATGTCCGGTCGGCGTCGTGCCGCTGCGAGGAGCTTGCACCCTGACCCGAGGTCAACCTCAACCGTGATCTAGCTCACAGCCACTTTCAGTGGTGTTCCGCGAGGCGATCGGCCACCGGAGCACCCGATCTTGAGAGTGTTCCGGGCGCTGTCCTGGTGACGGAGGGCCATGCGGGACGATCACCGGCCGTGGATGGCCACATGGCAAGCCTCCGCACGGACGACATCTCGCCCGGCGCCCCGCCAGCGGTCACCCTCACGCCGCTGCGCCCCGGCGGCGGATCCTGGTGAGCGCCGGCCTGGCGCTCACCGGCGGCTCGCTCGCGGCCGAACCTGCGGTTCTCACCGGGGCAGCGGAAACAGGGCGTCGGGTCGACAGAGGCGACTGAGGATCGTCGATGAGATCATGGCGCGTCAGACCCGATCGATCCAGACCGTGAACCGGTTCCCTGCGCGGGCGAGCGCGTCCAGTCCCCTGTCGATGGAACCGAGCCGGACCATGCCGGGCGGGGGAACAGACTGGCCGAGGTCGTCGTAGACGATGGCGATGTCTCCGCTCGGCGGCCAGTAGTAGATGCCGGCCACGTCGGGATCGATGACCCGGGTGGCGCCGGGGACATCGATCCGGTGCGGCAACCGCCCGGACTTCGCCTGTCCCATCGGGTCGTGCAGGGTCAGGCGCAGGGGCAACATCGCGGCGAACCCTCGCGCCGCCGGCGTGGCCGCAAGCGTAGCCGTCGCCAGCCCGCCGCCGGCGCGCAGCACGATCCGCGCCGTACCTGCGAAGTCGCCGGATGCGCTGGCGACAGCGGCAGAGGCCGGGTTGGTGGGGGTCATCACGCCGGGGCCGTCTGACCTGCTCACCGAGCAGCCGGCCAACAGGACGGCCAGCGAGGCGGAGGTCAACGCCGTACCCGTTCGAAGGTGGGGGTGCGGTCGCAAGGCGATGTTCATGCCCCAAGAAGATCCCCGCCCCCGCGGCTGGGGGAAGTCACCGGCGATGGGTGTACTGGCAGGGCATCCCTCAGCGCACGGTCGCCGTCGTACGGTGTCGGGGTGGACAACCGCGCCGAAGTCCGCGAGTTCCTGATCTCGCGGCGAGCCAAGATCACCCCTGAGCGGGCCGGGGTGCCTCACGCGGGGCGTCGTCGTGTCCCGGGGCTGCGCCGTAGCGAGGTCGCAGCGCTGGCCGGGGTGAGCGTGGAGTACTACGCCAAGCTGGAGCGCGGCTCGGTCGGGGGCGCGTCGGCCGGCGTCCTGGACGCGATCGCCCGCGCCCTGCAGCTCGACGACGCCGAGCGCCGTCACCTGTTCCACCTCGCCCAGGCCGCCGACGGCACCGCGGCCGCGATGCGTCCGCGCCGAGGCGGCTCCCAGCGGCAGGCGGTACGGCCAAGCCTGCAATGGGCCCTTGACTCCATCACCACGCGGCCCGCGATCGTCGGGAACAACAGGTCTGACCTGCTGGCGGCCAACCACCTGGGCCGTGCGCTGTACGCCGACGTCTACACCGACCCGACCGGCGCGCCCAATCTGGCCCGGTTCGCCTTCCTTGACGCCGCCGCTCGCCGGTTCTACCCCGACTGGGACCTGTACGCCGACATCACCGTCGCCAACCTGCGCACCGCCGCGGGCCAGGATCCTCACGACAAGGCCCTGCACGACCTGGTCGGTGAGCTGTCCACCCGCAGCGATGACTTCAGGCGCCGCTGGGGTTCCCACAATGTCCGCACCCACGCGGGCGGCCTCAAGCACTTCCACCACCACGTGGTCGGCGACCTGGCCCTGGCCTACGAGAGCATGGATCTGCGAGGCGACCCCGGGCTCAGTATGACGATCTTCACCGCCGAACCGGGGTCGTCCACCGCCCACGCCCTGGCCCTGCTCGCCTCATGGGCGGCCACCCAGGAAAGTACTCCCGCCGAGCTGACGTGAGCGCGCAGGGGGGCGCGGCGCGCCCCCCTTGGCCAGGATCCCCGCCCAGGTCACGGGCGGTTTCGGCGGTGGTGGTCATGTCGGTGAGAAGCAGAGCCGAATGCCGTCAAGGACGCCGCAGGGCTCAGCCTCGTGAGGGAGTTTTGAGAGTTTCGAGCGGCACCTACGCGCGGGCGCGCGTGGCGGTGAGGGATTGCGGATCGAAGGTCGGCCGGGGATCCAAGGTCACCTCCGGCTCAGGCCTCGCGGTGGACGTGGGAGTCGCTGTGGGCTGACTGGTACGCGTCGGACCACCCGTAGGTGTCGCTGTGGGCTGCGGGCCGCAAGTGGGACCACCCGGCATCGGAGTCGGCAACGGAGCACACGAAGACGAAGACGAAGGCGTCGGCGTCACCGTGAGCTGCGGACCACAAGTAGGACCACCCGGCATCGGAGTCGGCAACGGAGCACACGAAGACGAAGACGAAGGCGTCGGCGTCACCGTGAGCTGCGGACCACAAGTAGGACCACCCGGCATCGGAGTCGGCAACGGAGCACACGAAGACGAAGACGAAGGCGTCGGCGTCACCGTGAGCTGCGGACCACAAGTAGGACCACCCGGCACCGGAGTCGGCAACGGAGCACACGAAGACGAAGACGAAGGCGTCGGCGTCACCGTGGGCTGCGGACCACAAGTAGGACCACCCGGCACCGGAGTCGGCAACGGAGCACACGAAGACGAAGACGAAGGCGTCGGCGTCACCGTGGGCTGCGGACCACAAGTAGGACCACCCGGCACCGGAGTCGGCAACGGAGCACACGAAGACGAAGACGAAGGCGTCGGCGTCACCGTGGGCTGGCCAGCCGAGGGGGAGGTGATGCCGTCCTGGCTGACGAGGTTGAAGTCGGTGTTCTTCGCGATCGGGGCTGCCTGCACGAGGCCTGCTGACCCGAGCGGGCCGACTAGGAGGATCAGGGCGGCGGTCAGGGCGAGTACCGCCGCCGATCGGGTGATCTTTCGGGCTTGCATGTCCACAGGATGAGTGCACACCCTTGGAGATCACTTGTAAGTCCTTTGCAATGGAGGCGAGGGCATTGCCCGCTACCCCCTGCGCCCGCCGTCGCGCCCGGCGGGCGGGCGATGCCCTCGCGAAGTAGGGCATCAGGCAGTGACTCCCCCTCACCGGGTCTGGCCCGCGGTGAGGGGGCGGCCAGCAGCTCCCCGAACCGAACTTCGGCGCGCTTCCGCTCAAAGGTTCGACTACGCGGGCCGGCAGCTGATCCTGCGCCGCCGCACCCCCGAAACGGCCAGGAAGGCACGCGCCGCCGCCGCACGGGCGGGCGCCGAGCCCCTGCCGCTGTGGCTGGCCCGTGAGCAATACCTGCAAAGCACGGGCAGCATTGCTGGCGTCGCCGGCTCCCGCACAGGGATGGTGGGAGTGAACTTCGGCGGAAGGGGCGAGATGGCCACGGTCGTGTTCGGGGACACGGCCGAGCAGTTGGGGATCCGGGCCGCGCTCTTCCGCCGAGATCCGTGCCCGCCTCGCCGGCGACCTCAACGCGGCCCTTCGTTGGCCGGGGATGTTCGGCGGGGAGATCGCGCTACGGCTGCTGCTGGATCATCTGACCTACGCCGAACGCCAGGAGGATGCCTGGGCCGACGAGCAGCGAGCCATGCGCGCTCGCGGGGCGTTCAACGCGCTCGGAGTACGGGGAGCGCTCAAAGCCCTGCTGCCTGGTGAGGAGGAGGGCGCCGTGGCGTCGGTCTACGCCGAATTCGTCCACGCGCGCGGGTGGCTGCACGCCGACCGAGTGCTCAGTGTCGCCGAGTACGAGGCCATGCACCGCCGGCTGGGTGTCCGGGATGGCAGGGACCTGACGCTCAGCGAGGTGCTGGAGATCTTCGGCCCGCCCTCGGTGCCCTTCGGCGCCACCAATTCCCGCCTTGTTCTCGTCGCACAGACGTGATCACGAGCGGCCGCTCTCGTCGCGCGGGATCGCATCGGTCAGCGGCGGATCATCCCAGCTCATCCAGCAAATGGCGGCTGCCGTACCAGGTGCGGGACCTCGTCGTGCGGACCTGCCTCTTGCCCTCGATCACGTGATGAACACCGAAACGACCAACCCGCACCTGCCGCCAGAGCACCGACGTCCCGGTTCAGGAGCCCACCCGGTCATGTCCGGCCGGTTTTTCCCGATGACGACGACGCTTCGGGGCGCCCCGGGGGCCGGATCCGCAAAAGCCCAGGTCACGCCGGGCCTTCCAGTCCCTCCAGAAGAGCAGCGCCCAATTCGGTCGCCGGCACGGCAGGCCGTCGGCAGATCCCCGGTCGCCCCGCACTCGCTGCGGGCGGTGCCGCGGCGTCGCCCCCTTCTGCTGTGACGAGTCCGACTTTCGTCGATTTGCGGCAAAAAGGTATGGGCAAGTTGAAGATCTTGCTTTAGATTACGGCTGCAGAGCAGCGTTACCCCCCTCCTGTCACAGCGAATGAGACCCGGCATCCGCCATTCGATCGGCCATATCGGCAGTGCCGTAACCCCCCCACGCCGCGCTGAACGCGGCACCCTCACCGAGATGGGACCAGCCATGCGGAAATTAGCCCTGTTATCCGTCTTACTGCTCACCGCGCTCTCATGGCTCGTCGTACCCGCTCAAGCGCGCGCGGCGGTGCCGCCGCAGGAGCCGGGCATCACCCTGCGCACCTACGACGTCCAAGTCGAACTGTCCAAGCTCTGCACGCTCAAGCCCGGTCAGACACCCAACGTGGACAAGCTGATGTCCACGATCGACTGGACCTCCGACGCCGACTTCGGCCTGACCGACATGTTCGTCACCGAGGCCATCGGCAACATCTCCATCGCCGCCGCAGGCACGTACGAGTTCCGGCTCACCAGCGACGACGGCTCCCGGCTGCGCGTCGACGACACCGTCGTGATCACCAACGACGGGCGGCACGGGCCGATCGCCGTGGACGGCACGATCACCCTGACCACCGGCTACCACGCGTTGCGCGTCGACCACTTCGAGCACCTGTACGGCCAGCAGCTCAAGCTGGAGTGGAAACCCCCCGGATCCTCGGAGTTCACCCTCGTACCGAACTCGGTGCTGAGCACGGACGCGGACGTGGTGCGGGTCACCGCCCCCGGGCGCAAGGACTGCGAGAGCGGCGCCGACTCCCCGGGCGACGGACTGCCGCTGGAGTCGGTACACCCTGACTTCACGCTCACCGACCTGCGGCCGAACGGTTTCCAGCCGCAGGTGACCGCGATGGACTGGCTGCCCGACGGCCGGTTGGCGATCGCCACGTGGGGTGGCTCGGAGACCAAGCTCGGCGAGGTCTACCTGCTCGACAACGTCACAGGCAAGACCTCACCCGCGCAGGTGACCACCAAGAAGATCGCCGACGGGCTTCAGGAGCCCATGGGCATCAAGTACGTGGACGGCAAGCTCTACGTGTCGGAGAAGTCCCGGCTGGTGGAGCTGAACGACACCAACGGCGACGAGGTCGCCGACAACCTCAGGACCGTGGCGAGCTGGCCGTTCGGCGGCAATTTCCACGAGTTCGCGTTCGGGCTGCTCTACCGTGGCGGCCACTTCTACATCAACCTCTCCGTCGCCATCAACTACGGCGGCGCCACCACCGACCCGCAGCCGGCGCGGGACAGGGGCACGACCATCAAGGTCAACAAGGCCACCGGCGCGGTCGAGTACATCGCCGGCGGTCTGCGCACGCCCAACGGGCTCGGCTGGGGTCCGGAGGACGGCCTGTTCGTCATGGACAACCAGGGCGGCTGGCTGCCCGCCTCGAAACTGGTGCACATCAAGAAGGATCGGTTCTTCAACCACTACACCAACCCTGACGGCCCGTTCGATGACAACCCGGTGAGCGCGCCCGTGCTCTGGCTGCCGCACAACGAGATCGCCAATTCCCCCAGCACGCCGCTGGTCATGAAGCGGGGCAGGTTCGCGGGGCAGATGTTGTTCGGCGACGTCACCTACGGCGGGATCCAGCGCGGCTACCTGGAGAAGGTCAACGGCGAGTACCAAGGCGCGGTCTTCCGCCTCACTCAGGGCCTCGAGGCGGGGATCAACCGGATCAGCCTGGGGCCCGACGGCGCCATCTACGCCGGAGGCCTCGGCGCCGGCGGAAACTGGGGCCAGCCGGGCAAGCTCACCTACGGACTGCAGAAGCTGACCCTCGGCGACGACAAGGCTTTCGACATCCTGAAGATGCGCGCGATCGAGGGCGGCTTCGAGCTGGAGTACACCCAGCCGCTGTCGGCCGAGACCGCCACGTCGCTGGCGGCCAAGTATCAGGCCACCCAGTGGCGGTACACCGCAGCCTCCACCTACGGTGGCCCCAAGGTGGACGAGGAGCCGCTGACCGTCACCTCCGCGAAGCTGACCTCCGGCGGGAAGAAGGTCACGCTCAAGATCGCGAATCTCAAGCCGGGACGCGTGGTGCACCTGCGGTCGCCGCGCCCGTTCAGCTCGGCATCGGGGCAGCCGCTGTGGAGCACCGAGGCCTGGTACACGCTTAACTCGATGGTCAACGGCCCGACGACGGACACCACGTACGAGGCGGAGAGCGCCTCGCACAGCGGCGGCGCGAAGCTGAACACCGACCATCTGAGCTACTCGGGAAGCGGCTTCGTCGACGGCAGCTGGACCGAGGGAGCGGCCACGCAGTTCGCCGTACGCGCGGCCGAGGCCGGCACGTACCAGGTGGGCCTGCGCTACTCCAACGGCCCGCACCCCGCACCCGGCACCAAATCCCTGAGCGTGTACGTCAACGGGACCAAGATCAGGCAGGTGCCGCTGCCCACTACGGAAACGTGGGACCTGTGGGCCACCCGGGTCGAACCGCTCACGTTGAAGGCAGGCGCCAACACCATCGCCTACAAGTACGACAGCGGCGACACGGGCAACGTCAACCTGGACTCCATCACCGTGGCCGCGCGACCGGTACTCGAGGCGGAGAACGCCTCGCTGCGCGGTGGTGCGAAGGTGAACACGGACCATCAGGGCTACACCGGCAAGGGCTTCGTCGACGGCTACGCGGCCGCGGGCGCGAGCACGTCGTTCACCGTGCGGACGGACTCACCCGGCATGCACAACGTCGGGCTCCGCTACGCGGCCGACGCCGGCACGTCGGTGAGCGTGTACGTCAACGGCGACAAGGTCAGGCAGGTGCGGCTGGCCGGCACCGGCGGCTGGGACGCCTGGGCCGTCCAGACGGAGGCGCTCAACCTGAAGCGGGGTTCGAACAGGATCGACTACAGGTACGACTCCGGCGATACGGGACAGGTCAACCTCGACCACATCACCGTGTCGAAGGCGCAGCGGATCACGCTGTTCGACGGGTCCAGTCTGGCGGCGTGGGAGAAGCGGGCCGGCGGGTCGGCGACCTGGCCGATCGCGAACGGCTTCATGGAGTCCTATGGCGGCGACATCCGTACCCGGCAGACGTTCGGCGACTTCAAGCTCCACGCCGAGTGGTACGAGCCGGACTACCCGCCGGACGTGACCGGGCAGCAGCGCGGCAACAGCGGCATCTTCCTCCAGGAACGCTACGAGATTCAGGTCCTCGAGTCGTACGGTGACACCACACCGGCCGCCAACGAGGCGGGCTCGATCTACTCCAAGCGCGCGCCCGACCGCAACATGGCCACCGCCTCGGGAACGTGGCAGACCTACGAGATCACCTTCCGCGCGGCCCGCTACACCAGCGCGGGAGTGAAGGTCGACAACGCGCGAGTCACGGTCGTCTGGAACGGCGTGGTGGTGCACGACGACGTGGCCATCGACGGCGGCACAGGCGACAACATCCCGGAGAGCGCGGCGTCGGGCGGGATCCGCCTCCAGGATCACGGCGACCCTGGCGAGAATCCCCGTTTCCGCAACGTGTGGATCGAACCCGTCTCCTGATCTCATCCGCCCGGCAGGCCGTCCCGCCCTCTGCGCGCGGCCGGCCTGCCGGGCCTTGATCGCGCCGATCTGCCCTCGTCCTGGACGATCGGCAGATCGGGCGGCTGATACGCTTGCCGGCGGCGCGCTCCACCGCGTCGCCGACGGTGTGGCCCGCCGCCCTGCCCTCCCCCGACGATGCCGCTGTCGACCAAGCCATGGACCAGGCCCTGAACGCCGGGTTCCGCATCTGAGAACAGGCCGCCATGCCCACGCCGGCCCGCGCGCCGCTCCTGGCTGCCGCGCCCCCAACACAGCCACCGGCGGGTCATGTGTCTCTGATTTCGTCGGCGAGTCATCCGTGCACGCGTCGGGCGCGCAGGCCGGATGACGACGCTCACGCCGGCACGGCCGGTTCACATCGCGGCGGGGGCGGTTCACGTCGCGGCAAGGGCGGCGAGAAGGCACAGCCGCCTATCGCCTACCGACCCCTCGCATAGGCACGCATCTGTTCGGCCATCCGCTCGAGTTCGGCCGCCGCCGCAGGCGAGGCGCCGTCGAGCCCGCTGTGTGCGGCCGTCGAGCTTCGCAAGAAGCGCCGCAGCACGGCCACGAGCAGCCCTTCCGGCAGAGTCTGCAACGCAACGAACCCGCGAGGGACCGGCGGCGTCGGCATGGCGGCCAGGTTCTGCCGCATGAGGCGGATCATGCCGCGGACCGCGTCCGGATCGTCGGCCAGTGCCACCGGGCCGCCCGCCGCGTTCACCGCCTGCCCGAGTGGCACCTCGAACGCGGCGTGCGTCTTGAGCCAGGCATCCATCTGCGGCTCGGCCTTGGCGCTGATCCCGGCGGTGCGGAACGCCCGCACGGTCCGTTCCAGCCGCGGGGTGGTACGGCCGCCGGGTTCGCCGATCGGCATCGGGAACAGGCGGGTCATGAGGTTGGTCGCGCGGTAGCGGACCACGTCGCCGTCCATCGTGCCGGCGGCCGTGGGAAAGCCGAGCAGCACCCGCTCGTGGCCGATCACCGCGCCCAGCGGCTCCGCGCCGGCCGCCCAGTTGAGCAGAAACAGCACATCACCTTCGAGACCAGCGAGTGACTCCAGCACCGCGTCCACCTGATGGGTGCGGACGAGGACGGCGATCAGGTCGTACCCGCCGACCGGATGCTCGACCACCGGCACCGGTACCCGCCTGACGGCCGGGCTGTCTCCCTCGGCGAGCCGCACGCCGTGCCGACGCAGAGCGGCCAGGCGCTCGCCCCGTGCGAGGAGCGAGACGTCGTGCCCGGCCTCATGCAGGCGGGCGGAGAGAAGGCTGCCGAGAACCCCGGCGCCGTACACGAGCAGTTTCATGGCAACCCTTCTTCGCACGTTCGTTTCAATCATACGTTCGTTTGATTCAAACGTATGTACAGTACGCACACATGGCGCCACCCGACACCCGCACCCAGATCCTCGACGCGGCCGAACACCTCTTCGCCGAGCGCGGTTTCCACGGCACCTCGGTCCGCGCGATCACCGACCTCGCCGGAGCGAACCTGGCCGCCGTCGCGTACCACTTCGGCTCGAAGGCGGAGCTCCTGGCCGCGGTCATCCGCCGCGTGATCGAGCCCATCAACGCCGCGCAGTGCGCCGGGCTCGACCGGCTGCTCGCCCGGACCCCGGACCCATCGATCACCGAACTGGTGGAGGCATTCGCGGGACCGCTGTTCGACGAGATGCCGGCCGGCGACGAGGGCGGCGCCCGGACGTCCCGGCTGATCGTGACGATCATCGGCGACCCGGCCGAGGAGATGCGCAACTGGACCGGCTCGGCCGAGGACACGGTCCGCGATCGCTACCTGGCGGCCTTCGGGCGCGCACTGCCCGGCCTTCCCCCGGAGGAGCTGTGGTTCCGGCTGCGGGGAATCCTCGCCGTGGTAGCCATGGACCGCGTCGAGGTCTACAACCGGCGCCTCCCGGCCAGCCTGTCCCCAGTGGCGGGCGAGGCGACCCGGCGCTGGGCGATCACGTTCCTGGCGGCAGCGATGAGTGCGCCACCGACCGAGACCTGACGACCCGGGATGGTCGCGGCCGCGACGGAGTGTCCCGGGTGGGCGACGCACGGTGGAATCAGCCGAGCCCCGTGATGGCACCCGGGCCGTGCCGACGAGATCCGAGAGTGGAACGCCGAGCGGCCCGGCCAGGGCGCCGGCGGCGGCCGCCCACGATCCTCACCTGCGAGCCGCGACGACGACTCCGGTCTCTACCTGGCCGGCCGGGCGCCCCGACCACGGCGACGCCTCCGCGGACGTGGTCGGGGCTGAGGCCGCGGTGACCGCCTGACGCAAGGACCTGATGATCGGCAAGGCCGCGCCCGCCTCGATCGACCAGGCGTTAGCCGCCGTCACCCTGCTGCACACCCCGGGCTGGGCCGCGCATCGCGGTGAAGCGGGCCCGGGTGCCCAAGCCCGGCGAGCCGGACGCGCTCACCAGGGCCGAGTAGGGCCGGGTTGAGCGTGCCACCGCCCGCCATGGCGTCCGTGACCGGGCGATCGTCGCCGTGCTGCTGTACGCCGGAGCCCAGGTCGAGGAGTGTGAGCGTCTGGACGCACAGGACGTCGCTCCGACCGCCCGGACCGGTCATATCCGGCTGCTCGGCAAGGGCGACGAGGTACGGACGGCCCCGCTGCCGCCGGTCGTCCGCGAGCATGGCCCGCTCCCGGCGCGAGCAAGCCCGCGCACACACCGAAGCACAGCAGCGCCAGGCCGCCGCCCGCTCCGCCAACCGCACACGCCCCTACCGCTCCCCCACCACCCAGGGCCCCCGCCCGGGGTTGAGCATGTGATCGCAAGGGGCGGACGTGGTGGAGCCTTCTACGCGGGCGCCGGTCAGGGGCGTGGTCGTCGCGGCCCGCAGTCTGGTCATGAGCTGGAGGGCTCGATGGCGGGTCGCTTCGCCGTGGAGGTCGAGTCGCCGGCGCTCCTGGAGTTCGACGCCGACCGATTCCCCGGACATGTCGAGGCGGTTCGGCAGCGCTTCGACCTCCGGCTGCATGACGATTCCGGCCCCACGCGGGCGCATGTGGCCGGGTGAGCGCTCGTAGACGGCGATGTCCGCGCCGACGGCCCGCAGCTCATGGGCGGCCGCGACGCCCCCGACGGAGCCTCCGACGGTCAGCGCTCTGAAGGCGTCCCGTTCGCGCATCCCTTCTCCCCGACTCGCATCTCCAAAGTGACCAGCGCGGATCGCTCACCCTCGAAGGGGGCTGATTCCCGTGATGGTCAGGCCGAGCAGCCGACTCGCCTCGGCCGCCGGGTCCGGGTCGTTCTCCGTGGCCAGGGCGATGCCGGTGACCAGGGCGAGCACGTCCGTGACGGTCACTCCCGGGGTCAGCGTGCCGGCCTCCGCCGCACGGCGGACCAGGAGGTCGCCCGCCTCGGTGAGCTGCGCCGACGCGCAGTGCTCGTGTGCCACGTCGGGGTCGCTCGCCCGGTCCCTGGTCAGGGCGACGGCCAGCCCCCGGATGGTCGCGGCGGAGGCGGTGACCGCGTTCAGCCACTCCAGCAGGGCGGCGCGGGTGTCGGGCCGGGCGGTCAGGTCGCGGGCGTGGGCGCACAAGGTCTCGACGCGCTCGCGGAAGACCGCCTCCAAGAGGGCGTGGCGGGTCGGGAAGTGCCGGCGCACGGTGCCCGAGCCGACTCCCGCGAGGCGGGCGATCTGTTCCAGGGACGCGTCGGCGCCGTGGGCGGCGATCTCCTCCTCGGCCACGGCGAGCAGGCGCGTGTAGTTGCGGCGGGCGTCCGCGCGCTGGGACGGCATGGGCTTCACCTCGATGTTGCTAAACGGCGGGGGCCTCCGTATTGTAGCGACCACAGAAACGGCGGGGTCCGCCGTTTAATGTCGTCGTAGGAGTGCCATGTCTGCTGATTCCGCTCCCGTCCTGGTCACCGGCGCCACCGGGCAACAGGGGGGCGCCACCGCGCGGGCCCTGATCGCGGCGGGTGTTCCCGTGCGGGCGCTGGTCCGCGACCCGGCGACCGACCGGGCCAGGGCCGTCGAGGCGCTCGGGGCCGAGCTGGTGACCGGCGACCTCGACGACCGTGACTCGCTGCTCAAAGCCGCGGACGGTGCCCGTGCCGTCTTCTCGGTGCAGATGCCCGTGATGAAGGAAGGTGTGCTCGACTTCGACGGTGAGCTAGGCCAGGCCGTCAACCTGATCGAGGCGGCGAAGGCCGCCGGGGTGCCGCAGTTCGTGCACACGTCGGTCTCCGGCGCGGGTCAGCACACGCGGGCCCCCGGCTGGGCCGATGGCCGCTGGGCGGCGCTGGAGCCGTACTACAACACCAAGAGCGGGATCCAGGATCAGGTGCGCGAGGCCGGCTTCCCGCACTGGACGATTCTCAAGCCGGGCTGGTTCATGGAGAACTTCCTGCCCGCCGCAGCCTACCTGTTCCCCCGAGGCGTCGAGGGCGGGCTGGTGACGGTGCTGCGGCCCCAGACGCGGCTCTCCCTCGTCGCGGTCCAGGACATCGGCCGGGCCGCCGCCGCCGCGATCGCCGAACCCGAGCGGTTCGACGGGGTCGAGCTGGAACTGGCCAGCGACTACCTGCCGATGACAGAGATCGCCGAGGTGCTCTCCGCCGCGCTGGGCACCCTGCTGGCCGCGCCCGACCTGACCGAGGAGGAGGCGCTCGCCGCCGGCATGCCGGTGTGGGCGGGGGTCCCGCACGAACGCATGAACGTGGCCGGGCAGCCGGCCCGGCCGGAGTTCGCGCGAGCGCTCGGCATCCCGCTCACGACCTTCCGGGAATGGGCGCACGAACGCCTGTAGGCGCGTGGGGCGCTGTCGCCCATCGCTCGTAGGCGTCCGGGGGCTGAGCCGTCAGCTCCGCGAGGAGGTCGTCGAGGCCGGAAGGGGCGAGGGCCTGCCGGCCTCGGTCGACGGGCTGTGGTTCGTCGTCCCCGTCAGCATCATCAGCGCGGCGCCGTCGCCGAAGTACTTCGGGTTCGAACGCGGCGTCACCTGGCTCAACGCCGTCAACGACCAGGTCGCCGGCATCGGGCAGATGGTCGTCCCCGGCACGCCGCGCGACTCCCCGCACATCCTGGACGCGCTGCTGAACCTCGACGGCGGCGTGAAGCCGGAGACGGTGGCCACCGACAACGCCGCGTACTCCGACATGGTGTTCGGCCTGTTCAAGATCCTCGGCTACAACTTCTCCCCGCGCTTCCGCGACCTGGACGACCGGCGGTTCTGGCGGGCGACCATGCTCGGCGTGGAGAGCGGCACGTACGGGGTGCCGGAGGACCTGGCCCGCAACCGGGGCAACCTGAACAAGGTGATCACGCACTGGCCTGACATGCTGCGCGTGGCCGGCTCCCCGGTCACCGACCAGGTCCGCGCCTACGACCTGCTGCGGATGTTCGGCCGCGAGGGACGATGGGGAGAACCGGCCATCGGCGATCGGACGGAGCGTTGATCGGCTTGCGGCCTGACGCCGGAGACGGTCCGCTCCCGGGGTGATCTTGCAGCTCGTTACCGGTTCACCCGGGCCGGGGCGTACTCGCCGCAGGATGTTCAGGGGCGGTCGTCCGCGGGGGCTTCCTGGTGATGCCGGACCGGTGTGGGGTGAGCGCGCAGGTGGGCGCGCTCTCCTTGGTGACCGAAGAGGGTCAGAACTTCGACGGGGTGTTCGTCGGCGTTGCCGAACCAGTGCGGGGTGCGGGTGTCGAATTCGGCGGCCTCGCCCGGTCCCATGGTCAGGTCGTTGTCGCCCAGGACCAGGCGCAGGCGCCCGTCGAGCACGTAGAGCCATTCGTAGCCCTCGTGGCTGGATCGTTCGGGCTGGGGCGGCCGCGTCCGGGGGGAGATGATCAATTTGTAGGCCTGCAGGTTTCCGGCGCGCCTGGTCAGCGGCAGGAGCGTCATGCCGTTGCGGGTGACCGCCTTGAGGTGCAGCCGCGGGTCTCCTGTGTGGGGTGCGCCGATCAGCTCATCGATGGCCACACGCAGATCCCGCGCGAGCGGCAGCAGCAGCTCGAGGGTGGGGCGGCGCTGTCCTGATTCCAGGCGCGAAAGCGTGCTGATGGAGATGCCGGTCGTCTCAGAGAGCTGGGTCAGCGTGATGTTGCGGTGGGTGCGCAGGGCCCTCAATCGGGGACCGACGGCCGCCATTGTCGCTGCTGTGCCCTCGTCCATGCCTCCAGTTTGCCACCACAGCAAGGATGTTTGCCGCATCGCCGTGCTGCCCTGACCCTGGTCGCAGGCACCCCGCCGGAGGGGGCCCTTCCCGCAGGACAGGAGAGCACCGGATGGCCAGAGGCAGCACGCCCACCGCACCCGTGGACGGGCCCGGCAAGCAGGTAGGAGGGCAGGTGGCCCGCCCGATGGTGGCCGTGCCACGCGGCTCAACGATGGTAGCGGTCATGATCTTGGTGCTTACGCAGCTGATGCTGGTCGTCGACACCTCGATCGTGAACGTGGCGCTGCCTGACATCGGCCGCGATCTGGGCTTTTCCAGTGCGGGTCTGTCGTGGGTCGTGACCGCGTACGCGCTGTCCTTCGGCGGGCTGATCCTGCTGAGCGGGAAGGTCGGCTCGCTGATCGGCCCGCGGCGGGCTCTCCTGGTCGGGGTGTCGGTCTTCGTCGTCGCCTCGGTCGCGGGAGGACTGGCCTCGACGGCGGCGGTCCTGGTGACCGCGCGCGCCGTACAGGGCGTGGGAGCGGCCCTGGCCGCGCCGAGCGTGATGGTGCTGTTGATGGGCGTCACCACGCCCGGCCCGCAGCGGAGCCGCGCCTTGTCGATGTTCGTTCTGGCGATCGGCAGCGGCGCGGCGGTGGGCCTGCTGGCCGGCGGCGTGCTGACCCAGACTCTGAGCTGGGAGTGGGTGATGTTCGTCAACGCGCCCATCGGCATCCTGGTCCTGGCCGGCGCGCTGCGCCACCTGCCCGAGCTGCCGCGCCAAGGCACCTCGCTGGACATCGCCGGTGCCGCGTCCTCGACCCTGGTGATGGTGGCCCTGGTGTTCGCCTTCACGTCCGCAGCCGAGCGTGGCTGGTCCGGTCCCGTTGTCATCGGTGCTTTCGCCGTGGCCGCCCTGTCCGGGATCACCCTCGTTCTGGTCGAGCGCCGGCACCCGCACCCGGTGATGCCGCCGGCGTTCTTCGCCTCGATGCGCAGCGCGGGACCGCTGCTGTCCATGCTGGTCATTCCGGCGGGCCAGGTCGGCTTCCTGTTCTTCACCACCCTGCTGACCCGGCAGGTGCTCGGCTTCACGCCCGTCCAGACCGGCCTGGCCCTGGTCCCCTTCACCCTCGGGCTGATCACCGCCAACCAGCTCACCCCCCGGCTTCTGCCGCGGCTGGGAGAGCGGGTCATCGGCATCGCGGGTCTGACCGGGCTCGTGCTGGGCATCGCCTGGATGTCGCTCGTGGCCGCCGAGGCCGGCCCGGACACCTCGATCGTTCCTGTGCTGCTGCCCTCGGTCCTGCTCGGCCTGGGCGCCGGCGCCACCTTCGCACCGGTCACCGCGGTCATCATGCACCAGGCGCCCGCCGAACACATCGGTGCAGCCGCCAGCCTCAACCAGGGCCTGCAGCAGCTCGGCGGCGGCATGGGCCTGGCCATCCTGGCCAGCGTGCTCACCGGCACCGGCGGCCTGGAGAACGGCCTGTCCACGACCTTCCTCGTCGCGGCTGCGTTCCCCCTGACCGCCTTGATCCTCTTCGGAACCTGGGCGCGCCGCATCCCTGCCCCCGATGCTCCCCACGCATGATCACGAGCAACACCCGAAGGAGCATGTGATGACCTCTTCTGCACCGCCGACGACCTGACCGCCGACCTACGACCGTCCTGCCCCGGTCGCCGCGGGCGCGCACCACCACCACATCCGACGGCGAGCCCGTCACCATCCATGACACCGTCCTGCACGCCCAGCGCACCCACCGAACATCATCGAGAGCACGAAAGAAGGACCACCGTGAACAAGGACCTCGCCAACCAGACGGCACTGGTCACCGGAGCCACCGCCGGAATCGGTCGCGCCAGTGCCCTGGCTCTGGCCGAACGCGGCGCCCACGTCGTCGTCCACGGCCGCGACCGCGAGCGGGCCGCCGACACCCTCCAGCGCATCGAAGCGCTGGGCGGCTCCGCCCGCTTCGAACCCGCCGACCTATCCAACCCCGCCGAGGTGACGGCCCTGGCCGAACGCGCCGGAGATATCGACATCCTCGTCAACAACGCGGGCATCTTCCACTTCGCCCGCACCGCCGACACCGACCGGGCGACCTTCGACGCACACATCAACATCAACCTGCGCGCCCCCTACCTTCTCATCCAAGCCCTGGCACCCGCCATGGTCCGGCGCGGGCACGGCGCGATCATCAACATCAGCAGCGGCGCCGCCACCACACCGGGCCTGGGCACAGGCATCTACGGCGCCACCAAGGCCGCCCTGGAATCCCTCACCCGTGTCTGGGCCGCGGAATTCGGCCCGGCAGGCGTCCGCGTCAACGCCGTCGCGGCCGGCCCCACCCGCACCGAAGGCACCGCCGCCTTCGGCGACGCCTTCGAAGCCGCCGGAAAGGCCGTCGCACTGCAACGCCTCGCGGACGCCGAGGAAATCGCCGGAGCCGTCACCTTCCTCGCCTCTCAGGCCGCCAGCTACGTCAACGGCACCACCCTCAGCGCCATGGGCGGAATGCCCGCCCTCGGCTGATACCGGCGCCCCCCTTCCTCTCACAAACGGCCCTTTACCGCTGCCCAGTGCACGATCATGATCAATCTCAGCGCCACCGACCGTACCGATGTTCCCCAAGGCCGGGGAAGGACCTGACGAGGTTCTCAGGGCGGCGTAGCGTCGAGGTATGGCCGACGAGGAGAACGTACCGATCTGTGACATCTGCTTGGGTGCGGGCGGGGATTGGATCGACCGCAACGGCAGCAGCACCAAGCAGAGCATCTGGGTTGCCTGTGCCTCGTGCGCCGGGACGGGGCGGCGATGACCGACCCGATCACCTGCCCTGAATGCGACGGAGAAGGAGGCCAGCGGCTGGGCCGCCTGCGTATCGCTTGCCGGTTCTGCCACGGCCGGGGCTGGGTCGGCGCCGAGCACGAGCCCGCCGAACCTGCTCCGCCGCCCGTCGGACCGCCGCCGGTCTGGAAGCACCGCATCTGGTCCGACTCTGCAGCCCCCGCCGTCCTGGGATGCCGCTACTGCCTGGGCTCCAAGACGGTGGTCCACCTGGACGAGAGCACCCGCACGCTGGCGATGACGCCTTGTCGGTGCCGGATGCCCGGAGGCTTCTCAGAAAGTACGTAAGAGTTCTAGGGTACTGCGGCATTTAATGAAAAGTAGATCAATGAAATTGTCGGCATCACATTGATGTAATCTCCAATGCATCATCAACTATTCGAGGTAACAGCAAGGCGATTTCTCCCGAATGTACAATGTCGCGAATAACGTCTACCATAACGGTTACTCCTTTATCTCTAATGACAATTAAATCCGGTGTTGAAAAATAGTTACCCCCAAGAGATTCTCCAGATATTGCGTGACGATCCATGACTCGAGATACTTCTTCCCTGGTCATCATTAAGGCGCTATACCGGTTCCCGTTAGGGAGAGTGACGATGGAATCTCCCTTCTCGATCGAATCGGGATCGACTCCATCCCCTAGTAGAATGTGCAAGGAAAATGATTCCTCTTGTCGTGAGTAATATGCACTACTGTCCATAGAGTTTCTCCAACCTTGCGATTACTTTCGATTCGTTACGCTTGTCTGCCTTGCCTACAATTACGATTGTATCGCCAACTTTTCGGAAAAACATTCGTGCACCATTGCGGTGGCGCGCGTACATTACATCAGTACCCTTAAGTGCCTCTGATCCGATGCCAGGGTTCATATTTCCTCGCAAAAGTTGATCAAATAGCTGATCCATACCCTTCTGGCTGCTCCTACCTGCTTCTTCGGCAGCTTTAATGAGGTATGGATCATCGCCAATTTTTGACACCATCTTGGAGCAGGGCGATGCATTATGAACGAGTAAGTTAGCGGTTCCAGCCGCTACATGGTAGGTGTGACTTCTCTCTACCGTTAAATTATGAACTCGCTGCTTATCCTGGGTATATCTGTAAGTGGAGACGAGCTTCAGTTTTTTGCCTTCAGCGGAAAGCAGGATCGCACCCGCTGCGAGATTACCGGCGTCAACCCAACGTTTTTGATCGACCGCCCATATGGGGTGCTCTGTTGTCGCGGTGACCTGCCCGAGCTTGTCACCATTGTTACCGTCTACATCAACCTGCAGTCGAACTAAATGCTTAACTCCGAGACTAGTAATCAACGCCGTAACAAGTTGTTTTTCGCTCTTTCTTGCATTGGGATCTGCCGCTATTATAGAGTCGCCAATTTTAACTTTTTCTATTGACTTTAGAGAACCGTCGGCCATAAGAACCTTGGTGCCAGGAAGGAAGCTTGAACAAGCTCTGGCCGCCTTGGCAAAAACAGTTCCTGCGACCCCCAGCTTCTTTCCGAGTGCTTTAATTCCCTTAGATGCGGGACCACCAGCGATATCGGAGACCATGAGTATGCAGGACACGAAGTCGCCGTCCCTACAGGCCATAGCATCTCCTGCAAGGAGATCGATAGTTTGGAAAAGCAGTGACTTCTTAGCTTTATCCTTAATTAAAGCCCACCAGTCCGCGGTGGTCATCCCTGCCATCTGTATCAGATTAGTGCATGCATGAAGCTTATCTGCTGCACCTTTCCCTGCCGGTATTTGTGAGCACTCTTCCCTCGCCCCTTGTAGTGCGGCGGCTTTCACTGCTGCGTCGCGCCACTCTTGGCATGCCTTTTTTGAATACAGTCGGGCGCAGGCTGCCCACCCGCCGTTACCGCCGCTGCTTGCCTGAGGCGGTGCGCCAGGTGACGCTGGCGAATTTGTTGGAGGATTGAGCCGTATCCACTGAACAACTATGTCGTCGTTGGTGACTTCTGTGTTGTACATCTGCATGACGTTGTACAGCACCAGGAATTCTTTACGTGCGTCCTCGCTCGCTTTCCAGAATTCTTCTTCCATGTCCTTTGGCATGGGCCTGCCGGTGGGCATGATGCCCCACTTTTTGGCTTCTTCGTCTGTGATCTGTGGTCGCAGCGCGTAGTCTCCGTAGCGCTCCTCCCACCACATCTCCTCGCCCTCGTTGAACTGGGGGTAAAGGCCGCCCGGCTGATCGGGCCATGAGTAGTACGGCTGACCGGGAATGACTTCTGGCGCGTTGAATGTCCAGTCGGAGGAGGGGCGGGAGCCTGCGTTTTGGAGCGCTTCGTATGAGCTGTGGCCGGTGGGGTCGGTGTGGGTGAGAGGGCTAGCGTTGGCGTAGGTGTAGCGGTTGGCCTGCACCGATGGGTCGGGGTTGAGGGTGGCGGTGTCGCGGGAGGTGAAGGT